>JAEUMZ010000129.1 GCA_016790765.1 Betaproteobacteria bacterium
GCGCGTGCCCTGCACCTGGAGGACTGCATCGGCAACTTCCTGCCCGGCAAGGAAGCGGACTTCGTGGTGCTGGACTGGAATGCCACACCCGAAATGCGCTGCCGCATGGACACCGCGCGCACGATCGACGAACGCCTGTTCGCGTTGATGATGATGGGCGATGAACGCAACGTAGCCGCCACGCACATCCTGGGTGAACCGGCTCAGTTGCCAAAACGAGGACGCGCATGACGTCAAACTTTGCGACGCGCATCCTCGAGCGCTGTGAGGCACTGGCCCGCTGTTCGGAGCAGGCCGATGGATTGACGCGCGTGTTTCTCTCCGCCGAGCAGCGGCAGGCCAACGACCTGGTATTGGGCTGGATGCGCGAGGCCGGCATGGCCGCACGCCTCGACGCACTGGGCAATTGCATCGGCCGCTACGAGGCGGCCACGCCGGGCCAGCCGTGCCTGATGCTCGGCTCGCACCTGGATACCGTGCGTGACGCCGGCCAGTACGACGGCATGCTCGGCGTCATTGCCGCCATCGAGTGCGTGGCCGACCTCAACGCGCGCGGCGTGCGCCTGCCGTTTGCCATCGAAGTCATGGGCTTTTCCGACGAGGAAGGCGTGCGCTTCAACGCGACGCTGTTGGGCAGCCGTGCCGTGGCCGGTACCTTCAAGCCCGAATCGCTGGACGCGGTGGATGCCAGCGGCGTGACGATGCGCGAGGCACTGAAACACTTCGGCCTTGACCCGGCGAAAATCGGCGAGGCCGCGCGCCGGCGCGATGAACTGCTGGCCTACGTGGAGCTGCACATCGAACAGGGTCCGGTGCTGGAAGCAGAAGGATTGCCAGTCGGCGTGGTGACCGCCATCAATGGCGCCACGCGCCTCGCCATCGAAGTCGACGGATTCGCCGGGCACGCCGGTACGGTGCCGATGGACCTTCGCCAGGACGCGCTGGCCGCGGCCGCCGAGTGCGTGCTGGCCGTGGAGCGCCGCGCGCGGCGCGGGCACGACGACGGCCGCAGCCTGGTCGGCACGGTGGGAAAACTCGAATGCCTGCCCGGTGCGGTCAACGTGGTGCCGGGCAAGGTGCGCTTCACGGTCGATGTGCGCGCGCCGGTGGATGCCGACCGCGTGGCCGCGGTCGAGGACGCGCTCGCGGAATTTGCCGCCATTGCCGCACGAAGAAACGTTGCCATCGCCACCCGCAAGACCCACGAGGGCAAAGTCGCCGCTTGCGCCCCTTGGCTGATGGACCAGATCGGCGCCGCCATCGCCGCCGAGGGCATCGCGGTCCGCCGCCTGCCCAGCGGCGCCGGACACGACGGCATGGCGATGATTGATCTCACCGACATCGGCATGCTGTTCCTGCGCTGCGAACGCGGCATCAGCCACAATCCGGCCGAGGCGGTGACGGCAGCGGACGTGGAAACAGGTGCGCGCGTGTTGCTGCGTTTCATCGAACACTTCAATCCTTCCAGGACCTGACCATGAACGATTCCCATGCCGCTGCCCTGAAGGCGTGGCTCGCCGCCCGGCGCGACGCCCAGACCCGCTTCCTCACCGAGCTGGTGAAAGTGCCGTCCGACAATCCGCCCGGGGACTGTGCGGCGCATGCGCAACGCACCGCGCAACTGCTCGAAGGCCTGGGCTTCTCGGTCGAGCGCCATCCGGTGCCGGAAGACACGGTGAAGGCCAACGGCATGATTTCCTGCACCAACCTCGTGGTCCGCCAGAAGTTCGGCACCGGCGGCCCCACCATCGCGCTCAATGCCCACGGCGACGTGGTGCCGCCGGGCCTGGGCTGGAGTACTGATCCCTACGGCGGTGAAGTCCGCGAGGGCAAGATGTACGGCCGCGGCGTGGCGGTGTCGAAATCCGATTTCGCCACCTACGCTTACGCGCTTCTGGCGCTCAGGGAACTGAAGGCTCCGCTCAACGGCGCCGTCGAGCTGCACTTCACCTATGACGAGGAAACCGGCGGCGAGATCGGCCCGAAATGGCTGCTGGACCACAAGCTGTCGACACCCGACCTCGCCATCGGGGCCGGGTTTTCCTATTCGATCACCACCGCGCACAATGGCTGCCTGCATCTGGAAGTCGAAGTCATCGGCAAATCCGGCCACGCGGCCATGCCCGAGCGTGGCATCGATGCGCTGGAAGCGGCCAACGCGATCCTCACCGACCTGTACGAATACCGGAAGGCACTGGCGCGCATCCATTCCACCATCGCCGGCATCGGCCATCCGACGCTGGTGGTGGGCTTGATCGAGGGCGGCATCAACACCAACGTGGTGCCCGACCGCGTGGTGTTCCGCCTCGACCGGCGCATCAATCCTTCCGAGGATGCCGCCAGCGCCGAGCGCGAACTGAAACAGATGATCGAGCTCTCCGCGCTGCGTCAGGCCGGGATCAGCGTCAACGTGCGGCGCGTGCTGCTGGCGCGCCCGTTCATTCCCCTTCCGGGGCAGGAGCGCCTGGTCTTGGCCTTGCGCAACGGTGCGCGCGCCGCCTTCGGCATCGAGCTGGAAACCGGCGGCGTGCCGATCTACACCGATGCCCGGCATTACAGCGAGGCCGGCATTCCCATCGTGCTGTACGGCTGCGGCCCGCGCACGCTCGAGGAAGCCAACGGGCACCGCGCGGACGAGAACATCCGCTTGACCGACTTGTACGGCGCGACCGAAACGGTGGCGCTGGCGCTGGCCGAGTTGCTGGGGGCGGCGTGAGCACGGACGGCGCCTACCCGCGCGACCTCATCGGCTACGGCCGCAATCCTCCGCAGGCGCAATGGCCCGGCGGCGCGCGGCTGGCGGTGCAGTTCGTGCTCAATTACGAGGAAGGCGGGGAAAACTGCGTGCTGCACGGCGACGCGGGTTCCGAGCAGTTCCTGTCCGAGATCATCGGCGCGCAAGCCTATCCGGCGAGGCACCTCACGATGGAATCGGTGTACGAGTACGGTTCGCGCGTGGGCGTATGGCGCATCTTGCGCGAGTTCGAGCGCCGCCAGTTGCCGCTGACCGTGTTTGGCGTCGGCATGGCGCTGGAGCGCAACCCCGAGGCCACGGCGGCCTTCATGGAGCTGGGCCACGAAATCGCCTGCCACGGCTGGCGCTGGATCCACTACCAGAACGTCGATGCCGCCACCGAGGCAGAGCATGTGCGCCTGGGCACCGAAACCATCCGCCGCATGACCCACGGCGCCTGGCCGCTGGGTTGGTACACCGGCCGCGACAGCCCCAATACGCGCCGCTTGGTGGTGGAGCACGGCGGCTATGAATACGACAGCGATTCCTACGCCGACGAGCTGCCGTTCTGGGCGAAAGTCGGCACGTCGGATGGCCGCACCGTGGACCACTTGGTGGTGCCCTATACGCTGGATGCCAACGACATGCGCTTCGCCACGCCGCAGGGGTTCAACACCGGCGAGGACTTCTACCAATACCTCAAGGACAGCTTCGACTTCCTTTGCCTGGAGGGAGACGAAACCCCACGCATGATGTCCATCGGCATGCACTGCCGCCTGCTGGCCCGGCCGGGCCGATTCCGGGCGTTCCAGCGGTTCCTTGATCACGTGCAGCGCGCATCGGGTGTCTGGGTGTGCCGGCGGATTGACATTGCGCGACATTGGCGGGCCATATGGCCTGCAGCGCGGGGCCGGTAGGCGGCAGGGCACGCCGCTAGAGTGCGCAGGTCCTGAACCCGCAGAACATGTCCGATCGCTCGGGCCGGTAAAAATTGCGGTATTGCGGATAGCGCAGGCGATCCACTGTCGCGAACGAACCCCCACGCAACACGGTGTGGTCGCCAAACCAGGGTTGTGAATACTCCGCATACACCCCGGGCTCGAACCCGGGATAGGGCATGAACGGCGAATCCGTCCATTCCCAGACCTGGCCACAGCTGGCGCGGAACGAGGCCGAATGCGTCGCGGCGAACTCCCACTCCGCCTCGCTGGGCAGGCGCCTGCGTGCCCAGCGGCAATAGGCACGCGCCTCGTACCAGGACACATGCATCGCCGCATGCCCGGCCTGCTGGGCGCGCGCATCCGATGCACGCGCGCGCCACGCGGCGCCATCCTCCCCCCACCATTGCGGCGCGCCAAACTCCGCGCTATGCCGAAACGCCTCGAGCGCCTCCGCGCCGACCGGGCCGGATGAAATCCGGAACGGTGAAACATCGACGCGCCGTGGTGGACACTCGTTGTCGAATCGAAACGCCCGGTCGCCCGCCCCCAGCTCGTGCGTTCCGCCGGCGAAGTCGAGGTCGCCCTGCTCCACGCCCGCCGGCGCGCGGACGACCGTCGCGGGCAGCGGCAGGTTCAAGGTCGCCAGCGTCATCAGCAGGGCTTCCGCGTGCATGTCCTCATGCAGCAGCACCAGGCGTGCGCGGGCCAGGCCTTCCTCGCCAGCATCGTCCAGGGCCAGGATCAGGCGTTCCAGGGTTTCGGCCATGTAATCGAGCAACTGCGCCTTGGGCGGATAGTCACGCGTCCAGCGCTCGCGATGGGGAACAATGCGCGAATCGAGCAAGGCATCCGCGCCCTCCCAAACGGACGCAACGCGCCGGCCTTCGCGATCGTCGTGCCGCCAACGCAGGCCAAAGAACTCGGCGAACCAGCCGATGTGCGCAAGCTCCCACAACGGCGGGTTCACGGTGTCCAGGTACGGAAAGCGCGCGGGTATCCAGTAGCTCTCCGGCAGGCCCTCATACACCTCGAACGTGCGCTTGCGCGCGCTCCGCAACGCGGACTGGATCGCCTCGCGCGTGGCGGGAAGGCCGCCCGCCTCGACGGCCGCGTTCATCGATCGACATCCAATCTGACAGAATGGGCCAACATGAAACCCCGCGTGGTCATCGTCTCCCCCGCCCTTGCCGACGCCAACAACGGCAACTGGAGGACCGCGGACCGCTGGCAGCACATGCTCTCGGGAAAGTTCCACGCGATTGTACAAGCGCAGTGGCCCGGGCAGGCGCCGGATTGCGACGCACTGATCGCGCTGCATGCGCGCCGCAGCTTTCCGTCCATCGCGGCCTTTCGCGCCGCGGCGCCACAGCGGCCGCTGGTCGTGGTCCTGACCGGCACCGACGCCTATCGCGACCTGCCGGACGACCCGGATGCGCGGCAGGCGCTGAAATTGGCGGACGCGCTGGTCGTGCTGCAGGAAGGGGCGCTGGACCGCCTGCCGGCAGCGGCGCGCCGAAAGACGTACGTCATCCACCAGTCGTGCCGGACCCTCACGCCCGCGAAGCGGCCCGCGCGATTGCTCAAATGCGTGGTGGTGGGCCATTTGCGCGAAGAGAAATCGCCGCAGACCATTTTTGACGCCGTGGCGCAACTCGCGCCCGGCGCGCCGGTGCGCATCGACCATGTCGGCGCGCCGCTGGATGCCGGCCTGGCCGCACAAGCGCGGGCGCTGGCCGGTCGAGCACCCCGCTACCGCTACCTGGGCGCGCTTCCCCATGCGCAGGCGCGGCAGGCGATCCGCCGCGCGCACTTGCTGATCCATCCCTCGCAGGTGGAAGGCGGCGCCAACGCGATCGCCGAAGCTGTCACTGCCGGCACCGCCGTGCTGGCGTCGAAGATCTCCGGAAACGTGGGCATGCTGGGCGCCGGCTATCCGGGGTACTTCGAATGGAACGACGCGCGGGCGCTCGCGCGCATGCTCGAGCGATTTGCCGCCGACCATTCGCTCCTGGCACCGCTCGACCGCGCGATCCGGGCTCGCGCAGGACTGTTCGACCCGCAAACCGAGCGCAATGCCCTCCATCGGCTGCTGAGCTCGCTGCTGGAACCGAAAGCAGTCATACAATCCGGCCTTGGGCGCGCCCGGCCGCGCGCAACACCTGCTAGGACAAGGAACCCATGAATGCCCCCAACGATCCGGTGCACGCCGTCCCGCGCCTGACATCACTTTCGCATGGCGGCGGTTGCGGATGCAAGATCGCGCCCGCGGTCCTGCAGCAGATCATTTCCAAGTCCGGCAATCCGGTGCTGCCCAAGGCGCTGCTGGTGGGCATCGAGACCTCGGACGATGCGGCGGTCTACCAGGTCAACGATACCCAGGCGATCGTCGCCACCACGGATTTTTTCATGCCGATCGTCGACGACCCGTTCGACTTCGGGCGCATCGCCGCGACCAACGCGATCTCGGACATCTATGCGATGGGCGGCACGCCATTGTTCGCCCTCGCCGTGGTGGGCATGCCGGTCAACACGCTTCCCCTGGAGACCATCCGGAAAATCCTCGACGGCGGCGAGGCCGTCTGCCGCGAGGCAGGCATCCCCATCGCCGGCGGCCATACCATCGATTCCGTGGAGCCCATCTATGGGCTAGTCGCCATCGGCATCGTCGATCCGCGCAATCTGAAGCGCAATGCCGGGGCACAGCCCGGGGACCGGCTGATCCTCGGCAAGCCCCTGGGCGTGGGCATCCTTTCCGCGGCACTCAAGAAAGAGCGGCTCGATGCGGCGGGGTACGCCGCCATGATCGCCGCCACCACCCAGCTCAACACGCCGGGCATCCGCCTGGGTCGACTGCCCGGCGTCCACGCCCTCACGGATGTCACCGGTTTCGGGTTTGCCGGACACCTGCTGGAAATCTGCCGCGGATCGCGGGTGGGTGCGCGCGTGGCGTTCGGCAGGTTGCCCGTCATTGAGGGCGCGCTGGCGCTGGCGGCGCATGGCAACGTCACCGGGGCCTCAGGCCGCAACTGGGCAGGTTATGGGCACGACGTGCTTCTCGACGCTGCGTTGGGCGATGCCGAGCGCAATTTGCTGACCGATCCCCAAACCTCCGGCGGTCTGCTGGTGGCCTGCGCCGCGGAGGCCGTGAACGACGTGCTGGCGATCTTCCGGGATGAGGGCTTTGCGCAGGCCGCGGAAGTCGGCCACATCCTTGCCGGCGAAAGCAAGGTCTCGATCGCTTGATCAGGGCGCCGGCTTCGCCGGTTTGCGCGGCTTGGGCAACAGGGCGACGATGCGTTGCTCCACCTTGGCGTCCGCGAAATCCACCTGCCCGACGATCGTGTACCGGACGCGCCCCTGGCGATCGATCACGAAGGTGGCGGGCACACCGCGCACGTTCCAATCCTGGCGGGCCACACCGT
>JAEUMZ010000133.1 GCA_016790765.1 Betaproteobacteria bacterium
GTGGTAGTCCATCGCGATCAGGCGCAGCCCCCAGAGCGCAAACAGCGCCAGCAGCGCCGCGCGCACCCAGAACGCCACCGGATCGACGCGTGCGGGCACGTGCGTGGCGAGCGCGATGAACTGCCCGATGCGGCCCGGCGCATCGTCCGCGGGTTCGCTGTCCACCGCGCGGCGCGGCGGCGGTGCGGCGCCGAATTTGGCCAGGATCAATCCACACGCCGGGCACGCGGCGGGCAGCGATTGGTCGGCCGGCAGCGGCGCGTGGGCGCACTTGGGGCAGGCGGTGAAACTCGGGCCGGGCGTGGACATGCCGCCATGCTACCGTCCGGACGGCCCGCGCTGCGAGATTCGATCGCGCGCTGGCTACAATGGATGTCCCTGCAACCGGCCCGGCCCATGTCTCCTCGAACCCACGCGTCGTTGACCGCCCGCGCCCTGCAATGGCTGGTCGCGTGCGCCGCGCTTGCCGCGGCCCCTGCCGTGGCACAGGGGCCGCCCGGGTGGTCCACCGATTTCGCCGCGCTCGAAGCGCAGGGCGTGGTGATCCGCAGCGTGCGCGTGAACGCGGGCAACATATTCGACCTCAGCGACCCGAAGGAGAACAACCGCGCGTTCGGCTGGGTGAACACGCTGCACATCACCACGCGCCCCGCGCTGATCGAGGCGGCACTGCTGTTCCGCGCCGGTGAGCGGGTCTCGAAGCAGAAGATCGAGGAGACCGAGCGCCTGCTGCGCGAAAAGAGCTACATCCACGATGTCGCGATCCGCGCCGTGAACATCGCCGACGGCGCGGCCGACATTGAGATCAACACCAAGGACGCCTGGTCGTTGACGTTCGGCGGCAGCGTGTCCTCCACCGGCGGGACGCGCAAGACCAGCATCGAGCTGACCGAGTTCAACTTCCTCGGCACCGGGTTGCGCGTCGGCATCGCCGCGCGCCGCGATTCGGAGCGCAAGGGCACGCTGGTGGAGGCCGGATACAGCAAGGCGTTCGACGGCTGGACCGAGATCAACGCCCTGTGGAGCCGCTTCGACGACGGCGCGCGCCGCGCCGCCTCCGTGGTGCGACCGTTCTACGCGCTGGACACGCGCTGGGCGGCCGGCGCCAGCACCGACCGCAACGACCGCATCGACACCCTGTACCAGGAAGGCGAGACGGCGGCGGAGTACCGGCACGTCTCGCACACCACATCCGCGTTCGGCGGGCTGTCGCGCGGGCTGGTGGACGGCTGGGCCACGCGCTGGATCGCCGGCGTCCAGGCCATCGACCACCGCTATGCGCTGGAGCCCGGCAAGCCGGCGCCGATTCGGCTGCCCACCGGCACCCGATCGCGTGCGCCGTACCTCGAGGCGCAGTGGATCGAGGACCGCTTCGTGAAGTTGCGCAATCGCAACCAGATCGGCCGCGACGAGTTCCTGGCCCTGGGCGTGAACGCGCGCGCATGGTTCGGCTACGCGATGGACAGCCTGGGATCGAGCAAGGATGCGCTGATCGGCGGCGCGGCGGTGTCGCGCGGCTTTGCACCCGGCGCCGACCAGAACCTGCTTGCCACGCTGCAATGGGACCGGCGCATCGGAACCACGGGCGACATGCTCGACCAGTTCGGTGCAAGCTTTCGCTGGTTCATGCCGCAAACCCGGCACTGGCTGCTCTACGCCGGCGGCTCGCTGCAGTCGGTGCACGGCGGCGGCGCCGCGGACCAGTTCCTGCAGGGCGGCCAGAACGGCTTGCGCGGCTATCCGGCGCGCTACCAGACCGGCACCAAGCGTGCACTGCTGTCGGTGGAGCAACGCTATTACTCGGAGTGGTATCCGTTTCGCCTGCTGCGCGTCGGGGCCGCCGCCTACTTCGACGTGGGCCGCGCCTGGGGCGGCGACTACCAGAACCGCATCAACGGCGGCACACTGCGCGACTTTGGCGTGGGCCTGCGCCTCGCGGTCGATCGTGCCGCGTTCGCCAATGTGCTGCACCTGGATGTCGCCTTCCCGCTGGATCGCGCAGGGGATGTGAAGTCGCGGCAGTTCGTGGTGAAGACGGAGGTGAGTTTTTGAGGTGATGTCGTTTGGGCGATGGTAGGTGTCGTCGATCGGCCATCTTCAAATCCCCCTCCATCCCCCTTTTCCAAAGGGGGACGTGCCCGCCTGAGATCGCGCGACAGGGTGACCTTCGTGCAAAGCCAGGGTGTCCACTTCCCCCTTTGAAAAAGGGGGATGGAGGGGGGTTTCTCCAGTCGTTGATGAACGCCGATCACCAGCTTCCGCGACCGCCGTGAGATAATGCCGCCACCCGCGATTCGCTCCAGTCCTGTCGCGACCGCCTCCCGGCTGTTCCTCCCCCCGTTTGCCTCCGACTGGCGTTTCCTTCCTGGAAACGGCAGGCCGACACTTTTTCCAAATCCATCATGTCCTTCGCATCCCTCGGGCTGTCCGAGACCCTCGTGCGTGCCGTCACGGAACACGGCTACACCATCCCCACCCCCATCCAGACGCAGGCCATCCCCGCCGTCCTCAACGGCGGCGACCTGCTGGCCGGCGCGCAGACCGGCACCGGCAAGACGGCCGGCTTCGTGTTGCCGATGTTGCAGCGCCTGTCCG
The DNA here is from genome assembly GCA_016790765.1 of Betaproteobacteria bacterium. Lineage (GTDB taxonomy): Bacteria > Pseudomonadota > Gammaproteobacteria > Burkholderiales > Usitatibacteraceae > UKL13-2. Next base: position 2,596 of record JAEUMZ010000133.1, read on the forward strand.
CCGGCCCACGCCCGCACGGCCCGCGACCGATCCGCGCGCTGATCCTCACCCCCACGCGCGAACTCGCCGCGCAGGTGGAGGAAAGCGTGCGCGTGTACGGCAAGTACAGCGGCCTGACTTCCGCGGTGATCTTCGGCGGCGTGGGCATCAACCCGCAAATCTCCACGCTGCGGCGCGGCGTGGACATCCTCGTCGCCACGCCGGGGCGCCTGCTGGATCTGCACGGCCAGGGCGTGGCGGACCTGCGCAAGGTCGACATCCTGGTGCTCGACGAGGCCGACCGCATGCTCGACATGGGCTTCATCCACGACATCAAGCGCGTGTTGAAGCTCTTGCCGCCGAAGCGCCAGAACCTGCTGTTCTCGGCCACCTTTTCGGACGACATCAAGAAGCTCGCGGATAGCCTGCTCAACAACCCGGCGCTGATCGAAGTGGCGCGCCGCAACGCCACCGCCGACATCGTGGCGCAAAAGATCCACCCGGTGGATCGCGACAAGAAGCGGCAACTCCTTTCGCACCTCATCAAGCAGCACCGTTGGTTCCAGGTGCTGGTGTTCACGCGCACCAAGCACGGCGCCAACCGCCTGGCGGAACTGCTGGTCAAGGACGGCATCCCCACGCTGGCGATCCACGGCAACAAGAGCCAGGGTGCCCGCACGCGGGCGCTGGCCGAATTCAAGACCGGCGAACTGCAGGTGCTGGTGGCCACCGACATCGCCGCGCGCGGAATCGACATCGACCAGCTGCCGCACGTGGTGAACTACGACCTGCCCAACGTCCCCGAGGACTACGTGCACCGCATCGGCCGCACCGGCCGCGCCGGCAACCCGGGCGAGGCGGTGTCGCTGGTGTGCATCGACGAGGCGCAATTCCTGCGCGACATCGAGCGGCTGATCAAGCGCGAGATCCCGAAGGAAGTCATCCCCGGATTCGAACCCGATCCGCACGCGAAACCGGAGCCGATCCAGTTGCGCTCGCAGGGACATCGGCCGGGGCAGGGTCGCAGTGGCGCGGGCGGCGGGCGCGGCAAACCGCAGGCCAAGAGCGCGGCACCGAAGCCTGCCACGCCGGGCAATGTGCGGCGGTTTGGAAATCCGTTGGGGACGGGGCACAACAAGCCGTCGACGCGACGATCTTCCGGGCGCGGGCGCGGATAGGCGTACTACGCGCCGGCATTGAACGCAGGCCCGGGCCTGCGAACGATCGGGTCAGGCGCGGTCATCCCGCGCGCTGCGCACCAGACGCCGGTTCCCCGCCCGCCGCCGAAGGGGCAATTGCGACACCTGCTCGCGGATCTTTCCCGCCAAGGCCTCGGCGGAAGCCGGCAGCGACCGTTGCTCGTGGACCTGCAGGCACATGGCGCGCTGGAGCGGCGGCCGGCCCACCGCCCGAAAAGCGAGCCGCGCAAAGGCTGGATGGTGCGATGACATCGCGCTCAGGATGGCAACGGCCATGTCGCGTTCAATCAGGCCGGCCAGCGCTTCATTGGAACTGACTTCGAATCGCGGATCGAACAAGGCGGGCGGCGCGTCGGGTACCTGCCTGAGCAATGCGCGGGTCACCTCGTCGCCCGCCAGCACCGCGATGCGTGCGCCCGCCAGGTGTCCCCAGTCCAACGCGCGCAGCCGCAGGAGGGGATGGTCGCGCGGCGCGATCAGGCCCAGTTCATCGTGAAAGAGTGCCGTTGACCGCACCCCGACCACCGGGTGCAACATGCCGCCGAAGCCGATGTCCGCATGACCGTCGCGCACGGCGTGACTCAGTGCCAGGCCACGCGCCTCCGTAAGGTGCAGCCGAACGTCGGGATACAGGCGGGAAAAGGCCTCAACGGCGGGAAGCACCAGGACCTGCATGATGGAAGGAATGGCCACCACGCGCACACTGCCGCGCAAACCCGCCGCATGCGCGCGCGCGTTGGCTACCGATTCCTCCAACGCGTCGAGCATGCGCGCGGTGTCGGCCAGGAACCCGCGCCCCACCTCGGTGATCGCCACTTTGCGTGTGGTGCGGTCGAACAACCGGGCGCCCAATGCCTGCTCCAGTTGCTGGATGTTCTCCGTGAGCACCGAGGGCGTGCAATGGAGGGACCGTGCCGCCTCCACGAACGACTGGCGCTCCGCAAGGCGCACAAAGGCACGCAGGTGACGCAGTGTCAGATTATTCGGAATATTTTGCATAATTCATCGAATCATTCTGATTGTTCGACCAATGGCGCGATGTTAGCCTGCAATCGACAGGCGCCGCCAGGTTCTTGGCGCGCCCGCGAGGAGCAGCACGATGGGCCGGACAGGCAGTCAACCGCAGCGCTCGGCACAGGTGGTGTGCAAGACACCCACGCCCGGCAAGGCACCGGTGGCGATCGAGGCTTGGAAGCACGCATGCGTGAGGCGCGCCATCCTCGATGTGTTGCCGCGAGACGGGGATGGCATGCGATTCATCGACCTGCCCGACGCGGTGCGCCGGCAGCTGGGCCCGGAAGAGTTGCGCACGCTCGGATCGGTGTCTTGGTATGTCACCACGGTCAAGCTGGATCTTGAAGTCAAGGGCGAGGTCCGCCGCCAGCCGGGCACCCCGCAACGCCTGGTGCGCACCCGATGAGCACGGGCGCCGCGGGCATCAATGGCCGGGCGGCATGCATCCGTGTGCTGGTATGGCTGGCACTGGGCGCCGCGATTTTTCACTTCGGGCCATATGCCACGTTGACGAACAGCGGCCGTACGGCGCTGCTGGAGGAGTCACCGGCTTACACGTCCTCGCAGCTGGCCCGCCAGACGGATCGCCTCGGGGTGGCCGGGCGCGCGGCGTACATCCGCTTCCAGGCCCTCGACACCTTGATGGCGGCCCTCACGGCCTGGGCGGCGCTTGGCATGGTGCGCTGGTCCCTTGGCCGGGGGGCGCCGGCCGCGTGGGCACGGCGCTGGATGCCGCGCGCCCCTTGGGCGTTGTTCGTTGCCGAATGCCTGGAAAACGCGCTGCTGGCCCTTTGCACGGCGATGGTGGCGTCGCCTCCCGATTGGGCAATGGTCCTCGCACCCATTGCCTCGTCAATCAAGTTTGCCGCGCTGCTCGGCACACTGGTCACCCTCGTGATCTGCTTGGGGCGGGTTGCATGGTGTCGCTGGCACGTCCAGGTCCGTCCATAAGGTGCGCCGATGCGGCGGCGCCGGGGCCGTGCGGGGCCCGTCCCTGCCTTACGCACGGCTCTTGTGCGCAAGGGCCGGCGCACTGGCTTCCCAGTTGACGCCATCGAACGGCACCACCTTCATCGACCGCGGCGCGGTGGTGAGGCAGCGCGCATTGACATCCACGCCATCCGGGTTCGAGCGCGGGATGTAGAACGACTTCACGCCGCAGACCTTGCAGAAGTGGTGCCGGGCCACGCCGGTATTGAAGGTGTAGGTGGCGAGCGACTCTGCGCCTTTCACCAATCGGAATTTCGATTGCGGCACGATCAGGTGCAGGAACCCGCTCATGCGGCACAGCGAGCAGTTGCAGTCCTCGACCTCGAGGTCCTCGGGTGCTTCGACTTCGAACTGGATGCGGCCGCAGTGACAGCCACCGGCGTAGATCATTGCGGGCTCCAAACCTGGCGCGCCACGCGTTCCATGTTGCCCCCCATGATGCCGGCCACTGCCGAATCCGGCAGGCCGGCACGCGCCAGCGCCGCGCGCAACTCGCCCCACACCCCCACTGGCACATACGCTGCATCATTCAATGCACGGTCATACCCCGCCGACTTCGGCCACCAGTAGCCCGGATCGAATTCCCCGGGTGGTCTGTCGTCGAGGCCGGCCTGGTGAAAGCTGATGTCGGTGCCGATGCCCACGTGCTCGACGCCGGCCAGGTCCGCCACGTACGCCGCATGCCGCGCGAGGTCGCCGGCGGATGGATGTGCACTGCCCAGGAACCACGACACGCCGGACACGCACACCACACCGCCGGTCGCCGCGCAGGCCTTGATCTGTTCGTCGGTGATGTTGCGGCCGTGCTCC
>JAEUMZ010000140.1 GCA_016790765.1 Betaproteobacteria bacterium
CCATGAAAATCTTCTTCGGCGGCATCGCCACTGAAACCAACACCTTCTCGCCCATCCCCACCGGGATCGAGGCGTACGCATCGTGCTTCCTGGCGCGCGCCGGCGAGCATGGCGAGGGCCCCAACCTGTTCACCGCACCCTTGTGGGCGCTGAAGGAACGAAAGCGCGAAGGCAACCGCGACTGGCAGATCGTGCAGGGGTTGTGCGCGTTCGCGATGCCGGGGGCGCGCACCACGCGCGCGGCGTACGAATCGATGCGCGACGAGATGCTCGCGGACCTGAAAGCTTCGTTGCCGGTGGACCTGGTGATCCTCGGCATCCACGGCGCGATGATCGCGGAGGGCTACGACGACTGCGAGGGCGACATGCTGAAGCGCGTGCGCGCGATGGTCGGACCCGACGTGGTGATCGGCGCGGAACTCGATTTGCACTGCATCTTCACGGAAACCATGGTGCGCGAGAGCAACCTGCTGGTGGCATTCAAGGAGTATCCGCACACCGACATCATGGAGCGCGCATTCGAACTGGTGGACCTGTGTGTTGCCGCAGCGGCCAAGAGAATCAGACCGGTTACCGCGGTGTTCGATTGCCGCATGATCGACCAGATGCACACCACGCGCGAGCCGATGAAATCCATCGTCGCGCAGGCGAAGGCGATGGAAAAACGGCCCGGCGTGCTGTCGGTGTCCATCGGCCACGGATTTCCCTGGGGTGATGTGCCGGAGAACGGGGCCAAGGTGTGGGTGGTGACCGACAACGACCGGCCACTGGCCGAACGGCTGGCCGCCGAGATCGGGCAACAGGTGATCGCGGCGCGCGGCCAGACCACCGCGGACCACCCGCCGCTCGAACAGGCGCTGGCGGAGGCATTGGCCGTCACCGGCGGTCCGGTGGTGATTGCCGACACGGCCGACAATCCCGGTGCGGGCGCGGCCGGCGACGCCACGTTCCTGCTGCACGCGCTGATCGCGCGCGGCATCGGCAACGCCGTCCTCGGCCCGCTATGGGACCCGGTCGCCACTGAGTTCTGCTTTGCCGCCGGCGTGGGCGCGACGCTGCAACTCCGGATCGGCGGCAAGGTCGGCCCGGACTCCGGCCCGCCGCTCGACGCCACGGTGACGGTGGAGGGGCTGCAGCGCAATGCGAGCATGATGTTCGGTGGCTTGCCGACGTCGATGGGCGATGCGGCGCACGTGAGCATCGCGGTGGCGGGCCAGGCGGGCGGGCCGATCGGCATCGTGCTCAACACGCTGCGCACGCAGGCCTATGGCACCGAAGTGTTCACGCAGTTCTGCATCGACCTCGCGGCCAAGCGCCTCATCATCGTCAAATCCATGCAGCACTTCCACGCCGCGTTCGCGCCGCTGGCGAAGAAGGTGATCTACATGGGCAGCCCGGGGACGGCCTCGCGCGATTTCAAGTCGCTGACCTATCGCAACATGCCGCGGCCGCTCTGGCCGTTTGATGAGTAGACGCCTGATGGGCCGGGACACGCCTCAAATCGGCATCGCATGGAGGAAGTGTGCTCGTTGCCGGGCACTTCCCCCTTTTCCGAAGCGGGAAGTGCCCCGTTGAGATCTCGCAAAGGACTCACGCCATCAAGTTGCATCAAGTCTCCTGCACCTCATGGCGCCTCATCCAACACAAGCCGCCGGCATGTGGGTCAAGACATCACACCAGCGTGAGCGTCACGTCGATGTTGCCGCGCGTGGCGTTGGAATACGGGCACACCTGGTGCGCCTGGTCGATGAGCGCCCGCGCGGCGGCGCGGTCCATGCCGGGCAGCGAAATCGCCAACTCCGCGGCGATGCCGAAGCCGGTGGGTATCGGCCCGATGCTGATGTGGCCGGTGATCGAGGCGTCCGCCGGCAGCGCGATCTTTTCCTTGCCGGCCACGAACTTCATGGCGCCCATGAAGCACGCGGAATAGCCGGCGGCGAACAACTGCTCCGGGTTGGTGCCGGGTGCGCCGGAGCCGCCCATTTCCTTCGGCGGCGTGAGCTTCACGTCCAGCTGGCCGTCGGACGAGATCGCGCGGCCGTCGCGGCCGCCGGTGGACGTGGCATGGGCGGTGTAGAGGATTTTGTCGAGGGGCATGGCGGGTCCTTGGGTGGGCGATGGGAGCCCATCGTAGCACCAGGCCGATCGTCAACCTGCGCACCCTCTTCAAGCTGCGCAAGGCGGAGGCGGCGCGAGGCGATCTTCGTGGGTGACCTGGCTTCGGGCACCCATGCTTACCGTCGCGCATCAACCCGCGCCCGCACCGCCCGCGCCAATGGCGCCAGCACCGATTCCGGAAAAGGCGACACGCTGCTGACGTTGATCTCGCACAGCACGTGGCGATCCGTGCCGTCGGCGTTTTTTTCGCCGAGCAGGAAATCGCAGTCCCACAGGGCGGGCAGGTCCGTGGGTGTGAGGTGGAACATGGCCATGAGCTGCGGGAGCCATTCGGTTTCGAGCTGACGCTTCAGGGCCTGGAACGCCGGGTAGTCCGGCGGCGAGTACAGGCGTTGGGTGGTGGGCGGAAAGGCATCGCGCGGCGCGCCGGCCGGCGCGGGGCAGAGCGCATTCACCGCCTGGTGCCCGAAACCTTCCACCCGGTCGTGCACCAGGTAGCAGCGCGTCATGCCTTCCGGCAGGCGCGGCTGGTAGGGCTGGTCGATCATGCGGCCGGCGCCGGCGAAATACTCGGCACAGCGCTCGACGAACGCATCGATGGAGAGCACCTGTTCAACACTGCCGCGCGGGGCTTCGCGCACCCGCACACTTGGGCCGGCGCCGGAGGCCGCAGATTCCGGCTCCACCTTCCAGATGCCGATGCCACTGTGGCCGCGATACTGCTTGAGCACGCGCGTCGCTCCCATTGCCCCGTGCGTATGCAGCGCGGCGCGCAATTCATCCGGCGTGCGATACACCTGCGTCCCCGGCGCGCTCCATGACATCGCCTGCGTATCGACCAGCACCTGCTTGGTGCCGAGCTTGAGGATCGTGTCCGGATGGGTGCTCACATACACGCCGTGCGCGGCGGCCTCGCGCAACAGGGCGTCCAGGTGCGTTCGATCGCTCCCCTGCTCGATCGGGTTCACCCACACCAGTGCGGCCTGCAGGGTGCGGAGCTGCTCGCGTACCAGGTCGCGAACATCGTCGTGATACACCACCGGCACGCCTTCGAGGCCCACGGCCGCGAGAGCCGGAAAGATCGACGGCACCTTGCTGGTTTCGGGGGAGGCGTTGCGCCGGCGTTCGGCATCGCCGTGGTAAATCACGGCGACCTTGGCGGCCGGGGTGGAGGAAGTGCGGGAGACGGCGGGGCGATGCGATGCGGTGTCCATGGATGTGCCTCATGAGAGAAGCACAGCGCTTGGGCGATTGGACACCGCCAATGATCCGGGAGCCTGTGCGTTTCCCGTGGCGCCATCGTACTGCGGCACGCGAGCAGACGCAACGCGGGCTGCGCACACGAGGCCATCAAACCCCAGCACTGGTGCGGCGATTGGGGCAATATTGGCTGGAACGGCGCACAGGGTCTGGGGTTTGATGCCGAAAGCCCTTGAAAAACAGCCTGCGGCGCCTAACTGTTGCGCGGCGTCCACAGTCAGCCGCGTGATCGCGTTTCCAGGCCTTTCGGCCCGCATGGCTGGTGTAGGATTGCGGCGGCTTGCATGTGAATTTCCAACAACAAACACACAGGAGATGACCCGATGAAACTGCGTCCCCTCACCAAGGCTGTCCTGCTGGCGATCCCGTCCGGTTTGGCGCTCAGCGTGGCGCACGTCGCCAACGCCCAGGAGGCCAAGCCCGCCGAAAAAGCGGCCACCGAGCAGCCTGTTTCGGCCAAGACCGGCCCCGAAGTCATCGAGCGCATCGTCGTCACGGCGACCAAGCGCGAAACCTCCCTGCGCGACGTGCCGTTCTCGATCAACGCGCAGACCGAGGAGGACATCCGCAAGTCCGGCGCGGTCACGCTGGAGGATCTCTCCCGCAACGTGGCGGGCCTGGCGATCCAGAACCTCGGCCCCGGCCAGAGCCAGGTGGCGATCCGCGGCGTGTCCTCCGGGCAGATCGTGCGCGACCAGCCCGGCGTGAAGGAACAGGTGGGCGTGTACCTGGACGAGACGGCGATCTCACTCTCGCTGTTCACCCCGGACCTGGACCTGTTCGACCTGAAGCGCGTGGAAACGCTGCGCGGCCCGCAAGGCACGCTGTACGGCTCCGGCAACATCGGCGGCACCATCCGCTACATCACCACCGAGGCCAAGATCGGTGTCTCCGAGGGCACCATCGAGACCAACATCAACAAGATCACCGACGGCAGCACCGGCGGCGGCGTGAAGGCGGCGGTCAACATGCCGCTGGGCGACACGATGGCCATGCGCGTGGTGGGGTATCACACCAAGTTCGGCGGCTGGACCGATGCCCTCGGCCCCGGCGGCGGCAGCGACGTCAACCAGGGCGAGCGCACCGGCGGCCGGCTGTCGTTCACCTTCAAGCCGACGCGCGACGTGACCATCACGCCGCGCGTGATTTCGCAGCGCGTGACCGCGGAGGGCTTCAACCGCCAGGAGGTGTACAACCTGTACGGCAACCGCTTCACCACCACGGTGCCGCCGATCACGTTTGGGGAAAACCAGCAATACCTGCTGCAGCGCGAGAAGTTCAAGGACTCGACCACCATCGCCGACGCAACCATCAAGATCGACTACGGCACCTGGGACTTGACCTCCGTGACCACCAAGACCGAGCGCGACATCCTGGTCAGCCGCGATGCCAGCGCCTTGACCGGTTCGGTGTCCGTGGACCTGGGCTTCCCGACGGCCGGCGTCAACCTGCCCTCGCGGCTCAACGACACCACGGACCTGAAGAGCGTCACGCAGGAACTGCGCATCGGCTCCAAGGGCAAGGGCGCGCTGCAGTGGCTGGTCGGCGCGTTCTTCTCCGAAACCGACCGCAAGTACGCCCAGCGCCTGCCCACTCCCGGGTACGACGCCTTCACCGACGCGCGTTTCGGCGCCGGCACCTCGGCGGCGGTGGCCAACGGCTTCCCGCTCAATTCGCCCTACAACGCGGACTTGCCCTACAACCTCACGCAGAAGGCGCTGTTCGGCGAAATCAACTACGAGGTGAACAAGCAGTTGACGGCCACTGCAGGCGGGCGCTTCTACGATTACGAGGAAGAGCGCACCTTCAAGTCCGGCGGCCTGTTTTCCGACGGCAACAACAATTTCGACAAGACCAGCTCGGACGGCTTCAACCCGCGCTTCCTGCTCGCGTACAAGGCCTCGGACCGGGTGACCTTCAATGCCCAGGCCTCGAAGGGCTTCCGGCTCGGCGGCGTCAACGATCCGTTGAACATTCCCCTGTGCACGGCGCAGGACCGCGCCATCTTCGGCGGCTACCAGCGCTTCTCGGATGAATCGCTGTGGAACTACGAAGTGGGCGTGAAGATGCAGCGCCCCGGCCTGTCCTTCAACGCGGCGGCGTTCTACACCAAGATGACAGACCTGCAGGTCACCCTGGATGCGGGCTCCTGCTCCTCGCGCGTGGTGTTCAACGTGCCCAAGGCGCATTCGTCGGGCATCGAAGTGGAAATGACCGCGCGCCCGACCGGCAACATCGAGCTGACCCTGGCCGGCGCGGCGGTGAAATCGGAGTTCGATTCCACCGTGCGCGACGGCACCGGCGCCGTCCTGGGCGGAATCCGCCAAGGCAACCGCCTGCCCTCGGTGCCGAAACTCTCCTTCACCGCCAGCTTCACCTACTACTTCAGCCTGGCCGGGCGCGAGTCCTACATCACCGCCTCGGCGCAGCACGTGGGCAGCCGCTTCACGCAACCGTCCGACCAGGAAAACAACCCGCGTACCTTCACGCACGGGCTGGCCTTCCTGGGCGCGCCGGCAAACGCGTCCACCACGGTGAACCTGGAGCTGCCGAAGTACAACCTGGTGAACCTGAGCGCCGGGATGGACTTCGAGCGCGGCTTCTCGGCCACCTTCTACATCAACAACGCCACCGACGAGAAGGCGCTGCTGTCCTTCGACCGCGAACGCGGCGGGCGCGCACGGCTGGGTTTCGCCACCAACCAGCCGCGCACGATCGGCGTGACGTTGCGCAAGACGTTCTAAGCGCAGCTTCGCAGGCAGAAGTCAAAGGCGCCGCGGGCCGAATGGCCTGCGGCGTTCTTTTTGACGTGCCGGATTGATCGATGCGGGGATGGCGCGATTCACGCGCCAGTACTCAACGCTTGCGCTTCGCGACGCCTGACTTCCCGTGCGTCTCCAACCACGCAAACACTTCGCCGTACCACTGGCGCGCATTGGCGGGCTTGAGCACCCAGTGGTTTTCGTCCGGAAACCACAGCAGCCGCGCCGGGATGCCGCGCGCCTTGAGGGTGTTGTAGTACGCGAGCCCGTTGTGGTCGGGCACGCGGTAGTCCAGCGCGCCATGCGTGACCAGGGTGGGCGTGCGCATGTTCGCGGCGAAGGTGATGGGGCTTTGTGCGGCCACCTTTGCGGGGTCCGCCCAGTAGGTGGCGTGCAAGTCACGGAAGCGCTGCGTGTAGGAATCGGCACTCCAGGTGGCGGCGCGGTCGTACACGCCCGCGTGGCACACGTAGGCCCGGTAGCGCGACGGCGCGGCGTGGCCGTTCATCCACGCCACCAGGAAACCGCCGTAGCTGCCTCCGCTGGCGAACACGCGCGCGCGGTCCGCCCACGGCTGCGCCAGGATCCAGTCGGTGCCCGCCTCGATGTCGATGAACTCCAGCTGCCCCATGCGGCCCATGATGCTGTCGCGGAACGCATGGCCGAAGCCGCTCGAGCCGTGGTAGTTCACCATCGCCACCACATGGCCCCGGCTGGCGAGCACGTGCGGGTTCCATCGATAGCCGAAGGTATCGCCGGCCGCGGTGTAGGGCCCGCCGTGGATCACGTGCAGGACGGGGTGCTTCGTGCCGCGCTTGAACTGCGGCGGGTACACCAGCCACATCTGCACGTCATCGCCCAGCGCGCCGCGGAAGAAAACTTCCTCAACGCGCCCCAGCTTCACGCGGG
>JAEUMZ010000201.1 GCA_016790765.1 Betaproteobacteria bacterium
CCGTGGATCCGCGTCAAGGCCGGTTCGGCCTCCTCGCGTTTCTACGAGATCAAGCAGATCCTGCGCGAGGCCAAGCTGCATACGGTGTGCGAGGAAGCCTCCTGCCCCAACATCGGCGAATGCTTCGGCAAGGGCACCGCGACCTTCATGATCATGGGCGACCTCTGCACCCGGCGCTGCCCGTTCTGCGACGTGGGCCACGGCCGGCCATTGCCGCTCGACCCCGAGGAGCCGAGGCACCTGGCCGAGACCATCGCCGCGCTGAAGCTGAAGTACGTGGTCATCACCAGCGTGGATCGCGACGACCTGCGCGACGGCGGCGCGCAGCACTTCGTCGATTGCATCCGCGAGACGCGCGAGAAGTCGCCCGAAACAAAGATCGAAATCCTCACCCCGGATTTCCGCGGCCGGCTCGATCGCGCGCTCGCCATCCTCAATGCCGCGCCGCCCGACGTGATGAACCACAACCTGGAAACCGTGCCGCGCCTGTACAAGGAAGCGCGCCCCGGTTCCGACTATGCGCATTCGCTGAAGCTCCTGAAGGACTTCAAGGCCACGCATCCCAACGTGCCGACCAAGAGCGGGCTGATGGTGGGCCTGGGCGAGACCAATGAAGAAATCCTGCAGACGATGCGCGACCTGCGTGCCCACGACGTTGAGATGCTGACCCTCGGCCAGTACCTGCAACCCTCCGGCCATCACTTGGCAGTGAAGCGCTACGCGACGCCGGAAGAGTTCGAGATGTTCGCGGTGGAGGCGGAAAAGATGGGCTTCCACCACGCCGCCTCGGCGCCGATGGTGCGCTCGAGCTATCACGCGGACCAACAGGCGCACGAGGCCGGGGTGGCATGAACCCGCTGGCGCGTTGGCGCCGGATGGAGCGGCGCGAAGCGATCGGCGAATGGGCAGGGCTGGCATGCGTTGTGTTATTGGTCGTTTGGTTCGAGTTCGACGGTTTGGGGCTGGCTTGGATTGATTTCGGGTTGGGCTTTTCCTCAAGCTGGATCGTTCTGGCTATTGGTTGCGGGCTATTGGTGCTCGGATTCTTGATCTCGCCGCCAAGCCACTGGCGCTGGGGCAGGGTTCCCGTGACGATCCAGGATCCTTCACACGAACATCGTGTTCACGGCGCTCAGCCCCTTGCCGTGCCGACGCAGAAACCCCCCAAACAAGACCCGTAATCGGTCTCCGGGCGGTGTTTTCCTGTGTGACGTGAGCCCCCACCTCGCCGAGTTGACCCCGTTTCTCCGCCTGCGTCCGACGGCTGGTCCCGCCGGGGGCATGCTGGTAAAATGGCGGTCAACAAGTTCGATATAAAAATTTCATGATCAGGCGCACGTTGACGGCCCTTTCGAGGGCCTTTTTTGTGGGCGCGATATTGTTCCCGGCTGTGGCCGGCGCGCAGTCCGTTTTCTACTATCGCAGCCAGACGGGTGATCCCGTCGGGGGGGGCCAAACGCGCACCATTGGCTCGCCTGCGACCACCTTCACCGCGAGCGGTACCTTGCCGTCGCGCGCCACGATCCAAATGAACGGCGCCAACTACGCCTATGCCGACTTCCAGGTTCCGGCTGGCCAGACCCTGGCGATCGGGACGTATTCGGTGCCGGTATCTGCGTATTCCGGCGCGGTCCAGTCGCCACTCCTCAATGTCCAGACGTATTCGAGCTGCGAAGTGACCAGCGGCACGTTTCAGGTCCTGGACATCGTGCGCAACGGCAATGGCACGCTGACGTCCTTGGCGGTGGACTTCATGCAGCGCTGCGCCAACCGCAGCGCGGTCCTTACCGGGCAAATCCGTTTCAACTCGGGAATTCCGATCGACAATCTGCGTCGCATCCCGGACAGTGTGTCGTTCACAACGCAGACCGGGCTTGCGCCGGGTGCGACCGCCCTATCCAATACGGTCACCCTTAGCGCGATGGATGTGCCCGCCGCTTTGAGCATCACAGGGGGAACCTATTCGCTCAATGGCGGGCCGTTTACCGATGCCGCCGGATCGGTGTCGGCCGGCGACTACCTGCGCATTCAGATCGTCGCCCCGAATGCGGAGAACCGGCGCGTTGCGGCCGTGCTCAACATCGGCGGGTACACCACCGACTTCGTGGTCACGACGCAAACGGGGACACGGCCGCAACCTGCGGGCGACCCGCTGGTGGTGGTGCAAGCCTTGCCACAGTACAACGGAACCGAGAGGTTGGAGACCCTTGGCCCCGGTACCCTGAAGGTCGTGCGCTTGTTGAAGGCTACGGACAACACCCTGCCCGGAATTCGCGTCACCTCGGAAGACGAAAGCTCGCCGTACTGGGGCGCGTGGACGCTCAACCTGTATACGGGACCGACGCTTCCCGCCGCCGGCACCTATGACGACCTGTCCGGCTATTCCGGCTACGGGACGCGCTACCTCTCGGTCTACAACCCGACTTACCAGATGGCGTGCAGCTACACGCCGACGCGACAGCGCGTGGTGATCCACGAAGTGACCTATGCGGCAAACGGCACGCCCACGCAGCTGGCGCTGGATTTCGTGCAGGAATGCGGCGCGGTGACCTATGGTCCATCGCGCGTTCGCGGGTTCGTGCGTGTCAACTCGACGGTGCCGATCGACTATTCGAATCGTTCCCCGATTCCCTTCCGCTTTCCGGCCGTCAAGGACGCGTTGTTGAGCACCCTGTACGTTTCCGCCACGGGCGCGGCCCAGGGGATCACCGAGGACGTGCCGATTTCGGTGACCGGCGGCGAATATGCGATTAACGACGGCGCCTACACCCAGGCGGCGGGAACGATCTCCAACGGCAATGCCGTGAAGGTACGGCTGACCAGCGCCGCAGCCGCCAATACACTGACCACCGCAACCCTCAGGATGGGCGATGTGGAGTACCCATTCCATGTCGGGACGGCGCCAGGGTCGACACCGCAGGCGCTGGATGGAAACATCCTCCTGAAGGTGGGCGTGCCTGCGGACGCCACGGCGTTGTCTGCGATTGTTAACTACACCGCCGCCACCTTGTACAAGCTGCGAGCCGTAAAGCAATACTCTGGCGCGGGCAACAACGTGGAAGCAATTCCCCTCGACGACCCCAACGCTTCGTACGCCGCATATGTATCGGCAGCAGGCCCGGCCACTTCGCGCCTCGCCGTGGGCGCCTGGGAGTATGCCGGGACCGGTCCAACGCCCACCGGGTACCCCCAGATCAGCGCTTACATTCAAGGAACTCCTTGCAACGAATACAGCTACTCGTTTCCAGTGCCGCGGCGATATGTCGTTCACGAGGCGTCCTATGGCCCGGATGACCGGCTGACAGGACTTGCGCTGGACATGCGATACCAATGTCCGTTCGGTGGGGTGGATTATGTTTTCGTTCGACTGAATTCGTTGGTACCCATCGATCACGTCAGGACGCTTCCGTCACTGCTTTCGTTCAAGGAGAAGATCGATGCATCGCCCGGCACGTGGGTAGTGTCCGATCCGCTGGTCATCGCGGGAATCACCGTGCCGGTCGCCGTCGAGGTGACGGGCGGCGAGTACTCCATCGATGACAGCCCGTTTGTCGCGGGTGCCGGCATGATCAGCGCAGGCCAGACCTTGCGGATCCGCGTCCTGTCGCCCGGTGCGGCGGACCGCAGCATCTCGGCCCGGGTTCGCGTGGGATCGGGCGAAACGACGTTTTTCGTTGGAACTCGCTCAGAGCCGCAGCCGCAGCCGCATGACTTCGAGCCGCTGGCCGTGCTGTATCGGCAGGACCGTGCAAGCGGCGCGCTGACACAGTACGTTTGGTCGCCGGCGCGGCTGTCGCGCATGACCGGATCCTCAAGCACCGCGGGCGTTGCGGAGATCCAGTTTTCCCAGCCGGAGCCGACGCCGTATTACTCGACACAATGGGTGTTTCGCATCACCGCCCGGACCAACAACACGCTGGGGCCGGGGACCTACACGACCACCTTGACCGATGCGACGGCGGCGGAACCCGGGTTTTACAGCTACTACCCCTACGACCAAAGTGTGCTTCCGCGCTGCGCGCCGTACTACTCCTACGGCGTGACCCTGCAGGTGCCGCGCCGCGTGGTGTTCCACATTCGCGAGATCGAGCGCAGCATCTCCGGGGAACTGATCCGTCTCGCCGTGGACTTTGTCGAGACGTGCACGGCGGGGTCGGACATCGCCAATTACCCGACGGCGGCCATCGCCGGATTCATCCGCTTCAATTCCAGCGTGCCGATTTCCCATGAAGTCCGCCAGCCGGTGCCACTGAGATTCAGCCCGGTGCTTCGCGTCGCCCCGGGGACGGTCGTCGAGTCGGAACTGCAATCTTTGCGCGGATTCAATGTCGCCCTGCCGGTCTCCGTTGCGAACGGGGAAGTGAGCATCGACGGGGGTCCCTACGTCGCACAGGCCGTCAATGTGTTGCCGGGGCAGACGATTCGGGTGCGTGCCACCGCCAGCATGCTGTCCAACGCGTTGACGACCGCGACAGTGACGATCGGCGACCATTTGGCGACGTTTCAGGTCGGCACCGAACCGGGGTTCGGGGCAACCGCCGGCGGCAACCCCCTCATTCACCTGATCAGCCAGGGAAACGACCCGGTCGGCCTGGGTCGGACCTTTACCCTTTCCCCCGCGCTGCTAAGCACCATTACGGCGGCACGATACTCCAACGGCACCATTCAGGTGGACGCGCGGCATGCGCCGGGTGAAACACCGACCGAGTGGTCGTTTCGATTCGCAGCGGCAAATCTCGAGCCGCTCGCCGTCGGAATCTATGGGAACGTCACGAGCTCCTTTGGCGGATCCCTGCCGTATCTGGGCGTCAGTGTCTCCGGGCTGGGCTATTTTTGCTACAACATCTCTCCCACATCGGCGTTCAATGTGCGCGAGATCATCACCTCGGGCAGCACGGTCGCCCGGCTGGCCATCGACTTCGTCCACTATTGCTTTGGCAGCACCGACCCGCTGTACGGCTATATCCGGTGGAACTCCACCATTCCAATCACGCCGATCGCGGATGCCGATCCTGCACCCTTCACCATTCCACGCCAGGACAACGCCCCGCGCGTTGCGACGGTGGTGTCCGCCGAGGTGGTCATCGGCGGATTCAATGCGCCTACGCCGATCTCCATTGTCGGAGGCGAATACAGCGTGGGCCTGGCCGCTTTCACCAGTGCGCCGGGCATCGTCTCACCGGGTCAGATCGTCCGTGTTCGCCTGGCCACCACCGCCGACTTCGGCACCGAACATGTCGCCACGCTCAAGGTGGGCAATCGCAGCGCGACGTTCGGGGTGCGCACCGAGTTTCGCGACACGAACCCGGAAACGCTCGAGTTTCCATCGCTGATCGACCAGCCGCGCAATACGGCCATCCTGTCCGAGATTCGCGTGGTCGGCGGCATCAACGACGCCGTACCTGTTTATGTCTCGGGGGGAGAGGTCAGCATTGCGGGTGCGTCGTTCTCGGGCACTGGGGGCACGATCCAGCCGGGCCAGACCTTGCGACTTCGGCTGCAGTCCAGCACATCGCATGGAACGACCACGTACATGACCGTGCAGGTCGGCGAGCGACTACTTGGGTTCTCCGTCCGCACCGGCGCACAAGGTGTGCTGGTCGTGCAGCCGCCGACGAATGGTCGCGTGCTGTCGGTGGTAGCCAACATCGATTGCCCGGGCACCTGCAGCGCCTTGGTCGACCAGGGCATAAACGTGGAACTGCTGGCCGTTCCCGATGCCGGCTTTGGCGTGGCGAACTGGTCGATTCCTGCCTGCGCGACCGCGAGCACCTGCTCGTTCGTTGCCGACCTGACCAACTCGGTCTCCGTCTCTTTCGCGGACCGGCGGCCCGGCGCGCCGGTGATCTTGGAAGCGGTGGCCGGGGATGGCAGCGCGAGCTTTCGTTTGCAGCCGGGGCCTGGCGCGCCCGGGTTGCCGGTCACGTCTTATTCCATCAACTGCAATCCTGGGGCACACTCGCTCGTCCAGTCCGGCACATGGGGCACGCTGACCGGACTGACCAACGGGACGGCCTACGAATGCACCGCCAGGGCCAACAATGCCGCGGGCTTTGGCGTCCTGGCGTCAGCGCAGGTGATCGTCACACCCCAGGCCGGCGCCGCACTGGCGCTGATCTCTGCGGTATCCAGGAAGACCCATGGGGTGGACCAGATCATGGATCTTCCCCTGCAGGCATCCACGCAAGCCAGCGCAGCCGTGACGATTGAGCCGCGCGCGCAAGGTGCCGCACACCAGCTCGTCTTTGCGTTCAACAATCCGCTCAACGGCATCGGTCTTCCAAGTGCGACCGATGAGGCGGGCAATCCGGTCGTGGTGATGATGATGGCGTCGGGTCCCAGCGAAGTGATACTCCAACTGGCGCCTTTAATGGACGGCAAGCGCGTGAGTGTTTCATTTTCCGCGCTCCACTCAAATGGCCCGCTGGACGTGTTTGCCACGATCGGATTCCTGCTCGGCGACGTCAGCCAATCTGGCCACGTTGGTTTCGCGGATCTCGGCATGACCAAGTTGCACAGCGGCAACATGACCACGCGCGACAATTTCCTCTGTGATATCAACCTGTCCGGAATGATTGGAGCGGCCGACGTGATCGCCGTCAAGCGGCGCCTGGGAAGGCAATTGCAATAGGCAGAAAGGGAACGCTCGCGCACTGCTCCGATCCCGTGCGCGTCACACCAACTACACGCGGAATGGCTGCGCTGCCGTCAACGCCGCCTGCGTCACCAGCCGCGCCATCTGCGAATTGCTGCGCGCCAGCGAGGTCAGCAGGGCGCGATGGATGGCGTGCTGGAACTTGATCTGCGCGCCGGAATCGCCGCGGTAGTGCTCCATGAACAGTGCCGCAGGAAACTCCAGCAGCAGGGAGTCCTCGCGCGCCCGCGCATGCGCGCCGTGCGCGGGCTTGCCGGCCAGCAGGCTCAGGTACCCGGCCAGCGCGCCGGGCGGCAGGATCGCGATGCGGCGCTCAAGGGTTCCGGGGCTCCCGATACTGCGCACCGCCTCGACTGCGCCGCGCACTACCAGGAAGCACGCATGGGCCGCCTGCCCGGAGGCGAACAGCCATGCGCCGCGCTTTACCTCCAGCGCCCGCGTGCCGGCGGTGACGGCCTCGATGTCCGAAGGCGTGAAGCCGGCGAAGAACGGCAGCAGCTTGAGAAAGGCGCGGAAGTCGAAATCGGCGCGCGTCAGGCGCGGGTATGCGGCCAGCGGATCGGCAGCCGGCGGCGGCGCCGGGGTGGCGCGGTCTTCCGGGGCGACCTGGCGCGCCAGTTCCGTGTTGAGCGCCGACAAGCGCGCAACCAGCGTGGCGGTGATGTTGCGCTGGATGGTGAGCGCCGCCGCATTGCGCGCAAACGCCAGCGCACGGAACGCCTCGCCCGGCAGCAGCCAGCCATCGACGTGGGTGAGCGCATAGACGCTCGCATTGCACACGCCCGTCTCGAACAGGGCGGATTCGCCGAACGCGCTGCCGGGGGCCAGCGTGGCCATCACGCGCTCGCCACCGGCCGGCAGCGCCACGCGCACCTCGGCCGATCCCGCGCGGATCAGCCATGCACCGCGTGCAAGCTCGTTCTGCCGCGCGATGCGGCTGCCCTTCAGGAACGCCACCGGCTCGGCCAGCGGCAGCAGTGCGCGTGCGGCCTCCGGGTCGACGCCGCGAAACAGGTCATTGTCGTGAAATTCGGCCACGGGATTGCGCGCGCAAGGTGGGTGCGTGAGAATGGGATGAGTGTACAAGAGATATTTGAATCCACTATCGGTGACTTCGCATTCGCAACCCCAACGTGACACGGCGCCCATGCAATGTGTACATTGCGGGACACACTTTGCTGATGCGGCAGTCGGCACTGGACCGTCGCAAATCATTTGCTGCACGGTTTGCGGATCGGAGTTGCGCAAGCGCCAATTGTCAGAAGAGCGGCATGCCGATTTGGGAACGCAGATTCGCGAGTTCCTCGCCTTTGCGATCGGCATCAGCCCACCAGTCATCAAGGCAATAGCCGCAGCCTGTGCAATCCTTGGGGCCATCCTCGTCCTCGGAAGCCTGATGCTCTAGTCATGTGCCGCGCCCTCCTTTATCTCGGCCAACCCGTCCTGCTCGATGCGCTCCTGTTCCAGCCGGACTCCGCGCTGATCAAGCAGAGCTACATGCCCAAGATGCTGCACATGCTGAACCTCGCGGGCTTCGGCCTGCGCGCGTGGGATGCGGCGTCGCACATGCCGCAGCTGCCCTTCACCTACGGTTCGCCCTCGCTGCCGGTGTTCGACCGCAACCTGAAGAATCTGGCGGAAAAGGTGAAAGCCAGCGCTGTGCTGGCGCACGTGCGTGGCGTGGCGTACAGCACGACGGTCGACATCTCGCTGCAGAACGTGCATCCGTTCCAGTTTCCCGGCGTGAAGCTGGCGATGGCGCACAACGGCGACCTCAATCGCATGGCGGAAATGAAGCGGCACCTGGCGCCCCACGTGCGCCCGGAGTTCTTGAAGGAGATCAAGGGCACCACGGACAGCGAATGGATCTATGCCCTGATCGTGTCGAACCTGCCGGAGCCGTTTCGCAGCCCCACGCGC
>JAEUMZ010000013.1 GCA_016790765.1 Betaproteobacteria bacterium
CGCGGACTACGACAAGGCCACCGTGAAGGTCACCTCCACCGACGAGATCGGCCAGCTGGCGCGCGTGTTCAACGTGATGATCGACGTGCTCAGGCAACGCGAACGCGAACTCGGCGCACGCAGGAAGCCGGACAAGGGGCGCTAATCCTGGATCTCAACCTTGTCCATCGCAGACGTGCTTTGCGGCGGACACGTCCCCCTTTGCAAAAGGGGGATTGAGGGGGATTTGGGGTGTTACCGTTTCGCGTGTGCCGAACACCCCTACCGGCAGGTGAACTCCATCACCGCCCCCGCCTTGTCGCGCGATTGTCCAAAGGCGATCCAGCCGCGGCCGAGCAGGGTGCAGGATTCGCGGCGCAGGACGAACTCGGCGTTGCCGTCGAAGGTCACCCAGGTGCCGTTGGCGCTGTGGTCGGTCAGGTGGAACTTGCCGCCGCGGTATTCGAAGGCGCCGTGCTGGCGCGAGGCGTTGGGGTCGTCGATGACCCACTCGGCGGCCTTGTCGCGGCCGAAGGCGAGCGCGGACTTGCCGGCGTCGAGCACGATCTCGCGGCCGCCGTACTTCAGCACCAGCGTGGTCTGGCGAATCGCGCTGCTGGTGGAAGGGGCGGTCACGGTGACGGTCTGGTCGCCCTCCTTCCACAGCACTTCGCAGATTTCCACTTCGCCCTTGCCCTTGACGTCGATGGCGTGCAGTTGCCGGCACGCGGCGCGCAGGTGCACGTTGAGCCGGTCGGCGGTGGCGCGCGTGGTGATGACCTGCCCGCGGATCGCCACGCCGGACAGCCGCGCGGCGAGGTTCACGCAATCGCCGAACAGGTCGTTGTCGCGCTCGATCACCGGGCCGTACTGGTAGCCGATGCGCGCGCCCAGCCGCGTGCCGGAGGTGGGCTCCAGGGTGTCCAGTTCGTTCTGCATGGCGATCGCGGCGAGTGTCGCCGCGGCG
The DNA here is from genome assembly GCA_016790765.1 of Betaproteobacteria bacterium. Lineage (GTDB taxonomy): Bacteria > Pseudomonadota > Gammaproteobacteria > Burkholderiales > Usitatibacteraceae > UKL13-2. The sequence continues at coordinate 947 of JAEUMZ010000013.1, forward strand.
GCGTCCGGAAACACCGCCATCACCTCGTCGCCGATGGTCTTGATGACGCGCCCGTTGTGCTTCACGGTGCACTCGGTGAATGCGTCCACGCACTGTTGCACGGCGGCGAAGGCGACCTTGTCGCCGACGGTGTCGTAGAGCTTGGTGCTGCCGCTCACGTCGGCGAACAGGACGGCGGCTTCGGTGGGGGTGTCCATGGCAGCAGAGGCAGGGAACGGGTGGCTTTCAGTGTGGCGCAGAACCGCGTGGCGGACAAGGGGGGGTTACCCGAGGCAGCGGCGTGGCGTTGCGCTACTGCAGTCGCACCGCCACGTCGAAGCTCCATGTGCGGCGGATCTCCACCACGTCGTAGTCGCGCGCCAGCTCCGGCGGGAAGGGGGCATACGGCGCGTGGCCTTGCACGATGCGGCGGATGGCCTCGTCGATGGCCGCCACGCCGCTGGAATGCACCAGCGTCACAGTCTCGATGGTGCCGTCGCTCCTCACCGCCACGGTGACCATGGGATGGGTGTGCTTGTGCTTGGCAATCTCCTTCACCGTGTCCGGCAGCGTGTTGAGCTGGATCTTGCGCGCGAAGGTCTCGGCGTATTTCACCAGCTCCTCGTTCGGGTCCGCGCGGCCCCACAGGCGGATGCGCCGCGCGCTCGACAGCGACAGCGGCAGGATCGGCTTTGTGGTGGCGAATTTGGCGGACTGCTCGCGCTGCGCGGCTTCTTCCTCGAGGATGCGCGCGAGGTTGCGGCGGCGCGCCTCGCGGCGGGCGTCCTCGTCCTTTTCTTCCTGCAAGCGCGCGGCCTCCACGCGTGCGGCGGCATCGCGAACGGCTGCCACCCGCTCGGCCTCGCGGCGCGCCGCATCGAGGCGCGCGGATTCGATCCGGGCGGCCTCGGCGCGGGCGGCTTCGATCTTCTGCGCCTCGAGCCGGGCGGCGGCGACGCGCGCTGCCTCCTGTCGCTGCGCTTCAAGGCGCTGCGCTTCCAGCCGTTGCGCTTCGAGACGTTGCGATTCAATGCGTTGGGCCTCGAGCCGGGCGGCTTCCGCACGCGCCATTTCCACGCGCGCCGCCTCCACCCGCACAGCCTCGGCGCGCGTGGCCTCCTGCTGCTGGGCTTCGAGCTTCTGTGCCTCACGCTTTGCCGCCTCGATGCGCGCGGCCTCGGCCTGTGCCACCGCGCGCGCAGCTTCCTGTCGCGCCGCGTCTTGCCGCTCTGCCTCAAGCCGTGCAGCCGCCTGCCGTTCAGCGTCTTGTCGTGTAGCGTCTTCGGCCGTTGGCGCGGCGGTCGGCGCGGCGGGCTCGGTGGACGCGGGCGGCACGGCAAAGGCCGGCTTGGCCGCGCGTTCTACGGACAGCGTGGCCGGTGCCACCGGTGCGGGCGGTGACGCGGCGGGAACCTCGACGGGCGACTCGGGTTTCGTAGGCGCGGTGACGAGGCTCGCGGTGGTGACGGTGACCGGCGGCACGACGGGTGCGGGAGGCGCCGGGGGTGCAGGTGGCGCTGGGGCCTCCATCTCGCGCGTGAGCTTGAGCGGCAGGCTTTCCTTGGGCGGCGGCACGCTCAACCCGGCGGGCGGGGGCAGTTCGACGACCGGATCGATGCGATCCACCGCCGAGGGTTGTGGCCGCACCAAGGTCACGCGCAGGTCCGGCGCCTCTGCCCGCCGATCGCTCCAGCGCACGCCCAGCCCCAGCCACCCGCTGCCCTCACCGTCGAACTGCAGGGTCAGCAGCAGGGCATGCAGCGCGATCGACAGGAGGAAGGCCGGTGCGAGGCGGCGATCGGATTGAATGACAAGCGCCCTTCGGTGATGGAAGTGTGCCGGCGTGCAAATGCGCGGTGCGGAATGCTATCCGCCATGCGATATGGGCGGCAAACTCTAGCACTGGCAAGGCGTTTGGGGAGAAATGGGCTGGAACACCGCACGGGTGCTGGTGTTATGCCTTGAATTGCTGCAGGCAACCGGCGTCTGCGCGCTGCACGCGAAACCTGGCGCAGGCCTACAATGAATCCGTCTTTGTCCGCCGCGCGATCGAGGAGGCATCCGTGAATTGTCGAGTGTGGAATCGCAAATGGATGGCTGCAATCACCTTCGCCACGATCGCATTCGCATGCGGCGCAACGCCATTGCAGGATCCCGCACCCGCCAAGCATTACGTGCTGGTGGCGGCCATGGGCCAGCACTTCATGGCAGTGGAGGAGGAGCAAAGCACGGGAACGCGCCTGCCGCCGTTCCGGCGCCGGCACATCGAGGCCGCGAACGCGCTGCTCGACCGGCTGGTCCTGCAGAGCCTCGACGAATCGATCGCGCGCGCCGCGCCGGCGCATCCGCGCCTGCTGTACGCCGTCCCCCTGCCCGCGTCGACCCCGTCCGGCCTGGCGATCCGTGAAGGGCTCGGCCTGCGGTCCGCCATCGCCGCCTTGCAGGGACTGCCGGGACGCGCGCAATGGCACCGGGTCATCGTGGTGACACCGGCGTTCCACGCCATGGGCCGCGACGATCTTCCCGCACGCACGCACGGCCTCGGCGTGTTCTTCCAGCCGCGCTGCGACAGCGATCAACGGTCCTGCGCGCTCGGCACGCGCCCGCCCACCGGCCCGCTGGCCACCACGCCGGAGGGCGAGGTGCGTCCGGCCAACTTCTACGTGGCGCCATATTCCTACCTCAAGTTCTGGACGCTCGACCCCGTCACCCTGGACGTGCTGGACCAGTACGAGTCGTTCGACCACCAGAAGCTGGCCTCCACCTCCAACGCCGCGTTGCCCAGCCCGCAGGACCCGGCGGATCGAACACGCATCGCATTGAACATCCAGCGCGTGATCGACCGCTCGGTGCAGGCGGCCGTCGCGCAGGGCGTCCTCGGCGGCAAGGTCGAGGTGGGCGATCTGGAGGAAGTGAAGCCGGCGAAGTAAGTCGAGCGCCGTGGCGTTGATGCCGGCTACGCGGCCGTCGCCTTCACTTGCGCCATGATCGCCACCGGCCGCCCTTCGTTGTCCTTGAAGAAGTTCATCCACTCCTCGGTGCCGTCCGCATGGCGGTGGATCATGTGCGGGGCGTCAGTGAATTCGGCGCCGCGCGCCTTGAGCGCGGCGTGCGCGGCGTGGATGTCCGGCACGCGGAAGTAGAGGATCGAGGCGCTCTCGCCGCCATCACCCTCGGACAGGAACAGGCGCACGCCGCCGCAATCGAAGAACGCCAGGTTGCCGAAGGTGTAGAGGTGCGGCAGGCGCAGCACCTCCTTGTACCAGGCCTCCGCGGCCTGGATGTTCGATACGGTGCGGGCGATCTGGCCGATCGCGCCGAGGGTCAGGTTGTCGTTCATGGGGGTGTCCTTTCCGTGCAGCAGGCTGGCCTTTGAAATCGCGTCCCAGTGGCGGATCGCGCGGCGGTTGGGAAGTCCCGTCTTCAACAGGATGTTGGCGACATGGAACTTCACCGCATCCATGCTCACGCCCAACTGCGCGGCGATGCGCGGGTTGGTCAATCCGTGCCGCACGAACTGCACCACGCGCCATTCGGCGGGGGTGAGTTGGTCGTCATGCGGCGGGCGGCCGCGCTTGCCATGGGAATGCATGGCGGAAAAGTTAGCACGCGGAACCGGGAATTACGCTACCCGGTGGCGTCGAAGCCGACAGGTGCGCCGGCCTTGATCCTCCGCAAGCCCCGCGTAAGCCGGGGTGCCTACACTGCGCTGATCGCCCTTCCCCGTTCCGACGATGCGCATCGCCCTGTTCGCCGACGTCCACGCCAACCTGCAGGCGCTTGAAGCCTGCCGGGCCGATGCGGCGCGGCGGGGCAGGGACCGCGAGGCGTTCCTGGGCGACCTGGTCGGCTACGGCGCGGATGCGGCGGCCGTGGTGGATCTGGCGATGGCGGCCGTGCAAGACGGCGCGGTGTCGGTGCGCGGCAATCACGACGACGCGATCGACGGTGAATCGGGCTACCTCAACGAAATGGCGCGCGCCGGCGTGGCGCATGCGCGCGCCACCCTGAATGAAACGCAGCGTGCGCACCTGAAGCACCTGCCGCTCATTGTGCGCTCAGCAGAGGCCTGCTTCGTGCACGGCAGCGCGGATGCGCCCGAACGTTTTCGGTACCTCGACGGCATCGACGCGGCCAAGCGCTGTGCGGCGGCAGCGGAGGCGCCGATCACGTTCGTCGGCCATGTGCACGAGCAGCGACTGTACTTCGCCACGCTGGGCGAGCGCATGCACTTGCTCACGCCCACGCCGGGCATCGCGATCCCAGTGCCGCGCCACCGGCGCTGCGTGGCGGTGGTGGGGTCGGTGGGCCAGCCGCGCGACCGCAATCCCATGGCGGCCTATGCCCTCTACGACGCCACGCGCCGGACGCTCACCTTCCATCGCGTGTCCTACGACCATCGCGCCGCGGCGCAACGCATCCGTGCGGCCGGCCTGCCGGAATCGATCGCGTACCGGGTGGAACATGGCATCTGAGCTCTCCTTCGCACCTCCCCGCACGCTCGCGCTGGTGCCGGGCGTGGTCATCGATGGCTTCCGGCTGGTGTCGTCGATCGGCGAGGGCGGCACCGCGTTCCTGTTTCGCGTGGAGGCCGCGGAGCGCCCCGATCCCGGTTTTCCCCTGCTCATGAAGCTGCCGCGCATCGGCAATGGCCAGCCTGCGGAGAGCCTGCTCGCCTTCGAGATGGAGGCCATGATCCTGCCCACGGTGCAGGGGCGCCACCTGCCGCGCTACGTGGCGTCGCGCGACATCACCGCCACGCCTTACCTGGCCATGGAATGGATCGACGGCACCTTGCTGGAGGACATCGCGCGCGCGGCGCCATTGGCGGACGATCGCGTCGCGGCGCTCGGCGCCGCGCTGGCCGATGCCCTCCACGCCCTGCACCGCCAGGACGTGATCCACCACGACATCAAGCCCGCCAACGTGCTGTTGCGCGCCGACGGCAGCGCCGTGTTGCTCGACCTGGGCTTCGCGCATCACGCGCACCTGCCGGACCTGCTGGCCGAGGAGCGCCGCTACGCGGCCGGCTCCGCGCCCTACATGTCGCCCGAGCAACTCAACGGCTCACGCGAGGACCCGCGCGGCGACCTGTTCGCCCTCGGCGCGGTGCTCTATGAGCTTTCCACCGGTGCACTGCCCTTCGGCACGCCGCCGACATTGCGCGCCATGGAGAACCGGCTGTGGGCCGCCGTGGTGCCGCCGCGCGCGCGCGCGGCCACGATCGCGCCGTGGCTGCAGGAAATCATCCTGCGCTGCCTGGAGCCCGATCCCGCGGTGCGTTACCAGAGCGCCGCGCACGTCGCCTTCGACCTGCGCCACCCGGACCAGGTGCCGCTCACCACGCGTGCCCACCACCTGCGGCCGCCGGGACTGGTCACCCAATACCGCCGCTGGCGGCGCCTCAAGCGCGCGCTTGCCGATCGGGGACGCCTGCAAGCCAAGCCGCACACCATGGCGGCGCACGCGCCGGTGCTGCTGGTGGCCATCGACACCAGCCACCCGGAGGACCCGCGTCACGCCGCGCTACAGGCCGCCACGCGGCAACTGGTGTCCCTGCATCACGAAAGCCGTGTGCTGGCGGTGAGCGTGGTGGCGCCAGCGGAGATCGATGCGGCGCACCCGCTGGAATCGAGCGCATCCGGCCAGCAGTTGTCGCACCGGTTGCGCCTGGCCGACTGGCTGGCGCCGACCGCGTTGCCGCCCGACCGGCTGTCGTTGCACGTCATCGAATCCGAAGACCCGGCCACCGCGCTGCTCGACATCGCCGGCGCCAACCATGTGGACCTCATCGTCCTCGGCGCCCCGCGCCCCGACGAGGCCGCGCTGGCCTGGTGGCGCTCCACCGCCTCCACCGTCACCGCGCGGGCGCGGTGCAGCGTGCATGTGGTGCGGGTGGGGGAGGGGCAGGGGGATTGAGGGACCCGTAAACTGCGGCCGCTGCACAACGATCCGCGCTGGGCGGCCCTGCTCCGGGAGATGGGGTTTACGGATTGAATGAGGGCGGGTCTTGGCCCAATGCGGAGCGCATGATCAAAAGCGTTACCTTGGGCTCTGGCCTTGGCCCAAACTTGCGAACTTCAATTTGGGCCCCGGCCTGCGCCGGGGCGACAACCATGAGGGGATTCCGCAGCCGATGAGTTGCAATTCACCATGCCGTTGCGCAACGGTGCAGCGCGCTACTTTTCCTCCACCAACGCCATCGCCCGCTTCACCGTCACCTCCTTGAATTCCTTCCAGCCGGCAGCGTCCATGGCGCGCGAGCCGAGGCGCACCAGCCGCAGGCTGTTCCAGTCCGGGTTGTCCGGCAGCGCGTGTTCGAAGCGTTCGATCAGGCGGTCCTGCGCGTTGATCCACAGCGTTCCCTTCACGCCGTTGAACGCCGGGCCGGCCACTTCGTAGCGCAGGCACGGCACGTCGTTGACCTTGTCCTCGCCCAGGTAGCGGAAGGTCGCCTTGCCCTTGTAGACAAAGCCGCCCTCCTGCACGCCGCCGTCGGGCTTGAAGCGCGTGCGCAGGAATTCGAAGTCCGGGTCGACGATGCCGACCGCGAA
>JAEUMZ010000038.1 GCA_016790765.1 Betaproteobacteria bacterium
GCACCGGCCACGGAATACTCGATGCGGTTCTGCTCCACGCCCTCGGCATTGCGGATGCGGTAGAAGAAGTTGCCCGGGTTGCCCGTGTCCAGCGCGAGGTTCATGCCCGCCGCAGGAATGGCCAGCGCGGTCTCCTTCACCGGCACGTCCTTCGGTTTGGATTCGTACTTGTAAGTGCCGTTGGGCTGCTTCACCAGCACGGACACAAAGCGGCGCTCCACCAGCTCCAGCTTCAAGTCACCGACCGCGATCTTCTTTGCCTTCGGGTCGATGGCGATGAGGTTCACGCTGCGTTTGGCATCCTTGGAGATATAACCCAGGTCGCCATCCGGCTTGAAGCCGATGAGCCACGGCAGTTCCGACACCAGCGTGGCCGTATCGGCCGCCACGCTGCGCCCGCCCTCGGGCTCGAACACGCGCGCCAGGAAATGCAGCCGGTACGTGGCCTTGGCGTAACGCTCCAGGTTCAGCTCGAACTCGGCGTTGCCCTCGTCATCCGTGGTGCCGTCGTCGAGCTTGTCCGAGTGGCCTTCCTTGGCGCGCATCGGGTCGTAGAACTTGTGGTCCGGGTAGCTCCGGAACGCCGGGTACGCCGGTTGCAAGGTGAGCGTGGCCTCCACGCGGCGGTTGGTGGCCGGGGTGCCGAACAGGTTCTGCGCGTTGACCAGGCCCTTCAGGTCCTCCGGCGCCACCCAGCCCTCGGCTGCGGACTTGGAAAGGCTCGCCGCCACCTTCATGCGATCCGGCAGGAATTCCTGCACGCGCACCGCCACGCTGCCCAGCTGCGTATGCGCAAAGCCATCCTTCACGGTGTAGAGCGTGACCGTGTAGTTGCCGGTGGGCGAAGTCTCCTGCGTGGCGTGGGTGAATTCGTTGAAGCCGCCCGCGCCCACCTTGATCTTTTCGCGCCGGATGGAGAGGCCGCGCGGGTCGGTGACGTCGATCTCCAGCGGCAATCCCGCGATGCTCCTGGACCACAGGTTCGGCTTGACGATGAGGCCGATGTTGAACGCATCGCCCGGACGGTAAATGCCGCGGTCGGAAAACAAATACGCTGAAAGCGTGCCCGGCAGGATGGTGTTGCGCAGTCCGCCAACATCGAAGCGCGAGAAATCCAGCCCGCGGTCGCGGCGGTTGAACGGCAGGAAACTCATGTCGCCGGCCTTTTTCACCACGATCATCAGCGGCGCGCGTTCGCGGTTGAGGTTTTCCAGCTTCGGGAACTGCGCGCGGCCAGTGGCGTCGGTGGTTTGCGAGAGCAGCGTGAGGCCGTTCTTGCCGATCACTTCCACTTCCGCGCCGGCCACCGGCAGCCCGGTGGCGATCGATTGCACGAACACGTCCTGCGTGCCATCGAGCGAACGCTTGACCAGCAGCCCCAGGTCCGTGACCAGCAGCAGGCGGAAGTCCTCGCGGTCGGAGACCTGCAGCGTGTCCGCGCGATTTCCCGCCTCGCGGTTCTCGGTCTCGTCCATCTCGTCTCCCACTTCGGGCGGCACCGGTTCTTCCTCCTCCTGTTTGGGGCGTCGCTGGTCCTGCCGCGGGTCGTAGCCCTGCACGCGCAGCAGGAAGATGCCGCGCTTGTTCGCACCGTCCTTGGACAGGTACTCGCCCAGGTTGAGCGATTCGTAACTGGCCTTGCCCTGCTTGGCGCGGCGCAGCGGAACCTTTTTCTCGAAGCGCTCCGAGAGGTTGTCCATGCCGATGCTGCCGAAGAACCCCGGCTTGTCGAAGTTGCCCTCCGATTGCGACACCAGATGCTGCAACTGCCCCGGCAGGATGCGCCCGACTTCCATCTTCACACCCGGCAGGTCGCGCACCAGCACCGCCACCTTTTTCTCGCCGCTCATCGACAGCAGCGAGCCCTGGCCGAGGATGTTCAATTGCGGCGGGAACGGCGGCACGCGCACCACGTGCTGCACGCGCTTGCCCAGCGTGTAGCCGCCGAACGACTTCAGCCCGCGCTCCACCTGCACGTACAGGTAGCGGCCGATCGGCGCCTGGTAGCGGAACACGTGCGTTTCGTGGTGCTCGCGCTCGCCGGCCACGTGCTCGATGTCGAGCTTCTTGGCCTCCTTCAGCACCTCCTCGGAAATCTCGTCCTTGCTGCTCCAGTGGTGCGGGCCGCGCCGCTCTTCCTTCTTGGTCTTGGGATGATGCAACGGCAGCAGCCACGCGGTGGTGGCGCCCTGGATGTCCTTGTCCAGCGTGCTGGCGGAGAGCGTGGCGGTGATGACCTGCTCGGGCTCGTTCTTGGCCGTCATGGCCACGTTGACGGCGAGCTGCGTCACGTTGAGGCTGGCCAGGCCCGGCACGCGCACGGCCGTGGTGAGTTCGTTGTCGAACGGCGTGCCCGCACGCGCGGCCACCAGCCCCTTGGCGACCTTCATTTCGATGGAGGAATCCTCCTGCGGCGTGGCGAGGTTCTCCGAGTGCACGTAGGCGTTGAGCTTCAATTTGTCGTAGCTCACGGTGAACTTGGTGCGCTCGCGCCCGGCGCCCCAAATGCCGTCCGATTGCCCGGCAAGCTTCAATTCCACGCGCTTCTCGAACTCGGCCGTGTTCACCGGGTGCGAGAAATTCACCTCGAGCACCGCTTTCTTCAGCGAGGGATTGGTGGGGTCCTGGTGGAACTGCCCGCGCACCACCTTGGCCACGAACGGCGGCGTCTTGAACGGCGCCGAATAGGACGCCAGGCGGATGTGCGACGCGACAGCAGTTTTCGCAATCGTGATCTCGTGCGTGGCGCCCACCGGCCAGTCTTCCTTGGGCGTGAACTCGAGCTGCTTGTCGGAGAGCCACTTCCAGGTGCCGGCCAGCGGCGGCGCGATGCTGAAACCGTCCTTCACCTCTTTCTCCACCTGCGCCAGCGGCGCCACGCCATGGTCGAAATTCACCAGGAGCGGGCGCGGGCCGCGGTCGGCTTCGTCCTCGTTCTCGATCGGCGTGCGCGGCGGGTTCTGCACCGAGACCGTGACCTCGAGCGGCTTGGGCCGCGCCTGCCACCACTTCCACGACCAGTGCGCCCCGCCGGCCAGCGCGGCCACCAGTGCCACGGCGATGGCGGCGTTGAGGGGTTTTGCTGCCGCAGACGCCGCCATCGCGGAAATGCGCCGCCCCACCCAAGCTGCCCACGGCGGCGCATCCCAGTCCCAGGTGCCGAACACGGGTGTGAGCGCAGCCCGAAGCGCGCGCGCAAGCAAACCGCCCGCGCGGACTGCGGCGGAACGGATGGTGGCAAACATCGTCATGGTCTCCCCTTGAGGCCCTTTGGCCTGCTTGCGATCATGTTAGGGGATTGAGGAAACATCGTGACGCGGGCGCGCCGATTGTGGCGGAAACCTGACGTGCGCCCGGGCCGATGCGCCCCAAGCCTTCGAAGTCGTTCGGCTACAATCGTCCCATGAACCCTTCCGCCCCCGGCAACCCCAGCGCCGGCCCGGGCCACGACACGGACCTGCTGGCGCAGGCCGCGCGCGGCGATGCGGCGGCGCGCGACGCCTTGTTCGCGCGTTGCTATCCGGAGCTGAAGCGGCTGGCGCGCATGCGCCTCACCCAGGGCGCGCGCTCGGCCACGCTCGATACGACGGCGCTGGTGCACGACGTGTACCTCAAGCTCACCGCGATGGGCGATTTCCCGGCCTCGAGCCGCATCCATTTCCTGGGCTACGCGGCGCGCACCATGCGCTCGGTGATCATCGACCTGGTGCGCGCGCGCGTGGCGGACCGGCGCGGCGGCGGCGCAGCGCATGTCACGCTCGACACCGACCTGGGCGAGCGCCTCGGCACCGGGCCGGGCGATACCGACGTATTGGACGTGCACCGTGCGCTCGACCGGCTCGGCGAGGTGGACCCGCGCCTGGTGCAGGTGGTGGAGATGCGCTTTTTCGCCGGCTTCTCGGAGCCGGAAGTGGCCGAAGCGCTGGGCGTCACCATCCGCACCGTGGCGCGCGACTGGAAGCGCGCCAAGACGCTGTTGGCCGCGCTGATCGCGGAGCCCTAGGTGACCGGCGCGCAAACACCATCGCAATGCTCCGCACCCGCAGGCGGAACTTGACCGCGGCCGCACCGCGCCACCTGAAATGCCCCTGAACGCCGACGACCTGCGCACCCTCGATCGCCTGCTGCAGGAGGCGCTGGACCTGCCCGCCGCCGCACGCGCCGCGTGGATCGATGCCTTGCCGGCGCCACACCAGGCGTACGCGGACATCCTGCGTGCCCAACTGCTGGTGGAGGACGTCGCCACCAGCGACCAATTTCTTGAAGCCCTGCCGGCGCTGCCGGTCGCGGCGGCGGGCGACGCGGCGGCGCGCGCGGGAGAGCGGGTGGGCCCGTACCGGTTGATCCGCCTGCTCGGCGAAGGCGGCATGGGCAGCGTCTGGCTGGCTGAGCGCGCGGATGGCACGCTGAAGCGCGAAGTGGCGCTGAAGCTGCCGCACCGGCACCTGCTCGACCGCGGGCTGGCCGCGCGCATGGCGCGCGAGCGCGACATCCTGGCCGCGCTCAACCACGACCACATCGCGCGGCTGTACGAGGCCGGCGTGGACGAACAGGGCGTGCCCTACCTGGCCATCGAGTACGTGGTGGGTACGCCGATCGGCGACTATTGCCGCGACCAGTCGCTGCCGCTGGCGCCGCGCCTGGCGCTGATGGCGCAGGCCGCGCGCGCCGTGGCGCATGCGCACGCCAGCCTGGTGGTGCACCGCGACCTGAAGCCGGGCAACATCCTGGTCAGCACCGGAGACGGCGTGCCCAAGGTGAAATTGCTCGATTTCGGCATCGCCAAGCTGCTGTCGCACGCGCCGGACGCGGGGGGCGCGGAAGCGGCGGCCGGCGACCTGACGCAACTGCTCGGCCGCGCGCTCACCCCTGACTACGCCAGCCCGGAACAGTTGCGCGACCAGCCGGTGACCACGGCGAGCGACATCTATTCGCTCGGCGTGGTGCTCTATGAGGTGGTCACCGGCGAAAAGCCGTACCGCCTCAAGCGCCAGAGCGCGCAGGCGCTGGCCGAGGCGGTGATGAACGCCGACGTGACGCGCCCGAGCCGGCGGCTGGCGCAGTCGTCGGGAGGCGCCTACCCGGGCCGCAAGCCGCCGCGTCTCGATGCCGACATCGACGCCATCATCATGAAGGCGCTCAAGCCGGAGCCCGCCGAGCGCTATGCCACGGCCAGCGCGCTGGCGGATGACCTCGAGCGCCACCTCGCCGGCCAGCCGGTGCTGGCGCGGCCGGACAGCTGGGCGTATCGCACGCGCCGCTTCGTGCAGCGCCATGCCCTGGCCACCAGCGCGGGCGCGGCCGTGCTGCTGGCACTGGTGGCCGGCGCCGGCGTGGCGCTCTGGCAGGCGCGCGAGGCGCGGCTGGAAACCGCCAAGACGAAGGCGGTGAAGGAATTCCTGCTCGGCATCATCACCGTCGGCGACATGGACCAGATCGACGCGCAGGCGCGCCGCAAGCAGCCGATCGGCGACGTGTTGATGGATGCGGCCAAGACGCTGCCCGCGCGCTTCGACGACCAACCGGAAATCCGCGCCGAGATCCAGGGCCTGCTCGGCACCGCGCTGGCCAACCTGAGCCTGTTCGAATCGGCGAAAGCACTGCGCGAGACCCGCCTGAAGGAGTTGACCGCGCGCGGCGCACCCTTGCTGGAGCGCATGCTGGCGCAGGTCGAACTGGCCATCCTGCTCATGGAAACCCCGGAGGCGGACCGCGGCATGCGCATGCTCGAGGAGGTCATCGCCACGCTCGACCGCGCGACCGACCGGCAGGAACAACTGGTGCTGTCCGAAGCCCTGCGCACCACCGCGATGTACAAGACGCTGCGTTTCGACGGCAAGTCGGACGGCATGCGCGACGCCGAGCGCGCGCACGCGCTGGTGGAGGTGCTGGAACCCGGCGGGCGCCTGCATGCGCAGTCGTTCACGATCCTGGGCTACGCGTATGGCCACCACCGCCAGGCCGCGAAGGCGGAAGCCGCGTTCGAGCGCGCCATCGCGATCGCCAAGGCACTGCCGCCCACCGAGCGCGCGTTCGAGAGCATGGTGCACCTGCGCTACGCGGAGATCCTCATTCCGCAGCGCTATCACCAGCGCGCGCTGCGCGAGTTCGGCGCGGCGCTGTCGATCATCGAGCAGACCGGCGGCCGCGAGTCGTTCCGCTGGGCGCGCACCGCCGTGGTGATGGCCAACCTGGTGTCCGCGCACGGCGAATCGCAGCGCGCGTTCGACCTGTTCGACCAGGTGCTCAAGGTCTACGCGCGCATGGGCGCCGAGCTGGACCCGCGCTTCATGAGCACGGGCGAGGCGCTCTACGGCGCCGCCCTGGTCGAGCATGGCCGGCTGGCCGACGGCCTGGCGCTCACCACGCGTGCCTACGCGCCCTATCGCAACGAGGAGACCAGGATCATCGCCGGCAGCGCGCACTGGACGGCCGCCACGCGCCACGCGTTCGCGCTGCAGGCGGCCGGCGACTACGCGCAGGCCGGGCAGGTGCTGGAACAAGCCCTGAAACTGTCCCGCGCGCGGGGCGTGTCGCGCGCCTATTCGGACATGACGCACGGCGAGCGGCTGCTGGCCATCAATCACCTGTACTCCGGCGAACCGGCCAAGGCCGAGGCGCTGCTCAAGGAAATCATCGAGGTGGACGGCGCGCCGCGCGAACGCTTCGTGAGCCAGCGCAATTTCTCCCGGCTGTGGCTGGGGCGCGTGTATCTGGAACAGGGCCAGCTCGACCGGGCCGAGGCCGCGATCGGCGACATGGGCAGGATCCTCGACCAGGTGGCCGCGGACGAGGTGGCCATCTCGCGCCCGGCCGCCGCCGAGCATTTGCGCCAGCGTGGCCTGCTGGCACTCAAGCGCGGCGATGCCACCGCCGCGGAGGTGCATTTGCGCGCCGCCATCGCGCTCATCGCCCCGCGTTGCGACGCGCTGGCGCCGCAACTGGCGCAGGCGCGCGCCGAGCTGGGGCTGGCCTTGCTGGCGCGCGGTCAGCGCAGCGAGGCCCGCAAGCTGGCCGACGAGGCCGGCCGCGCGCTGGCGTCCCACGCCCGCCTCGCCCCGCAGTTCAAGCGCGCGGCGCAGGAACTCGAACGCCGCCTCGGCGGCTGACCGCCGGCCGGCCGGCACGGGCCGGGCCCTAGGTGATGCCTGGGCGGGAACCGGCGCCGGGCATGTCTTGAATTTGTCGACAAATCCGTGATGGGAGGACGGCCAACTTTCCACACAGGTTTCGCATGGGCATCCCGCGCAATCGATCGACAAACCCCAGTGCCGGCGCGGCTTCCCGGCCACAAATGGCTGGAGCGGCTCGCCAGTGCTGGAGTTTCGCTCTCCAACTCCTGGCAGTGCTGGCCTTTGCCACCCTGCACGCGGCGCCGCTGCATGCGCAAACGGTTTGGGTCAATCCAGCCAACGGCACCTGGGCCACCGGCGCCAACTGGTCCGCCGGCGTGCCAGGCCCCAGCATCGATGCGCTGATCAATGCCACCGGCGCGGCCTACACGGTGTCCCATTCGGGAGGCACCATCAACGCGCAAACCTTGTCGATCAATTCGGCCGACGCCACGCTGGCGTTGTCCGGCGGTGCGATCCTGAAC
>JAEUMZ010000056.1 GCA_016790765.1 Betaproteobacteria bacterium
AATCCGGGCAAAGCGTGCGGCGGCACTGTCGCCGGAGTCGTCGTTGACTGCGCGCGTGACCGCGTCGACGTCCTCCAGCACGATCACGATCCGCCCGTCACCCGGGTGAGGGGCCACTTCGACGCCCGGCACCAAGGCAAGGCGTAACGCCAGCGCTTGCGCGTTGGCGGGGGTGGTCCTGACCACGGCTCCCAGGATGCTCATCGGCTGCTCCGTTTGTGTTGCATGTAAACACGTTACCGGGTGCCATTGAGCGCAATTTGATGTCGATCAATTTGCGCCTATAAACCGTGAATTGCGGAAAACTCTAGTACTGGCGCGGTGAAATGGGCAATATTGGCCAGGAAGCCCCGCCAGTGCTAGGGTTTGTCCTTGGTCTTGCGGCGGAAAGCGCGCGCCGTATCATGCCCGCTTCGATTGCGATCCGAGGAGCAATGACCATGCAGTGGAAAGCCCTTTGGGCAGGCGCGGCGCTGGGCCTGGCCGCCTGTGCGACCGTGCCCCCGCCGGCGGCCCCCGCCGCGTCCGTGTCCGCAGATGCCAACCGTGCGTTTGCGGCCTACACCGAAGCGCTGCTCGAGGATTTTTGGGCCGAGTTTCCGGAATTCGCGTTCTACGCCGGCAACTACCGCCATGCCGACCGCATGACCGTGCCCGACGCCGCCAAGCGGGAGCGCAATCGCGCCTTCTACCAGCGGCACCTCGCCAGGCTCAACGCATTTGACGCCGGCGCCCTGAGCGACAGCCACCGCGTCGACCTGGTGCTGATCCGCAACCGATTGGAATCGAACCTGTGGGCGCAGGAGACGTTCCGCGCCTGGCAATGGCAGCCGTCGTCGTATAACGCGGGCAGCTCGCTGGGCCCGGTGCTGGCGCGCGAATATGCGCCCCTCGACACGCGGTTGCGCCACTTCCTCGCCAAGCTCGCCCACGTGCCCGCGTACTACCGGGCGGCGATGCAGAACATCGCCGATCCAACGTTGGAGCACACCGAACTGGCAGTGATCCAGAACCGCGGTGCGCTGAACCTGTTGGGTGCCGACCTCGCCGGGCGCGTCGAATCGTCGGGCCTCAGTGCGGACGAAAAGGCGTTGTTCGCACGGCGGTTGGCGGATGCGCGCAGCGCCATCGAAGGCTACGTCGCGTTCCTCGAAAACACGCTGGCCCGACTCAAGGCAGGACCGGCCCGCAGTTTCCGCATCGGCGCCGAACTCTACGAACAGAAATTCCGCTTTGACATCCAGTCCGGCATCAGTGCGGCGGACCTGCACCGGCTTGCGATGGCGGAAAAGGCGAAGCACCACGACGCGATGGAGAAGCTCGCACGCCAGTTGTGGCCCAAGTACCTGGGCAGCGCACCGATGCCCGCCGACCGGCTGGCGGTAATTCGCGCGGTGCTCGACGAGCTGGCCAAGCGCCACACCACGGCCGACAAGTTCGAATCGACCATCCGCGAGCAGATCCCGGCGCTGGAAAAGTTCGTGCGCGAGAAGGATCTCCTCGACCAGGACCCCACGCGGCCGCTCCTAGTGCGCACCATGCCGCCGTACATGCAGGGCTCCGGCGCGGGCGCCTCGATCAGCGCGCCGGGCCCGTTCGATGCCACGGCCGCCACCTGGTACAACGTCGAGCCGCTGGACAAGCTGCCGGCCGCGGATGCCGAGTCGTTCCTGCGCGAATACAACGACTGGATGCTGCAGATCCTCAACATCCACGAGGCCATTCCCGGCCACTACACGCAGCTCATGCACGCCAACAAGTCGCCTTCGAAGATCAAGACGCTGTTCGGCAACGGCGCCATGATCGAGGGCTGGGCGGTGTTTTCCGAACTGGTGATGCTCGAGGCGGGCTATGGCGACCACGCGCCGGAAATGTGGCTCACCTGGATGAAGTGGAACCTGCGCTCGGTGGTGAACACCATCATCGACTACGAGATCCAGACCCGCAACATGAGCCGCGACGCGGCCCTGGACATGATGATCCGCGAGGCGTTCCAGCAGCAGAAGGAAGCCACCGAAAAGTGGCGCCGTGCCTCGTTCACGCAGGTCCAGTTAACCAGCTATTTCAGCGGCTACGCCGAAATCCGCGCGTTGCGCGAACGCGAACGTGCGCGGCTGGGCAAGGACTTCACCGTGAAGGGCTTCAACAACAAGTTCCTGTCCTACGGCAATGCGCCGGTGCGCTACATCGCCGAACTGATGGCGAAGGAGGCGCGCTACTGACGATCTCGCTGTTCGTTACGGGCCTCATGCGCCGGCATGATTGTGGCCCGGGTTCAGTGGGCCCCCCAGGCCGCCGGCACCCCGCTGCAGGGTGGGGCGGCGGCAATTGCCAGCCCCACCAGACCGGCTGCGATCAGCCATGCGGCCACGGCGGCGAGCACGGCGCGCCCGGCACGGCAGCGCACTGCCGTGGCGATGAAGCGGGCAACGGCGTTCAAAACGTGCGCTCCAATCCCAGGCGCATCGCCGACTGGCGCTCGATGACATTGCGCCAGCATTGCGTGGCATCGTGTGCCGTCTCGCGGCTGGATTCGGTGGCGGACACATCGTGGTGCAGCCAGCCTTCGGCCACCGACTTGAGCCAGCTGGTGAACCCGGATGCCGCGCTCGGCGCAGGACGCGGAAACACCGCGATTTCACTCTCGTGCATGGCCTGCACGATCGCCTCGCCCTGGCCGGGCAGATTGAAGCGTTCGCCGCGGGAGAGGAAGTAGTCGTCGCGGTCGCCTTCCTGCGTGATCCAGGCGCAGCCGCTCAGGACCTCGAGCGCCACGGGTTCGCGGGCGGGCAGCGTGAAATAGGCCGAGCGGTTCAGGTGGACCTTGAGGGAACCGTCGTCGGGAAGCTTGAGCTGGATCGCGTTCATGGGGTGTCTCCATCGGGGGTCCCGCGGTGGCAGGACCGGTTGTTCATGTGAGGCAATTTAGCGGCGACTTCCGCAATCGACAATCGATGAATATTGACGCGAATGTTTAGAAAAACTAACATCGCGGAATGGCCCGCCTGCCCCCGCTCACCACGCTGCCCGTGCTGGAAGCCACGGCACGGCTGAAGAGCTTTTCCGCCGCCGCGGAAGAACTGCACGTCACACACGGCGCGGTGAGCCACCAGATCAAGTCGCTCGAGGAGTTCCTCGGCGTCAAGCTGTTCGCGCGCAGCGGGCGCGGCGTGGCGCTGACCGTCGAGGGCGAGGTGCTGGCCTCGACCGTGCGCGACGCGCTCGCCCGGATTGCCGGCACGGTCGAGACGCTCAAACCCGCGGCACGGGAAAACACGCTGACCATCAGCGTGCTGCCCTCGTTCGCCAGCCGCTGGCTGATGCCGCGCATCGGCAAGTTCCTGGAAACGCACCCGACGATGCAGATTTCCATCGAGGCCTCGATGGCGCGCGCCAACTTTCGCACCGATGGCGTGGACGTCGGCATCCGCTTCGGCACCGGCCCGTGGCCGGACGTGCACGCCACGCGGCTGGCGGGTGACGAGTACATCGCCGTGGTGAGCCCGCGCTATCGCAAGGGGCGGCTACCCAAGCGCCCGGAGCAACTGAAGGACCTCGTGCTGTTCCGCGACGAGCCCGGCCAATGGAAGGCCTGGTTTGCCAAGGCCGGCATCGACTTCGAGCCGCACGTACACGCGGTGGATTACAACGATGCCGCGCTGTTCCTGCAGCAGGCGGTGGCCGGGGAGGGCATCGTGCTCGCGCGCCGTTCGATCGCCGCCGGCGACCTGGCGGCCGGGCGCCTGGTGCAGCTGTTCGACATCGTGCTCGACACCGACAAGGCGTACTACCTGGTCTGCCTGCCGCACGCGGTGAACTGGCCCAAGATCGCGGCATTCCGCGCCTGGATGCAGTCGGAGATCGATTGGTGAACGTGCCGACGATTCGCCTGTGCGCGTGCGACAATGGACGCATGCGTGCCCCACGTTTTCTTGACGCTTCAGTTTCCGCCCCGGCCTCCGCACGGTCCGCCCAGGACCTGCGCCGCATTTCGCGAATTCGCCGCTGACCGGGTCGCGCGCGTCGATCCGGTCAGCCGGGTCGATGGGTGTGCATCCCTCCGTTGATCCCACGCGCCGGGCCTCGTGCCCACGGTCCCGCCCGTGCGGGCGGCACGTCAATCCAACGGGGACACCTCACATGCGACACGATCGCAACATGAATGCGAATGCGGCTTCACAAGTCTTTTTGCTCGAAAAGGACGGCGGCGTGCTGTGCCGCATCCTGGGCCTCTACGCGGCGCGCGGGATCGAGATCGATGCCGTCGACTACCGGCACGCGGCACCGCGCTGCATGCTGCTCAGGATCACGGCCGGGGCGGAGGAAGAGACCTTGCGGGTGCTGGTGGACAAGGCGGGTGGCCTGGTGGGCGTCATCGAGGCGGCGCACCAGCATGCGTCGCCGGTGCGTGTGGCTTGAGGCGGGCGGCACGCGGTTGCATCCCGCATGGCCGGCCATGAAGCAGCCAGGATTGCGCCCGATCGTTTGCCACTTTGTCCCCTTCGAATGACAGATTGTGGGTGCTCAATGGCGGTGTCAGCACATCTTGTGCGTTGCACGCGGCGTCGGCTGCGGTGCCTGCGCTGCCGAGAGGAGTCCGCCATGAGAACCGTTCGCGCCATCCACCGCCAGACTTCACCGTTGGTTATGGGCGTGCCCGCCGTAGGCAAAGGAATTGACCTACAAATTGATGCAACCGACGAAGCGGGAGGTCAGCCTTCGGAGTCGTCGCGCTTCTGCTCGCGGACCCAGCCTTCTTCCCCCTCGGGCATGCGCACGATTTGCGGTCCGCGGTCGCCGAAAGCGATTTGCTTGAACGTCCCGACGTAGCGTCCGCGCTGGCACAGGTCCAGCATCATGCCGGCCGGGTCCATGCCCTGCTTGTAGTCGTAGGCGAACGCAATGCCGAGGCGCGCCAGTGCCATGAGCTTGTCCTCCTCATCGACGGAGGGGCGTCCCGATGCATCAGGCGGATCGACGGCGAGACGCCCGTCACCGGACAGCCAGCTCCGTTTCACGTCGAGCCCTGCAGCACGCAATTTCTTGGCCGTGTATCGGTCGAGGTGGGCGATCACGATGGCGCCGACTTCAACGTGGGTGACGTACGGGGGCAGGGACATGACGGAAGTATGTGAGGCGCAACCAGCAGATGCAAGCCGTCCGCGCCGCATGTGGCATCGTTGAACCGTCCCGGATGCAGTGGCATTTCCTTGATTTGGCGCAGACGCACTGGCGCAGGCAGCGTCATAGTTGAAAGATGGATCTCTATGCCCACATTTTCGAAAATATCCCGGATGCCCTGATCGTGGTGGGGCCGGACGGCCGCATCCGCATGGCCAACGCGCGCGTGCTGCCTTTGCTCGGCTACCGCCCGGAGGAACTCGTCGGCCAGGCCATCGAGATCCTGGTGCCGGGGGAGCATGCGCCCACCCATGCGGCCTACCGCGAACGCTACATGGCCTCGCCGCACACGCGGCGCATGGGCGCCACGCAAATGCGCTAGCGCGCGCGGCGCAAGGACGGCAGTGAATTCCCGGCCGACATCATGCTGAGCCCGCTCAATGAAGGCGGCGCGCCGGTGATCCTGTGCGCAGTGCGTGACATCACCGAACGCGGCGCGCTGGAGGAACAGCTCATGCGGCGCACCAAGGAACTGGAGACGCTGCACGTGCAATTGACCGAACTGGCCAGCCGCGACCCGCTGACCTCGCTGCACAACCGCAGGAGTTTTGGCGAGCAACTCGAATGGCTGCTGCGCAACGCCTGCCGGCGGCGCGAGAGCCTGTCGCTGCTGATGATCGACCTGGACCGCTTCAAGCGGGTGAACGACCGCTTCGGCCATGCCGAGGGCGACCGCACGCTGCGCGCCGTGTCCGAGGCGATCGCCGGCGCCTGCCGCCAGAACGATGTCGCCGCGCGCTATGGCGGCGAAGAGTTTGCCGTGGCCCTGCCGGACACCGACGCGGCCGGCAGCCTGCTGGTGGCCGAGAACGTGCGACACGCGATCGAGGACATAGCCGGACTGCGCGAGCGCATCACGGCCAGCATCGGCGCGGCCACCTGGGTGTGCGGCGAGGACGCCGCCGTGCCGCCGCAAACGGCGGACGAACTGATTGCCCAAGCCGACCGCGCGCTCTATCGCGCCAAGGCCGAGGGACGCAATTGCGTGCGGCATGGGGGCGCACAGGCCGCGGCGGGGCACCTGTCGGTTTGAATGCACGCGGTGCTGGGCGCTTGGATCGGTCGGCCTGCTACTTTTGCCTTTTGCTGTGTGTTCGTATCCAGGCGGCCAGCTCGTCCTCGGCTAGTTCGCCGGCGGCGACCGCAAGCATGGTGGCTGTTGCGTCAGCCTGAGAGGCTGTCAGCCGATAGCCGTTGGCAAACAGGAACAGGCCCATCGCCAGGAAAGCTGCACGCTTGTTGCCATCCACAAAAGCGTGATTCTTGGCCAGGCCGACGGTGTAAGAGGCTGCGAGTTCCGAGACGCTTGGCTTTCCGTACGCCGCTAGGTTTTGTGGCCGCGCCAACGCCGAATCGAGCAATCCCTCATCACGAATCCCGCTCAGGCCCCCGTGATCGGCCAAACTTTCGTCATGCAGCAGGAGCAGGACCTGCCTGTCGACCCAGTTCCAGCGCACTGCCATGGGCGTTACTTGGCCAGCGCACGAAAGGTGTCGCGGTACTCACGCATGAATTCGCGTCCGGCTTCGACTTGTTCGTCAAAGTTCGGCTGGTAAGGCGTCAGCGTCACGCCGTTCGGGTTCTCCGTGAGGTACACAGTGTCCCCCTTGGCCAGTTTCAGGCGCGCCAAGACCTCCTTGGGCAGGATGACGCCGACGGAATTGCCGATCTGGGTGAGCTTGAGGGCGGACATGGGGACTCCGGGGGATTTCGAAGTTATAACGTCCGTAATAATACCGCTCGTGACTTGCGATGGTCAAAGTCAAGCATTGGTGCGGTGTTTGGCGCTGTTTCGGCCTGAACGGCGCGCCAGTTCTTGGGTTTGTTGATGGCCGTGGTGCGGCTGCAATGCTACCCCCTCACCATCGGCAAGATCGTCTTGCCCACGTCGAGATTCGGCCCCAGTTCGTAAACGTTCCGATAGCCGTAGTTGTACAGCGCCGTAAACGTGGAGAGATTGAGCGATGCGGTGGGAAGCTTGGAGGGGAAGGCGCGCGGATCGCCGGCGAAGTTGTTATTGCAATAGATCAGGATGCGCGTGGTCGGGTCCGGCACGAGGCGCGCCAGGCTCTCGGCGGTGATGTCCGGGAAGCTCAGGTTCACCGCCCCGGCGATGTGCAGTTCGCGGAAGCGTTCCGCGCTGCGCGCATCGAGCACGACGGTGTTGGGCTCGCGGCTCAGGCGCAGGAATTCGGCTTCCGTGAGGCGGCGCGTCTCGCGGTGCTTCAGCGCCTCCGCCGTGATGCCGAGAAAGCCTGGGGCGTCGATCTGCGGGTTGGGAAGGGGTGGCTGGGCGGACACCAGGCTGGCAATGGCCGGCAGGACCAGCAACAAGGGGAATGCGCGCATGACGCGTCCTTTGGGCGGCGATGAGGCGTTGGAGCACGACGGCAAGGCAGAGTTCAGGCCGCCAACATCGCTGCCGCGATGGCCGGCGCGCATCCGGCAGCGGGCTGGGACGCATCCAAGCGGAGCAATAGCCGATCGACGATTCACTTCCTGAAGGAACCCCCATGTCCGTTCTCCAGTACGCAGCCGCGCTGCTTGCCTGCCTTTCCTGCCTTGCCGGGGAACCTGCCCGTGCCCACGACAAGGCCGACGCTCCGCAACACGCCCCGCCTGCCGCGGAGGTGATGTTCCTGGGCTTGTGGCACTTCGACAACCCGGGGCTGGATGCGGTGAAGTTCAAGCCCATCGATATCACCGGCCCGGCCGAGCAAACCTACCTGGAGGGCCTGGCCCAACGCCTGGCGCGTTTCAAGCCCACCCGGGTCCTGCTCGAATTCCAGCCCAAGGACGAAGCCCGGTTCAATGCGCGCTACGCCGATTGGCAGGCGGGCAAGGTCCCACTGGGCGTGAACGAGATCTACCAGATCGGCTTTCGCCTGGCCAAGGCCGCAGGCCTGCAATCCCTGCACGGTTTCGATGTGCGCGAGGTGCCCGGTGCCGACGACAAGGGCTGGCAAGTGCTCCTCGCGGACCCAGTCCACGCCAAGGCTTTCGGCGCGTTGGTCGCTGAGGCCTCGGAGACCCTGAAGCGCGCACACAGCACGCAGGATCTTCGCGCCCTGCTGCGGCGGAACAACAGCGAGG
>JAEUMZ010000071.1 GCA_016790765.1 Betaproteobacteria bacterium
GTAGCAAAACGATAGCCGCGTACCGCGCGACTTCAGCCGCCGTACCAACTTGGCAATCGCTTCGCAATCGTTGCCGATCTCCCCCAGATACCGCACCTCCCCTGCGCCCATATCGGCCACCGCGACCGCAATGCTCTTCGCGTGCACGTCCAATCCCACGTACTTGATAATCTGGTCCATGACCTGCCCCCTCAATTACGGCTCTGGGCCGAAGGTTGTAATACCCCAAGCCTAACCCGCGTCGCTTGAGGTGCGGCAGGTCAACACATGATGTCTAGGACTGGCGCGGCGCCTGGCGCACTTATGCCGTGAAACGCTCACCAGTACTGGGGTTCGCCATTGAAATGCTCTGACACACACGCGAATTTGCGTCTGCCGCAGAATACGCTCCTCACGCTTCTTCACGCAGGAACCCCGCCATGAATACCGCCTTCCACGTGGCCGCCGGCCGCATCGCCGACCTTCGCGCCGCGATGACCGCGCATCGCATCGATGCACTGCTGGTCCCATCGTCCGACCCGCATTTGTCCGAGTACCTGCCCGAGCACTGGCAAGGCCGCCGGTGGGCCTCCGGATTCCACGGCTCGGTGGGCAACCTGGTGGTCACGCGCGATTTCGCCGGCCTGTTCGCCGACAGCCGCTACTGGATCCAGGCCGAGCGCGAACTGGCCGGCAGCGGCATTGCGTTGATGAAAACGCCGGCCGCCGCCAGCGCCTTGCACATCGACTGGCTCGCCGAGCATGTTCCGCCGAACGGGCGCGTGGCCGTGGACGGCGCGGTGCTCGGCCTGGGCGTGAAACGCGCGCTGGACGCGGCACTGCAACCAAAGGCCGCCCAGCTCGTGCTTGAGATCGACCTCATCGACCAGGTTTGGCGCGATCGGCCGGGCTTGCCGTCGGCGCCCGTGTTCGAGCACGCCATGCCGCACGCCGTGACGACCCGCGCGGACAAGCTGCGCACCCTGCGCGAAGCCATTCGGTCGCACGCAGCACAGTGGCATGTGCTGTCCACATTGGACGACATCGCGTGGCTTTTCAACCTGCGTGGGCGTGATGTGGCGTTCAACCCGGTGTTCCTGGCCTTCGCGCTCATCGGCGAATCGACGGCCACGCTGTTCGTCGCGCCGGGAAAAATCGACGCCGTGCTCGAAGCCACGCTGGCGCGCGACGGCGTATCGGTCGCGCCCTATGACGCCATCGGCAGCGCGCTAGCCGCGCTGCCCGCCGGCGCGCGCCTGCTGGTGGATCCGGATCGCAATACCGTGGGCACGCTGGCGCACGTGCCTGCAGCGGTGACGCGTATCGAGTCGATCAACCCGACCACGTTGATGAAATCACGCAAGTCGGACGCCGAGATCGCGTTCGTGCGTGAGGCCATGGCGCAGGATGGCGCGGCGCTCGCCGAGTTCTTCGCCTGGCTGGACGCCACCCTGGCGCGTGGCGATGCTTTGGACGAACTGGACATCGACCGTGAGATCACCGCCGCGCGCGCCAAGCGCCCGGGCTTCTTCGGCCAGAGCTTTTCGACCATCGCCGGGTTCAATGCCAACGGCGCCTTGCCACACTACCGCGCCACGCCGGACGCGTTTTCCAAGATCGAGGGCGACGGGCTGCTGTTGATCGACTCCGGCGGGCAGTATGTCGGCGGCACCACGGACATAACGCGCATGGTGCCCATTGGAACCGTGGGCGCAGAACAGAAGCGCGATTGCGCGCGGGTGCTGAAGGGCATGATTGCTTTGGCGCGTGCGCGCTTCCCGCGCGGCACGAAGAGCAACATGCTCGATGCCATCGCGCGTGCGCCGATCTGGCGCGACGCCATCAACTACGGCCACGGCACCGGCCACGGCGTGGGCTATTTCCTCAACGTGCATGAAGGCCCGCAGAGCATCTCCAACGTCGCCGTGCCCACGGCGCACCATGCGATGGAGCCGGGCATGATCACGTCCGACGAACCGGGCATCTACCGGCCGGGGCAATGGGGCGTGCGGATCGAGAACCTCCTGCTGGCCAAACCGTATGCGTCGAACGAATTTGGCGAGTTCCTGGAGTTCGAGTCGCTGACGCTTTGTCCGATCGATACGCGGTGCATCGACCTGTCGATGCTCGATGCGGAGGAGAAGGCGTGGCTCAACGCCTATCACGCAGAAGTGCGGGCGCGGGTGGAGCCGTTGGTGACGGGGACGGCGAAGGAGTGGTTGGTGGGGAGGACGGGGGCGGTTTAGCGACTGGGGCGATCAATCCGTCGCAGGAAGAACACTACGCGATCGGTTTCTTCAAAGCCAAGTGCCCGATGGACCGTCTGGCTCAGCGTGTTGTCCCAAAGCGCATCCGATGCAAATTCTTGGCACCCCCTTTGCGTGGCCCATACCATCGCGGATTCCACCAATGATCGCGCCACGCCGTGCCGCCTAGCCTCTGGCGTCACGAAGATGCCTTCGAGGTAGCCGACGGGTGACGACTCGGTACCGTTGACGTAGTCCATTCGGATCGAGGCCTCAATGAGGCCGATGGCCTCGCCTTCGGTGTTGCGCGCCAACTGCTGGAAGTAGCGTTCGGGTCGTGCGGCGAATGCAGCCATTTCCTCGATGTGTTCGTGCTCGGGCGTGTCTGGCCAAAGGGCTGTGCGCAGGGCGAGCCAGCCGGGGGTATCCGGCGTATCGCAGGGTTCAAGGGTGAAATCCATGCGACATTCTCGCGCGGATGCGGTACCAGAACATGGCGGGAAGGTGGCGGGCTGATAGTCGCAGCGATGACGCTCGTCGCTCACTGATCCACGGGGATTGTTTCCAAATCGCTGGGGGCGATTTGGAAATCCTTCGCCGTTCGCTGGCGGCTCAGGACCGTTCGGTGTGCGAACGATAGTCAGATGTACGAGGGGATTCGGTCACGTTCCGCGACCCCGGCACGCCGGTTCGTCGCTGCGCTCCGAACATCGGCGATGCCTTTCGAATCCCCTACGCGAGCCAAACTGTTGGCTCGCTTGGGGACGCCAATTCCAAAAAGCAAAAGCCCGCTTGCGCGGGCTTTTGCTTTTTGGAATTGGCGTCCCCAAGGGGATTCGAACCCCTGTTACTGCCGTGAAAGGGCAATGTCCTAGGCCTCTAGACGATGGGGACTCACACGTCTTACTGCGAAAACTTCCCACCGGCAGCGTCTGTTGCTTTCCGCCGATGTCCTGCTCTGTAGGTGCCAAATTCTGTGGTGGAGGTAAGCGGGATCGAACCGCTGACCTCTTGCATGCCATGCAAGCGCTCTCCCAGCTGAGCTATACCCCCCACGGGAAAGACGCGCATTATAGCTGGTTCCGGCACCCCTTGCAAAGCCCGGGAATCGCCGGAAGCAAGGCCTAGGCGAGGGGTTTCAGGCGCGCCAGGGACTCCGCGCGGCCCAGCACTTCCAGGACCGCATCGACCGACGGCGACTGGCCCTGGCCGGTCAGGGCGACGCGCAGCGGCATCATGATTTGCGGCATCTTCAGTCCATGGGCCGCCACGGTTGCCTTGATGGCGGCGCCCAGGGATGCCTTGTTCCACTCCGCGGTGGAGAGTTTCCCCGTCAATTCCGCCAGGGCCGGACGCGCGGCATCGGCAAGATGCGTCGCCAGCAAGTCCGGCGCCACGGCCGGACGCGCATAGAAGTAGTGCGCCTGGCCGGCCATCGCCACCAGCGTGGGGGAGCGGTCGCGCAACAGGTCAGCCACGCGGTCCACGGCCGGCCCGGCCTCGAGATTCAAGGCCGCCTGTTCCAGGAACGGCCGCAACAGTGCACCGAGACGCGCAGAATCGGCCTTCTTGATGTATTCGCCGTTGAGCCAGTCGAGTTTCTCGGTATTGAACTGCGCGGCCGAGGGCGTGATGTGATCCAGGCCGAACCATTGGCAGAACTGGTCCATGCTGAACACCTCATCGTTGCCGTGCGACCAGCCGAGGCGCGCGAGGTAGTTGTTCACCGCCTCCGGCAGGTAACCGCGCGCCTGGTACTCCATCACCGACACTGCGCCATGGCGCTTGGAGAGTTTTTGCCCGTCGTCACCGAGGATCATCGACAGATGCGCGTACACGGGTACCTCCGCGCCGAGGGCCCGCAGGATGTTGATCTGGCGCGGCGTATTGTTGACGTGGTCGTCGCCGCGAATGACGTGGGTGATCTTCATGTCCCAGTCATCGACACAGACGCAGAAGTTGTAGGTCGGCGTGCCGTCGGCGCGCGCGATGATGAGGTCATCCAGCTCGTCGTTGGCGATCTCGATGCGGCCCTTGACCGCATCGTCCCACGCCACGCTGCCACCCACCGGGTTGCGGAAGCGCACCACCGGTTTCACGCCCTCAGGAATGCTTGGTAACGCCTTGCCCGGTTCCGGGCGCCAGGTGCCGTCGTAGCGCGGCTTTTCATTGCGGGCACGCTGCGCCTCGCGCAAGGCATCCAGCTCTGCCGCACTCATGTAGCAAGGATAGGCACGGCCATCGGCGAGCAGTTGCGCGATGACTTCCCGATACCGCGGCATGCGCTGCATCTGGAAAAACGGGCCCTCGTCATGCTGCAAATTGAGCCACTGCATGCCGTCGAGGATCGCCTGCACCGCTTCCGGCGTGGAGCGTTCAACGTCGGTGTCCTCGATGCGCAGGATGAATGTGCCCGCGTGCCGGCGCGCAAATGCCCAGGCGTACAGCGCCGTGCGCGCCCCGCCAATATGGAGGAAGCCGGTGGGGGAGGGAGCGAAGCGGGAGCGGACGGGCATGGGAGTTTCGGGGCTGGGGATCGGGGGCTAGGGACTGGGGCTTGCATCCTGCATTCGACGCGTGGCGCCGCATCGGGCATCGGGAACACGGAAAGGCGGCGCGCCTCCCGAGCCCCCAGTCCCCAGCCCCTAGCCCCGAACTTCACATCTTCGGCAACGTCACGCCGCGCTGACCCTGGTACTTGCCGCCGCGGTCCTTGTACGAGGTTTCACACACCTCGTCGGACTCGAAGAACAGCACCTGCGCCACGCCTTCGTTGGCGTACACCTTGGCGGGCAGGGGCGTGGTGTTGGAAAACTCCAGGGTCACGTGACCCTCCCACTCCGGCTCGAAGGGCGTCACGTTGACGATGATGCCGCAGCGCGCGTAGGTGGACTTTCCCAGGCACACGGTGAGCACATTGCGCGGAATGCGGAAGTACTCCACGGTGCGCGCCAGCGCGAACGAATTCGGCGGGATGATGCAGAAGTCGGCCTTCATGTCGACGAACGACTTGTCGTCGAAGTTCTTCGGGTCGACGATGGTCGAGTTCAGGTTGGTGAAAAGCTTGAATTCGTCCGAGCAGCGGATGTCGTAGCCGTAGCTCGAGGTGCCGTAGCTGACGATGCGGTGGCCATTCACGTGCCGCACCTGGCCCGGTTCAAAGGGCTCGATCATGCCGTGCTCGGTGGCCATCCGGCGAATCCACTTGTCCGATTTGATGCTCACGGTCGGTCCTACTCCTCAAAAAGTTCCAGGGTCACGTCCGCGCCGGCGTCGCGCAAGGGCACCAGCGCCTGGTACTCGGGCGATTCATGCCACCGGCGCGCCGCCTCCAGGCTGGCAAACCGCAGCGCCACGACCTTTTCGCCCAATGCCGTGCCCGAGAAGTTCTGCCGCCATTGCCCGCGGAACAGCAATTCTCCCCCGTATTGGGCGATGGTGGCGCCGACCCGGGCGCGGTACGCTTCCCAAGGGCCGGCGTCCTTGACGCGAATATGTCCTACGCAGAGGGCCGCCATGCTCGCTCGTCCGGTTCCATGCGTCGGCGTTCATTCATCATAAGGGGGCTCCAGGTGCTCGGCGTAGAAACCGATGGCGCGCTGGTACCGGCGCACCGCCGGGTCGTCCGAATGGCGCGCAATGTGCGACAACAAGAGGCGCATGGCCTCGGCATGCTCGCCGAGGTTGTAACGCGTCAGGGCCAGAAAGATGTCGAACTCATCGGCCTCCGGGAACTGCGCCGCCCCCTTCTGCAGGGTACGTGCCGAATCCCCGAATCGCTCCACGCACCGGTACGAACTGCCGAGCCCGAGCAGCGCGCCGCGCAGGTCCTCGCCCTCCAGGCCATGCTGGATCGCGTGCTCATAGAACCCGATCGCCTCATCCTCGACCCCCTGGCTATCATAGGTACAGGCCAGTTCGTAGTTGACCTTGGCGTCATGCGGATGCCGTTCGACCAGGTCGAGCAGGATGGCCAGCGCCTCGGTGTGCTGGTTATCCGCGCGCAACTGAATCGCGCGCGCAACCTGGCTGGTGAGGTCAGTCATCGCGGCGCATCGTGCGGGCCGCATGCCGAAGTCGCTTCGGGTTCAAGCGGCGCATTTACGTGTTCTGAATGACGATCTTCGGAAAGATCGCCGAGCGGTCCTGCGACATGCGCGCGATCCTGGCCGCACACTTCATCGCGATGTCGCGGTAGATCGCGGACACCGGCCCGTCCGGGTCCGACACCACGGTGGGCTTGCCGCCGTCGGCCATCTCGCGGATGCGGATGTCGAGCGGCAGCGACCCGAGCAGCTCGACCTTGTAGTCCGTGGCCATGCGCGCGCCACCGCCTTCACCGAAGATGTGCTCCATGTGCCCGCAGTTCGAGCAGGTGTGCATGGCCATGTTCTCGACGATGCCCAGGATCGGCACGTTGACTTTCTCGAACATCTTGAGCCCCTTGCGGGCATCGAGCAGCGCGATGTCCTGCGGCGTGGTGACGATGACGGCGCCGGTCACCGGCACTTTCTGCGCCAGCGTGAGCTGGATGTCGCCCGTGCCGGGTGGCAGGTCGATGACCAGGTAATCGAGCTCGCGCCAGTTGGTGTCGTTGAGCAATTGCTCCAGCGCCTGCGTGACCATCGGCCCGCGCCAGACCATCGGCGTTTCCGGGTCGATCAGAAAACCCACGCTCATGGCCTGCACGCCATGGCCTTCCAACGGTTCCATGGTTTTCCCGTCGCGCGAAGCCGGCCGGCCGGTGATGCCCAGCATCGTCGGTTGCGAAGGACCGTAGATGTCGGCGTCGAGCATGCCCACGCTGGCGCCCTCGGCGGCCAGCGCCAGTGCGAGATTCGCGGCCGTGGTGCTCTTGCCCACGCCGCCCTTGCCCGAAGCCACCGCGATGATGTTCTTGATCCCCGGCACCAGCTTGACGCCGCGCTGCGCGGCATGCGAAACGATTTTCGAGAATACGTTGACCGACACGCTGTCCACGCCGTCGATCTGCTTCAAGCGCGCGACCACCTGGCTGCGCACCGCCTCGACCCGGCTCTTGCCCGGGTAGCCCAGCACCACCTCGAGCGACACCCGGGTGCCGTCGATCTGGATGTTGCGCGCCGCCTTGCTCTCGACCAGGTTCTGGCCGAGCACCGGGTCGATGAGCTCCTTGAGGGCGTTCTGGATCGTTTCGTTGCTAAGGCTCATGGGGTGTCGCCCGTTTGGAAATCGAACGCAATTTTATCGGAATCCCTCTCGCATCCCTGCCGGTGCGCGCCCGCACTTGGTACAATGCCCCTTGACTTTTCATCCGCTTGCCGCGACACGACAACAACACCCGCGCGGCCGGACCACCGCCTCGATGCCCCGCACCCTGTTCGTCACCACCGCGCTGCCGTACGCCAATGGCCCGTTCCACATCGGCCATATCATGGAGTACATCCAGGCCGACATCTGGGTGCGATTCCAGCGTGCGCAGGGACACGCGGTGCATTTCGTGTGCGCCGATGACGCGCACGGCGCGCCCATCATGCTCAATGCGGAGAAGCTGGGCATCCCGCCGGAGCAGCTGGTCAGCCAAGTCAACGCGCTGCACAACGCCGACTGGCCGCGATTCCACATCAGCTTCAACCACTTCCATTCCACGCACTCGCCGGAGAACACCGAGCTTGCGCAGTCGATCTACAAGTCGCTCAAGGCGGCCAAGATGATCGCGAGCCGCGAGATCGAGCAGTTCTTCGATCCCATCAAGGGCATGTTCCTGCCGGACCGCTACATCAAGGGTGAATGCCCGAAGTGCGGTACGGCAGACCAATACGGCGACAGCTGCGAAAACTGCGGTGCGGTCTATGCGCCGACCGATCTCAAGAATCCGTTTTCGGCCCTCTCGGGTGCCAAGCCGGTACTCAAGAAATCCGAGCATTATTTTTTCAAGCTCTCCGACAAGCGCTGCATCCAGTTCCTGCAGAAATGGACGGGCGAAACGAAGTTGCAAAGTGAAGTGGTCAACAAGCTCGCTGAATGGCTCGGCGACAACGGCAAGAATCTCAACGATTGGGACATCTCGCGCGATCCGCCCTATTTCGGCATCGAGATTCCCGATGTACCTGGCAAGTATTTCTACGTGTGGCTCGATGCGCCGATCGGCTACCTGGCCTCGCTCAAGGCGTACTTCGACTCCGGCAAGGCGAAGGCCAACGGCGAGGGACGGACCTTCGACGAGTTCCTCGCCGACGACGCCGTGGAGCAATACCACTTCATCGGCAAGGACATCGTCTATTTCCACACGCTGTTCTGGCCGGCCATGCTGCACTTCGCCGGCCGCAAGGTGCCCAACAACGTGTTCGTGCACGGGTTCATCCAGGTTTCGGGCGAAAAGATGTCCAAGTCGCGCGGCGTCGGGTTCGGGCCGGCGCGCTACCTCGAGGTCGGCCTCAACCCGGAGTGGCTGCGCTACTACATCGCGGCCAAGCTGAACGACCGCGTCGAGGACATCGACTTCAACGCCGAGGACTTCATCGCGCGGGTCAACAGCGACCTGATCGGCAAGTACGTGAACATTGCCAGCCGGTCAGCCGGCTTCATCGCCAAGCGGTTTGGCGGCAAGCTCGGCAAGCCGCAGTTGCCCAAGGACATCGCCGCCGAGTTCTCCGGCGCCAGCGCCGAGGTCGCCGTGCTGTATGAAGGCCGCGAGTTCGGCAAGGCGATCCGCCGCATCATGGCGCTGGCCGACCTGGCCAATCAGTACGTCGATGGCAACAAGCCCTGGGAACTGGCCAAGCAGGAAGGCAAGGACGCCGAGTTGCTCACCG
Organism: Betaproteobacteria bacterium; assembly: GCA_016790765.1. Classification (GTDB taxonomy): domain Bacteria; phylum Pseudomonadota; class Gammaproteobacteria; order Burkholderiales; family Usitatibacteraceae; genus UKL13-2. The sequence goes on from JAEUMZ010000071.1 coordinate 9,020, forward strand.
TCTGCTCCACGGCGGTCGCGATGTTCCGCGACCTGACCGTCTACCTGGCGCCGGTGCTGCCCAAGCTCGCCGCGGAAGCCGGCGCGCTGTTCAACTTCGATGCCTTCGAGTGGAAGACGTCGCTCAAACCGCTCCGGGAAGGACACGACATCCAGCCGTACAAGCACCTGATGGGCCGGGTGGACCCCAAGCAGGTCGATGCGTTGATGGGCGTCGAGGACGAACCGAAGAAGCCCGACGCGAAGGCCAAGGCGGAACCGGCTGCCGATGCACCTTCCACGGAATTTGCATTGACGCCGACCGAAGCGCCGCGGCCCGCCGTCATCGCACCGATCGCGGAGACCATTTCCATCGACGATTTCGCGCGCCTGGACCTGCGCGTGGCGCGCATCGTCGATGCGGAGTTCGTCGCCGAGGCCGACAAGCTGCTGAAACTCACGCTGGACCTGGGGGTCGAGCAACGCAACGTGTTTGCCGGCATCCGCTCCGCCTACAACCCCAAGGACCTGGTGGGCCGATTGACGGTGATGGTCGCCAACCTCGCCCCGCGCAAGATGCGCTTCGGCGAATCCCAGGGCATGGTGCTGGCGGCCGGTGACGGTTCGGGTGTGTACCTGCTGGCGCCCGACAGCGGCGCGCAACCGGGGATGCGGGTTAAATGACGAATTTGTCCAAGAGCAAGCTGCGTCGCCGCGCGGCGATTGGAGACAAATTCGTCATCCCCGCGAAGGCGGGGATCTCTGACATGAAGTAACGCCAAATTGGACCCCGGCCTGCGCCGGGGCGACAACTTGACGAATCGCGCCGAGACGCCATGTCACGCCTCACTCCCCAATCCCTGCCGCCTTACTCCCTCGACCGCGAGACGCTCGAGCGCGAGGTGTTGGTCGACACCTTTCGTGCCTCCGGCCCCGGGGGCCAGCATGTGAACAAGACCTCATCCGCGGTAAGGCTCACGCATCCCCCGTCTGGCTTGGTAGTGATCGCCCAGGACTCGCCTTCGCAATTTCGCAACCGCAACATTGCGCTCGATCGATTGACCGAACGCCTGAAAAAACTCAACCACGTGCCCAAGGCGCGCGTCGCCACCAAACCCTCGCGCGCCTCGAAGGAAAGGCGGATCGAGGCCAAGAAAACGCGCGGCACGGTGAAATCGCTGCGCAGCAAGCGGATCGACCATGAGTGAGGACATCACCGTCCACGTGTCCATCACCGGCCGCGTGCAGGGCGTGGGGTTTCGCGAGTCGATGCGCGCGGTGGCCGATGCGCTGCAAGTCCGGGGCTGGGTGCGCAACCGGCGTGACGAATCGGTGGAGGCCATCGTCCAGGGCCAGGAAGGCGATGTGGAGCGTCTCATCGCCTGGTGCCACAACGGCCCACCCGGCGCACACGTGCGCTTCGTGAAAGCCGAGTTGATCGAGGCACCGGACGAGTACATCGCTTTCACACGGTGGCCGACGGAATGAGTCGGGACTAGGGGCTGGGGTCTGGGGGCTTGGGAAATTTAGAGCGGTGATCACTCACACGTTATCGCGCGGCTCGCGCCCGCCACTGCAAAGATCGTCGAGTTTCGAGCTGTTCCCCAGCCCCTAGCCCCCAGTCCCCAGCCCCTGCCTCATTGCCCCAGCCCCCAGTCCCCAATCCCGTTGTTAAACACTGTGTCATCCGCCCAATCTGTGAACCGCACCACAGAATCCGCAGCCACCTGCGCGCATGATGGAACCGTAGCGAGCAGGACAAAGGATTCACCGAGATTCACGTCCTGTTCCGCAAACCAGGCGCACTCCTGGGACCTCTGGCGACGGGATTCTCCCTTGAGGACAGGTCCTGATCGATGTGAACCGCGGCGGCACGTTGCACCTATCCGCCCCTCGACGCCAGATCTCCAAGGGCACCTCCGGGTGCCCTTTCTTTTTTGCCCCGCCTCCCCGCTGCCGATCCCGGCATCCCCCGGTATAGTGACGCCCTGAACCGGCGGCCCCCGGCGATCCTGGGGCCCGCCCATACCCACAAGCCGCCCCAACGAGGATGCGGCGACCCGAGGAGGATTCATGGCCCTATTGCACCTGACGGATGACCAAATCCGCGACTGGACCCGCGCGCAAAAAGACGAATGGTGGTTCAAGAACGTCTATCGCGGCGACATGGCGCAGCTCACGCTGCGCTCCGGCCTGACCGGATTCCTGCTGGGCGGCATCCTCACCGCCACGTCCGTCTACATCGGCGCCAAGACCGGCATCAGCATCGGCGTGGGCCTCACCTCCGTGATCCTGTCTTTCGCCATCTACCGCATCCTGGCCAAGTCCGGGATCATCCAGGACTTCACGATCCTCGAGAACAACTGCACGCAGTCGATCGCCACCGCGGCCGGCTATGTGATGACGCCGCTCATCTCCAGCCTGGCGGCCTACATGCTGGTGACGCAGACCATCATTCCCTGGCACCACATGGTGATCTGGATGGTGGTGGTCTCCATCCTGGGCGTGCTGATCGCATTCCCGATGAAACGCCGTTTCATCAACGAAGAGCAGATGCCGTTTCCCGAGGGCCGCGCGTGCGGCGTGGTGCTCGATGCGCTCTACACGGGTGCGGCCGAATCCGGCATGTTCAAGGCGCGCCTGCTGACCTTCACCGCCATCGGCGCCGGGCTCTACCAGATGATCATCAGCGACGGCTGGATGAAACTGATCCAGTTCAAGCTGTTCATGATGGACAAGTGGGCCGGATTGAAGGAGCCGTGGCATTTCTTCGAGCGGCTCGACACCTACTATTACCGGGCCGCCGCCGAATACTCCTGGTGGATTCCCAAGATCCTCGGCACCGACATCCGCCAGCTGGGCCTGCGGCTCACGCTCGACGCGGCGATGATCGGCGTCGGCGGCCTGATGGGCATCCGCGTGGCGACCAGCGTGCTGATCGGCGCGGCGTTCAACTTCATCGTGCTCGCCCCCTTGATGATCCAGGCCGGCGACATCGTGCCGCGCATCGCGGCGGACGGCAAGGTGATCCCGCTCAATCGCGCGGAAATCGTCAACCAATGGTCGCTGTGGTGGGGCGTGACCATGATGGTGGTCGGATCGATGGTGGGCCTGCTGGCCAAGCCGGAGATTTTCACCAGCGCCTTCAAGCGCGGCAGCAAGGCGGTCAGCGATGGCACCGACCTGTTGAAGGACATCGAAGTGCCGCTGTGGGTATCCTGGATCGGCGTGCCCATCTTCAGCGTGCTGGGCGCCGCGGTCACGCACTACTTTTTCAATGTGCCCTGGCTGCTGGCCTTCATCTGCCTGCCGCTGATCTTCGTGCTGACCGTCATCTGTACGAACTCGATGGCGCTCACCTCCTGGACGCCGACCGGGTCGCTGTCCAAGATCACCCAGTTCACCATGGGCGCGATCGACCGCGCCAACCCGGCCTCGAACCTGATCCCGGCCGGCATGACGGCCGAAATCGCATCCAACGCCGCCAACCTGCTGTCCGACATCAAGCCTGGGTACATGTTGGGCGGCAAGCCGCGCCACCAGGTGTGGGGCCACATCATCGGCATCTTCGCCGGCTCCCTGGCTGCCGTGCCGCTGTTCTATTTGCTGTTCCTGCCGCCGGACGCCAACGGCGTGCGCTCGGTGACCACCATGGTGTCCGATGCCTTTGCCTTCCCTGCCGCGCTGCAATGGAAGGGCGTGGCCGACATCATCGCCAAGGGGCTCTCAGGCCTGCCGACCTCGGCGATCATTTCGATGGTGGTCGCCGCCATTGCCGCGGTCGCGTTCGAAGTCCTGCGCATCCGGACCAAGAACCGCTTCCCGCTGTCCTCCATCTCCATCGGCCTGGGCGTGGTCCTGCCGCCGGAAGCCTCCTTCATGATGTGGGTGGGCGCGATGATTTTCTGGTGGAAGGGCAAGCAACACACCACGCCGGGCACCAAGGGCCACGATTTCTGGGTCGAAGGCTGCGAACCGATCTGCGCCGGCCTGATCTCCGGGGCGGCCCTGGTGGGGATTGGCAACGCGATATTGAACGTGGTGTTATAGCGTGCGTTCGCAGATCAAACCCAAGCATTGGCGCGGCGTTTGGCGCACTATTGGTCCAAGCGCCGCGCGGGTGCCGGGTTTTTGAGGAAGTGTGCCGGCCTCAATCGACGACAGAGATTTTCCCGTTCAGTGATTGATTGGCGCGCTGGTAGGCAATGTCCCCTTTTTGAAACGGGGCGTGATCGCGCGAGATCGTGGTGATCGAGGTACTGGGGATTTGCGCTGTTTCAGCTGGGGAAATCGCCATTCACTTCCCGGCCACGCTTTTCCCTTCGTTTCGCCGTTGCTCCGCCCACCAGCGTTTCAGGTGGGCTTCGATCCGTGCCGGGTTCACCATCTGCGGCAAGGAGTGTTCGATCTCGGATTTCTGGTCCTTGCCGTCCTTGCCTGCCACGGACGCTGCCTGCGCCAGGGCCGTGGTTTCCTTCTTGATGTCGTCCTTCTCCCATTGGTCGATCTTCTTCGCGGCGGCGCGAAACGCGTCCTGGAACGACGCACTGACGGGCAAGGCCTCGTTGAAGAACGCGCGGCCGAAGTAGGTGAAGTCGTTGTCGTCGGAACAGCCGAAGGACTTGCGGTCGTGCCGCGCGGCGGTGAGGATCAATGTGTGCTCGTCCTTCAGGGCGTCGATGAACCCGCCCGCGTGGCAAGCCGACAGCACGATCACGCGCCATTTGATGCCGCTGGACTTGAGCGCTTCGGCAAGCGACTGGTCCGTGATCGGCCGCAACGTCATCTCGTTCTGCGCCAGCGTGATCTCCTTGGTCTCGGAGCCGTGGCTGGTGATGAACAAGAACAGGATGTCGGTGTCCTTGTCCATCTTCGCGGCGATCGCGTCGATGCCCTCCCGGACGCTGGTACGCGTGGCCATCGGCAGGCGTTCCAGGGAATTGCGGCTGTTGACCAGCACCAGCGAGCGGGCGCCGAGTTGAAAGCGCTCGCGAAACTGCTGGTCCACGAACTCCACCTCGCGCCGGAACACTTCCTGTGAGCCATCCCCGCCGACCGACATCAGGTACAGGTTGATCCGGCCCGGCACGCGCGGCGCGATCCCGGCCAGTGCGGCGTCGAGCAAGGCGCGCTGGCGGTACATCGCGGACTCGATCGTGGCCAGCGCCTTTTCCGCGCGGCCGTCGTCCAGGCGGCCGTACTTCCAGGTGCCCTTGTCCACGGTGCGGCCATCCTCCTGGGGCTTCGCGTAGGTGAGCGTCCCCGCGCCGTCGAACAAGCCGTTCTTGAATTGACCCTCATAGACGTCGCCATTGGGCAGCTTCAGCACGCCCTGCCCGTCATAGGCCCAGCCGTTGTACCCGCCTTCGTAGCGCAAGCCGTGCTTGCTGGTGACCAATGCGCGCCCTTCGAGGCGCCCGTCCTTGAATTCCCCTTCGGAGATCATGCCGTAGCCGGTTTCGCGCCTGCCTTTTCCGTGCAGCTGGCCCTTCCTGAACGTGCCTTCCTCGCGCCAGCCCCCCTTCTGCGTGCGCACCGCCGTGCCGTGCAGCTCGCCGTCGGCAAACTCCCCGTCGAGGATTTCGCCATTCTTGCGCGTGAGCTTGCCCGCGCCGTGATAGCGGCCCTTCAGGAACTGGCCCACGTATCGATCGCCATTCTCGAGCGTGAGGTCGCCCTGGCCGCTGAACATGCCGTCGGCAAACCCGCCCACATAGACCTTGCCCCCGGGCCACTCGGCGCGCCCGGTGCC
>JAEUMZ010000079.1 GCA_016790765.1 Betaproteobacteria bacterium
AGACTTCAACCCGGAGGATAAGCATGAAGCACAAGCAAACGAGCATTGCAGTGGCCGTCGCCCTCGCACTGGCGCAAACGACAGGCGCGAGCTGGGCACAGCAAACCGACAAGAAGGACGCGGACAAGCCGGCCGTGAAGGTGACGGACAAGGATAAGCAAAAGGTCGAAACCGTGGTGGTCACCGGCATTCGCGCCTCGCTGGAACGTTCGCTCGACGTCAAGCGCAATGCGGACACGCACGTCGACGTCATTACCGCAGAAGACATCGGCAAGATGCCGGACAAGAACGTCGCCGATTCGCTGCAGCGCGTGCCCGGGGTCACGATCAGTTCGGCCGGTGCCACCGAGGGCGGCTTCGACGAGAACGATCGCGTCAGCCTGCGCGGCACCAATCCCAGCCTCACGCAGACCCTGATCAACGGCCACAACATCGCCTCCGGCGACTGGTTCGTGTTGAACCAGGCCGGCACCGTCGGCCGCAGCGTGAGTTACACCCTGCTGCCCTCCGAGCTGGTCGGCCAGGTGATCATCCACAAGAGTTCGGAGGCCAGCCTGGTCGAAGGCGGCGTGGCCGGCTCGGTGAACATCGTCACGCGCAAGCCGCTCGACTTCCGCAAGCCGGTCACCATGGAGGCGTCGCTGGGCATGGTGCGCGCCGACCTGCCGAAGAAGTCCGATCCGCAGGTCAGCGCGCTGATCAACTGGAAGAACGATGCCAACACCGCCGGCGTGCTGCTGCAGGGCTTCTCGGAAAAGCGCCACCTGCGCCGCGATGGCGTCGAAGTGCTGCGCTACGAAATCATCGCCCCCGGATCGGCCGTCGCCACGGCGCGCCCGGACCTCTCCGGCGTCTTTTACCCCGGCTTGATGGGCGCGGCGCTGTTCGAGCAGGAGCGCGAGCGCACCGGCGGCCTGATCGACGTGCAGATCAAGCCCTCGCGCGACGTCAACCTGAGCTTCAGCGCCTTCAGCTCCAAGCTCGATGCGGCCAACTACAACCGCAACTACCTCCTGTGGGGCACGCGCTTCATCAACGGCGGCGCCGGCCAGGCGCCCGATCCGGGCTACGTGGTGCGCAACAACACCCTGGTCTCGGCGAGCTTCACCGGCGTGCCGGGCACGCAGTACGGCATCTACGACCAGATCTCGCGCCCCGACGAGAGCGCGGACTCGAACTTCTTCGCCTTCGACGGCCGCTTCCGCATCGACGACAAGCTCGCGTTCAACGCCAAGGCCGGCACCTCCAAGGGCCACGGCAAGACGCCGACGCAGGACGTCGCGGAATGGGACTTCGGCGTCGGCAGCGGCGCCTCCTACCGCCTCAACGGCATCGACCGCGCCCCCGACTTCCGCTTCGGCAACATCAACAACGCCAACACCTCGGCGGTGTCCGGCCTGGACTGGATCTTCGGCTCGCAGAACGTCAACGTGGTGGACAAGGAGAACTGGGCGCAGCTCGACGGCGAGTACACGCTCGATGGCGGCGCCATCACCATGCTCAAGTTCGGCGCGCGCGCCAACACGCATGAGCGCAGCTCGGTGGGCAACATCAACCAGCGGCCGTCGCTCAACGGCAGCGCCTTCAATTCCGCCAACTGGCCGACCGGCTTCACCAACTACCCGGGCAACTTCGGCAGCGGCCTGGGCGGCGACTTCCCGCGCAACGTCTGGTACTACACCGCCGAGCAGCTCGCGGCCTTCAACGCCGCGCATGCCTACCGGCCGACCGACGGCTCGCGCAACGAGTGGGGCCTCAACTTCGGCGTCAAGGAAACCAACACCGCGGCCTATGTACAGGCCAACTTCGAGGGTGCGGGCTGGGCCGGCAACGCCGGCGTGCGCCTGGTGCAGACCAAGGAGCACGTGCTGAACTACAACGGCGTGAGCGCCATCACCCCCGGCGCCATCACCAGTTCGCTGTTCGGGCCCTACGTGATCGCGGCGACCGACCACACCTACCGCGACGTGCTGCCGAGCGCCAACCTGAAGCTCAATCTCGGCAAGGACCTGGTCGCGCGCTTTGCGGTCTCGAAGACCATGACCCGCGCCGACTACTCGGCCCTGGCCAGCAGCGTGAACCTGGCGCCGCCGGCGGTGGCCACCGGGGTGGGTACCGGCAGCGGCGGCAACCCGGACCTGAAGCCGATCCGCTCCAGCAACTTCGACGCGACCCTCGAGTACTACTTCGCGCCGCGCGCGCTGGCGCAGGCCACGCTGTTCCACATGAAGCTCGACAATTACATCGGCCTGGGCCAGGTGACCAAGAACTTCGTCACCTTCAGCACCGCGTTCCCGAACGGGCGCCCGACCGACTACGTGCTGTCGGTGCCGGTCAACAGCAAGGGCAAGGTCACCGGCATCGAGCTGTCGTACGAGCAGCCGATCCTCGGCAACTTCGGCGTGGCCGCCAACTACACCTATGCCGATGCCGAGGAGCAGGGCGGCGGGCCGCTGGTGGGTGCCTCGCGCAACGTCTACAACCTGAGCGGCTACTACGAGGACGACCGCTTCAGTGCGCGGGTCAACTACACGTTCCGCTCGAGCTTCTACAGCGGGCTGGACCGCAACACCGCCTTCTACCAGGACGACACCGACGTGGTCTCGGCCTCGTTCGGCTACAAGGTCAACGACCACCTGACCGTGACGCTGGATGGCATGAACCTGAACAACCCGAAGCTCAAGTATTTCGCGCTCAACAACGACCAGCCGCGCTCGATCTACCAGAACGGCCGGCAGTTCTACCTGATGGCGCGCTTCAAGTTCTGATCGGTCTGCGGGCCGCCGCCGGCTGCCCGGTTTCGGGCGGCCGGCGCTGGACGGTTGGCGCAACGGGCCGGAATCCGGGGTCGCCGCAAGGTGCCAGGCCGACTCTCCCCGGCGGAATCACCGGCGATCTTTCAGGGCGGGGCACGGCGTGGCCCCGCCTTTTTTCTTCCAGCGCCCAAACCGCGGGGCGGGCCGCAGGGCGGGCGTTAGACTCCGATTCCTGCAACTGGCTTCCGGGGTGGGGGTTCGAGTGTCGTACAGGAGAACGGAATGGGTTTGAGGCAATGTTGGTTGCGCCATCGCAGGTTCGCGATCTGGGTGACGCTCGGCGCGTTCATCCCTCCCGGCGGCGCCGTCGAGCCACCGGTCGCACCGCCGGTGATTCCGATCCCCGCTTCCGTTGAAGCCACCGGCGGCGCATTCCGCATTTCGCCGGAAACGGCGATCATCGCACCGGCTGGGGACCACGAGGCACGGCAGGTGGCCGAGTACCTTGCACAGATGCTCGAGCGCAGCCATGCGCTCAAGCTTCCCGTTCGCACCGGAGCGGCGCGCGATGGCGCCGTCAATCTGCGGCGTACGCAAGTTCTCCCCGGCGGTACGGAGGCCTACCGCCTGGAATCGCGACCGCAACGCGTGACCCTTTCGGCCCAGGGTACGCAGGGCCTGCGCCATGGCGCGACGACGCTCTGGCAGCTGGTGACGGCCGCGTCCGGACAGCCCCTCGTCCCGGGTTGGGTGATTGCCGACGCACCGCGTTTTCCCTGGCGCGGCATCATGCTCGACTCCGCCCGCCACTACCAGTCGCCCGAGTTCATCCGCCAGTTCATCGACTGGATGGCGATCTACAAACTCAACGTGCTGCACTGGCACCTCACCGACGACCAGGCCTGGCGCCTCGAGATCAAGCGCTATCCGAAGCTGACCGGCGTGGCGGCGTGGCGCGTGCCGGCCGGCGACGCGCCGCGTGCCGACATCGACCCGGCCACCGGCAAGCCGCGCCTCTACGGCGGCTTCTATTCGCAGGACACGGTGCGCGCGCTGGTGCGCCACGCGGCCGAGCGCGGCGTCACCATCGTGCCGGAGATCGAATTGCCCGGGCACGCGACGGCCACGCTCGCGGCCTACCCGGAACTGGGCACGGGCGAGGCGCCCGCCGAGGTGCCTTCCGACTGGGGCATCTACGACCAGGTGTACAACCTGGAGGAACACACGTTCAAGTTCCTCGAGCACGTGCTCGAGGAAACCATGGCGCTGTTTCCCGGCCGCTACATCCACGTCGGCGGCGACGAAGTGGTCAAGCGCCGCTGGATGGAGTCGCCCGCGGTGCAGCGCCGCGTGAAGGCCCTCGGCCTCAAGGATGCGGCCGCGGTGCAGACCTACTTCACGCAACGCATCGCGCGCTTCCTCGAATCGCGCGGGCGGCGCCTGGTCGGCTGGGACGAAATCCTCGAGCCCGGCATCCCGCGCGGCGCGACGGTGATGTCCTGGCGCGGCGTCGAGGGGGCCTTCAAGGCCGCACAGCAGGGTTTCGACACCGTGCTCTCGCCCTGGCCGACGCTTTATTTCGACAACGTGCAGCGGCTGTCCGCGGACGAACCCCCGGGCCGCGGGCGGCTCATCACACTCAAGGATGTGTACGCGTACGAGCCGATGCCGGACCAGCTCACCGCGAAGGAGCGCCGCCACGTGCTGGGCCTACAGGGCAATGTGTGGACCGAACACATCCGCACCGAGGCGCGCGTCGGGCACATGAGCTTCCCGCGCGGCGCGGCGGTGGCCGAGCTGGGCTGGTCGATGCCCGCGCGGCGCGGCTGGGAAGATTTCTCGCGCCGGCTGGCCCACCTGTTCGGCCACTACCGCGCGCTGGGCGTGCCGCACGCCGACAGCGCCTTTGCCGTCGATGCCGAGGTGGACGCCAACGGCGCGCAAGCCCGGGTGCGGCTGCATGCGCAGGCCGTTCCCGGCGTGATCCGTTACACGCTCGACGGCAGCGCGCCCACGCCTTCCTCGCCGGCCTACAGTGCGCCCCTTGTACTCCCCATGCCCGCCGTGGTCACGGCCACGCCGTTCTTCGGCGGCCAGGCGCTCGCCGCACCGAGGAAGCATGCCGTGAACGCGGCAGCAGCGTGGTCGCGCGCCAGCCAGGAACTCACCCTGTGCACCGAGCACATCGCGCTTTCGCTCGAGGACGATGCGCCACTGAGCGGTCCGCGCGCCGCCTTCCTGGTCGACATCCAGAACCCCTGCTGGCGCATGAAGGCAGTCGATCTTGCGCGCGTGGCGGCCGTGCGCGCGACCGTCGGCCAGGTGCCGTTCAATTTCCAGATCGGCGAGGATGTGAAGAAGGTCCGGTTTGCCGCGCCGCAGAGCCGCGCGGGCGAGTTGCTGGTGCGGCAGGGCGACTGCGACAACGGGCCCGTGCTGGCCACGCTTCCCCTCGAACCGGCGACGCGATCGCACGCCACCACCCAGCTGCCGGAGGCGCCGCTCGCATTGCCCGAGGGTACGGCTGCGGGACCGCGCGACCTGTGCTTCCGTTTTGCGCAACCGTTCGGCGATTGGCGCCGCGACCCGGTGTGGGCGATCGACCGCATTGCGCTGGTGCCCCGCGCGGAGGCCGCACGGTGAGCGCGCGATCGATCAAGTCGCCCCTGGTCGGCTGGGTCCTGCCGCTGGGCCACCTGCCGGACCCGGTGTTCGCGCAGGGCATGGCCGGCGACGGCCTGGCCATCGACCCCACGGCGGGCGTCTTGTGCGCGCCCTGCGATGGCATCGTCGTGCCGATGAACAACGCGCGCCATGCGGTGACGCTGCGCACGCCGGAGGGCCACGAGATCCTGATGCACGTCGGCATCGACACGGTGCGCCTGCAGGGCGACGGCTTTTCGCTGCTGGTCGAGCCGGGGCGCGCAGTGTTTGCCGGCGAGGCGCTGCTGCGCTTCGACCTCGACCGCATCGCGCGCGGCGCGAAGAGCCTCGCCACGCCGATCCTGCTCGCCACGCCCGGGCGCATCGGCTTCCGCGCGCCGGCCGGGCCGATCGCGGTCGGCGATCCGTTGATGGAGATCCTGCCCGAGGCCGGGACCGCGGACGCTTCGGGCGCAGGCGCGGGGCACGAACAATCGCGCCGCTACATCGTGCCGTTCGATCATGGCCTGCATGCGCGGCCGGCCGCGACCCTGGCCGCGCAGCTCAAGCCGTTCAGCGCGCGCGTCACGGTGGTGGCGCGCGGCCACCGCGCCAATGCCAAGAGCACGGTGGCGATCATGGCGCTCGGCGTGCGCCGCGGCGAGGCGATCGAGATCGCGGTCGAGGGCGCCGGCGGCGACGAGGTGGCCGCCGTGTTTCGCGCCATCGACATGGTGATGCCGCCGGCCCGCGCCGCGGCCGCGGCCGCCCCGCCTGTGGCCGCGCCCGCCGAGTCCTTGTCCGGCGCCACGATCAAGGGCGTGGTCGCGAGCCGCGGCCTCACGCTGGGCACTGCGGTTTCGCTGGTCGAGCCGGAGCTGGCGGTGGCGGAAACGGGTACCGGGGAGGCCGCCGAGTCCGCGCGCCTCGACGCCGCCTTGGCCGCCGTGCACGCACGCCTCACGCGTTTGGGTGCGACCGCCGAGGGTGCGCAGGCGGCCGTGCTCGACGCGCACCGGACGTTGCTGAGCGACCCCGAACTGGTCGACGCCGCACGCCGCGCCATGGCGCGCGGCAAGAGCGCGGGCTTTGCCTGGCGCGCGGCCGTGCGCGCCAGCGTCGCCGCGCTCGACGCCAGCGCCGACGCGCGCATGAAGGAACGCGCCGCCGACCTCTCGGATCTGGAACGGCAGGTGCAGCGCGCACTGGCCGGCCAGGCCCCGGACAGCACGCGTGAACTGCCGCCGCGCGCCATCCTGCTGGCGCGCGAGGTGCTGCCCTCGCAGTTGATGGCGCTCGATGCCTCGCGCGTGGCCGGGCTGTGCAGCGCCGAGGGCGGGCCGACCTCGCACGTGGCGATCATCGCTGCGGCGCGCGGCATTCCGGCGCTGGTGGCGGCCGGGGCGCGCGTGCTGGACATCGCCGAGGGCACGCGCCTCAAGCTCGACGCCTTCTACGGCGTGCTGACCGTCGATCCCGATGCGCAAACCTGGACCGCAACCGAGGCGGCCATCGAGGCCGCGCGCCGCCAGCGCGAGGCCGACATCGCCGCTGCCGGCGAGGAGGCGCGCACCCTGGACGGCGTGCGCATCCACGTGATGGCCAATCTGGGTGGACTCGAGGAGGCCGGCCCGGCGGTCGCGCAGGGCGCGGAGGGCTGCGGCCTGCTGCGCACCGAGTTCCTGTTCCTCGACCGCGGCGAAGCGCCAACGGAGGACGAGCAGCGCGCGCTCTACCAGGGCATCGCCGAGCGGCTGGGTGAACGGCCGCTGACCATCCGCACCCTCGACATCGGCGGCGACAAGCCGATTCCCTACCTGCCGCTGCCGGCGGAGGACAACCCGGCGCTGGGCCTGCGCGGACTGCGCACCAGCCTGTGGCGGCCGGACCTGCTGGTCACCCAGTTGAAGGCGATGCTGGGCGGCTCCGCGCCCGGCACGCGGCGCATCCTGCTGCCGATGGTGACCGACCCCACGGATATCGACGAAGTGCGGCGCATGCTCGACGCGCTCGGACCCGGCCAGCCCCCGGCACTGGGCGTGATGATCGAGACGCCCTCCTCGGCCCTGCTCATCGAACAGCTCATCGATCGCGTCGACTTCGTCTCGATCGGCACCAACGACCTGTCGCAGTACACCCTGGCCATGGATCGCGGTCACCCGGAACTCGCGGCGCGCCTCGATGCGCTGCACCCGGCCGTGCTGCGCCTGATCGCGCGCGTGGCCGAGGTGGCCCACGCCGCCGGCAAGGATGCGGCCGTGTGTGGCGGGCTGGCCTCGGATACCGACGCGGTGCCGATCCTGGTCGGCCTGGGCATCCGCGAACTGTCGGCCGTGCCCTCGGCCATCCCGGTGGTCAAGCGCACGCTGCGCACGCTCGATGCGCAGCGCTGCGCAGTGCTGGCCCGCGAGGCGCTGGACCTGCCGGACGCGAAGTCGGTGCGCGCGCGCGTGGCGCAGTGGCACCGCGGCAACGGCCCGGGCACCATCAGCCTGGGAGGACTCACGCCATGACGCGCGCGCTGGAAGCAACCCAACAACTCGGGCGCGCCTTGATGCTGCCCATCGCCGTGCTGCCCATCGCCGGCTTGCTGCTGCGCCTGGGCCAGCCGGACCTCCTGAACCTCGCGCCGGTGGCGGCGGCAGGCGATGCGATCTTCTCCAGCCTCGGCCTCCTGTTCGCCATCGGCGTGGCCGTGGGCCTCGCACGCGAAAACCACGGCGCGGCCGGCCTCGCCGCCGCGGTCTGCTACGTGGTCGCCGCCAAGGGCGCCGAAGTGCTCATCCAGGTGCCGCCGGACATTTTCGCCAAGGGCGACCTGGCCGCGGCCGCGCACAAGGCGCGGCAGCTGTCCAAGATCAGCGTGCCGATCGGCCTGCTGTCGGGCCTGCTATCAGGCTGGCTCTACAACCGCTACAGCGAGATCAAGTTGCCGAACTACCTCGCGTTCTTCGCCGGGCGCCGCTTCGTGCCCATCGCCGCCGGCTGTGCCGGCCTGGGGCTGGCGGCGGCCTTCGGCCTCGGCTGGGGCACGCTCGAAGTGGGCATGGATGCCCTGAGCCGCGCGGTGGTCGGCGCCGGCGAGTTCGGCCTGTTTGTGTACGGCGTGCTCAACCGACTGCTCATCGTCACCGGCCTGCACCACATCCTCAACAACCTTGCCTGGTTCCTGGTCGGCGATTTCAACGGCGCCACCGGCGACCTGAAACGCTTCTTCGCCGGCGACCCGGCGGCCGGCGTGTTCATGTCCGGCTTCTTCCCGGTGATGATGTTCGGCCTGCCGGCCGCGTGCCTTGCGATGTACCACACCGCGAACAAGGAGCGGCGTGCCGCCACCGGCGGGCTCCTGCTGTCGATGGGGCTGACCTCCTTCCTGACCGGCGTGACCGAGCCGATCGAATTCACCTTCATGTTCCTGGCGCCGCTGCTCTATGCGGTGCACGCGGTGCTCACCGGCCTGGCCATGGTGACCATGGACCTCCTCGGCATCCGGCTCGGTTTCGGCTTCTCCGCGGGCCTGTTCGACTACGCGCTGAACTTCAAGCTCTCCACCCGGCCGTGGCTGATGCTGCCGGTGGGGGCCGTGTACGCCGTGCTCTATTACGTCTTGTTCCGCTGGTGCATCGTGCGCTTCAACCTGGCCACACCCGGCCGCGAGGCCGACACCGCGAATGCCGCGCCCACCGCAGTGCCGGCGGGCGACGCGGAGCGCGCGCGAGGCTTCATCGCCGCCCTCGGTGGCGCGGCCAACCTGCGCCAGGTCGATGCCTGCACCACGCGCTTGAGGCTGGTACTGGCCGACCGTGAGCGCATCGATGCGGCCGCTTTGACTTCGCTGGGCGCGCGCGGCACGGTCAAGCTCGGCCACGACGCGCTGCAGGTGGTGATCGGCCCGATCGCCGACCAGGTGGCGGGCGACATCCGGAAGGCGCTGGCCGCCGCGCCCGCCGCCCTGCCGCCGTTGCAGGACAGCGCAGCCACCGCGCAGGAGATGCGCACCGCATCGGCGCCGATCGACCCCGAGACCCGCGCGCTGGCCGCGAAGGTCGTCGCCGCACTCGGCGGCGCGGCCAACGTGGTGGACATCAGCGCCATCCACGGCCGCGTGCGCCTGCGCATCGAGGCCGACGCACGCGCCGATGCCGCCGCGCTGGGCGCGCTGGGCCTGCGCGCGGTGCTGCGTCCGGACGCCGGCGTGGTCCACCTCCTGCACGCGGACGCGGAGGCGTTGTCTGCGGCGATTCAACTTGCAGTGACCGCATGAAACCCAAGCACTGGCGCGGCGTTCCGAGGCAAATGGCCCGAAACAGCGCGCCCGCTGGACACTTTGACCTGCAATCGGCGCCATGGGACCCGTTGCGCCGTTGACGCCGCTGCCGGAACAGGTCCTCCACGATGCGGCGGCCTGGGATGCGCTGCAAGCCGCGCAGCGGCCGGTGGTGCTGCGCGGTTTGGTGCCCGACTGGCCGCTGGTGCGCTGTGCGCGCGTATCCCCGGAGGCGGTGTGCGCGGCGCTGATGCGCTACGACAACGGGCAGCCGGTCGACGCGGTCATGGTGCCGCCGGAGTCAGGCGGGCGCATCGGTTACGGCGGCGGCGCCAGTGGCTTCAACTACCTGCGCAACCGCGTGCCCGTGTCAGCGGTGCTTGAGCAAATCGCGCGCTATTCGCGCTTCGATGTCGCGCCGGCCGTGGCGGTGCAGAGTGCGGTCATCGACGAGTGCCTGCCCGGCTTCGCGCAGGCGCACCCGGTGCCCTGGGTGGCGCCTGGCACAGTGGCGCGCATCTGGATCGGCAACGGCGTGGTCACCCCGGCGCATGTCGATGAATCGTCCAACCTCGCCTGCGTGGCGGCGGGGCGGCGGCGCTTCACGCTGTTCCCGCCGGACGCCGCGGCCAACCTGTACCTGGGCCCGGTCGACCACACGCCGACCGGCTCGCCCATCAGCCTCATCGACACGCGCAACCCGGACCTTGCGCGCCACCCGCGCTACCGCAAGGCGCTGGAGGTGGCGGCGTTCGCCGAGCTGGCACCGGGCGACGCGATCTACATTCCGCCGCTGTGGTGGCACCAGGTCGAGTCGCTCGAAGCGCTCAACGTGCTGGTCAACTGCTGGTGGCGCCGCCCCGGGGCGCTCGCCGGCGGTTCGCCCTTCGATGCGCTGCTGCATGCGCTCCTGGCACTCAAGGGCGCGGGCGCGGCGGAGCGTGCCGCGTGGCGCGCGCTGTTCGACCATCTCGTGTTCCACGAGGGCGCCGACCCGGCCGCGCACCTGCCGGCTGAATGGCAGGGCGTCCTCGGACAACCTTCGCCGGCGCTGGAACAGGACATTCGCGACTGGCTGGTCCGAAGGCTCGGTCAAAAGGAGGCGACATGAGTGACGACGCCGTTCAAGCGGTCGTGACGGCCACCCTCTACAACCGCAACTACCTGCAGTCGCGTGCCGCCGCGGCGGGCGCGCCGCCCCCGGGCATCCGGCGATTGGTCATCGTCGGGGGCGGTACCGCCGGCTGGATGAGCGCCATGATTTTCGCGCGCGCGTTCGAAGGCCAGGACGTGGAGATCAGCGTGGTCGAGTCGCCGGCAGTCGGCATCATCGGCGTCGGCGAGGGCTCGACGCCGTGGCTGCGCGGGTTCTTCGACAGCCTCGATATCGAGGAGCGCGAGTGGATGCCGGCCTGCCACGCAACCTACAAGTGCGGCATCCGTTTTTCCGGCTGGTCGACCAAGCCCGGATTCGAGAGTTACTTTCATCCGTTCGCCTCGATGCTCGACAACCTCACGATGACGCAATTCGTGCACCAGGTCGAATCGCGCGTCAACGGCGCGGACGTCGCCGCGCACCCGGACCGCTTTTTCATCGCCACGCGCCTGGCCAATGAGCGTCGCGCGCCAAAACCGGCCCGCGCGTTTCCGTTCGACGTCTGGTACGGCTACCACTTCGACGCCGTGCTGCTCGGGCAGTACCTGCAAAAGAAGGCCATCGAGCGCGGCGTGCGCTACCGGCCGTGCCACGTGACCCATGCCAACCTCGATGCGCAGGGCCGCATCGCGTCGATCGGCATCAAGGATGCAGAACCGGTGGAAGGCGATTTCTTTGTCGATTGCAGCGGATTCGCCGGCCTGTTGATGCAGCAGGCGCTCAATGTGCCGTTCGTGAGCTTTGCCGACAACCTGTTCAACGACGCCGCGGTCGCCATGCCGACGCCGATCGGCGCGGAACTGCCTTGCGAAACCGTCGCCACGGCGCTGCGGCACGGCTGGGAGTGGAAGATCCCGCTCACCAGCCGCTATGGCAACGGCTACGTGTACAGCTCCTCTTTCTGCTCGGCCGACGAGGCGGAGCGCGAACTGCGCGAGCGGCTGGGGTTGCTGGATGACCCGGCGCCGGCACGTCACCTGAAGATGAAAATCGGCCGGCTCACCGAGCACTGGTCGCGCAACTGCGCCGCCATCGGCCTGTCGCAGGGCTTCATCGAGCCGCTCGAAGCGACCGCCCTGCTGTTCATCCAGCGCACCGCGACGCTGCTCGCCGAGTCGCTGGCCGCGGGACGCATGGACGATCGCGCGCGCGGCGAATTCAATGCGCGCATCAACGAGCACTTCGAGGGCACCCGCGACTACATCGTCAGCCACTACAAGACCAACTCGCGCACCGACACCGAGTATTGGCGGGCGAATGCGGCCAACACGGCACTGTCCGAGCCGCTCAGGATGCTGTTCGGCAACTGGCTTGCCGGCAAGCGCATATCGCAGACCGTCCGGCGCCAGCAGATCGGCAAGGGCTATCCGGTGTTCTCCTGGTACTGCCTGCTGGCGGGCATGGGGATTTTCCCGGAACCGCGCGACTTGCGGCCGGCGACGGCCGCGGAGGCGTGCTTCGATCTGGAGGGGATCGACAACCTGCTGGAACGCAGCGCGTCCAACTTTCCGCGCCACGCCGATGTGCTGCGCGACATTCCGCCGCGCGTGGCGGAAAAGAGCCTGCAGCTGTATTTGTGGTGAGGCGCCGAGGCCCTCGTGGGGTGCTCCTTTCGACGCCATGCAGCACGCCCATTGCGCGGTGCGGAACGCGCGGGCAACGCGGGGCCGCCGGCGCCGGCGCAACTCAGGCGAACAGCCGGTAGGCGGCCACCCCCAGCAGCGCGAACACCAGCGCCGCCCAGCCCACGCCGCGCCTGGGCCCACGCAGGAAGAGATCGACGACTCGAAACGCGTCCGCGTCGTCGCGACGCGCAAACGTCCATGCGATGGCCGCAGCCACGGCGACCGCCGTGAGGGCCGCGAGCCATACCAGCCCGTGGCGTTCCACCATGCGGATCCCGACGACGACGGCCACCAGGGCGCCGACGACCAGGCCGCAGCCCAGGCGCATGCGGCGCCCTTCACGCGCCTGGCGCGCGCCGAACTGCGCCGCCGTCTCGTGCCGCGGCGCCTCGGGCGGGTGATCGCCCGGCGCGGACATTCAAAACGCCCGGAACCGGTGATCGTTCTGGTCGAGTTCGGCCTTGAGGGCCTTGTAATCGGGACACATGCGTTCGACTTCCTTCCAGAACGCGGCCGAATGGTTCATGTGCCGCAGGTGCGCCAGCTCGTGGCAGACCACGTAGTCGATCAAGGCCGGCCGCGCCTTGATCAGGCGCCAGGAAAATCGCACCTCGCGCTGTGAATTGCAGCTGCCCCAGCGGCTGTTGGCGCTGGTGACGAACACGCGCGGCGGCGTGAGGCCGTGCAGGCGCGCAAAAAAGAACGCGCGCTGCGCCAGGTGCGGCAGGGCCTGTTTTTTGTACCAGGTGGACACCACCTTTTCCACGGTGGCAGGCGAGCTGTCGCGGACCTTGACGAACAGGTGCCCGAGCGACTCCTCGACGGCCGAGCGCGCGTGCCCGGCGTCGAGCATCAGGATGCGCGGCTCGCCCAGGAACAGCACCGTGGCGCCGGTTTCCCAGCGCTGCGGCTCGATCCTGCGGTGCGACCATTCGCCCAGCTTCTTCAGCACCCACGCCGCATTCTTGCCAATCAGGTCCTCGATGGACGACATCGGCGTGGTGAGCGAGGCGGCCACGGTCATGCCGCTGCCGTCGATTTTCAGGCCCAGGCCGCGGCGCCCGCGGCGGCGCGTGAGCTTGTAGTCCACCCGCACGCCGTCGAGCGCGATGCTCTGGCGCACGGTGTCGTCGCGCCCGCCGTTCATGCGCCCCGCGCCGGCGGCATGCGCGCCATCTCGCCCTCGATCCACGCTTCCACGTCGGCGATGATGGCCTGCGGCTCGCGGCCCTGCGTGGCAATGACCGGGCCGATGCTGACGCTGACCTTGCCCGGATACTTCAGGAACGAATAGCGCGGCCAGACCTCGCCGGCGTTGTGCGCGATGGGCAGGATCGGCGCGCCGGTGCGCGCCGCCAGCACGGCACCGCCGATGCCATAGCGGCCGCGCTTGCCCGGCGCCACGCGCGTGCCCTCGGGAAACAGCGAGATCCACAGGCCCTGCGCCAGGCGGTCGCGCCCCTGCTCGATGATCTGCTCGATGGCGGCCTTGCCGCTCTTCCTGTCGATGGCGATCGACTTCAGGCCCGCCAGCACCCAGCCGATGATCGGCAGCCACACCAGTTCCTTCTTGATGATCCACACCGCGCGCGGGATGTGGCAGAGGATGAAGATGGTTTCCCAGGCCGACTGGTGCTTGGCCATCGAGATGCAGGCGTGCGAAGGGATGTTCTCCCGCCCGCTGATGGCGTACTCGATGCCGCACAGGTGCCTGGCCATCCACAGCTCGCACACGCCCCACAGGCGCGCGCAATCGTAGCCGGTGCGGAAGTGGATGAAACTGGCGGGAACGGTGACGATGCCCCAGAAGATCGTGTTGACGATCGACAGCAGGAAGAACAGCAGCGAACGCAGCAGGATCATGCGGCGGCTGGGGCGGACGAGGCCTCTGCGACGAGGTGGTCGACCGCGGCGGCAAGGTCCGCGAACACCAGCGTGCCCTTGGGCAGCCCGCCGGCCTTCTGGGTCTTTTTCCCCTTGCCGGTCAGCACCAGGACCGGCACGCAGCCGGCCTTGACGCCGGCCTCGAGGTCGCGCAGCGAATCGCCGATGGTCGGCACGCCGTTGAGACCCGTGTGGAAGCGCACCGCGATATCCTCGAACATGCCGGTGTCGGGTTTGCGGCAATGGCAATTCTGCTCCGCGGTGCAGGGGCAGAAGAACACCGCGTCGATGCGCCCGCCCTGGCGGAACACCTGGCCGCACATCTTGTCGTTGATGGCATTGAGCGTGGCCATGTCGAACAGGCCGCGGCCGATGCCGGACTGGTTGGTGGCCACCACCACGCGGTAGCCGTTCTGGTTCAGGCGTGCGATGGCCTCGATGGACCCGGGAATCGGCTTCCATTCGTCCGGCGACTTGATGAAGTGCTCGGAATCGAAGTTGATGACGCCGTCGCGGTCGAGGATGACCAGTTTGAGGGGGCTGCTCATGGCGAAATTCTACCTGCCGGCCGTGGAAGGGGCCGCAACGCGGGCGAGGTAGTCGCGGCGCGTCATCGCGTACAGCAACGTGTCGCGCAGGCGGCCCTCGTGGTCGCGCCGTTCGCTGCGCAGGGTGGCCTCGTGCAGGTAGCCGCAGCGCAGCGGCACCGCAGCGCTGCGGGTGTTGGCGGTCGAGCAGGTGATCGTCACGCGTTCGGCCCGCAAGTGGTCGAACGCCATGGCGGTCACCAGCCTCACCGCCTCGCTGGCATAGCCGTGGCCGGTGGCGTCCGGCGTGAGCCAATAGCCGATGTCCATCGCCGGCACCGTCCAGTCGAAGCGATGCAGGCCGGTGGCACCGATCAATTGGTGCCCCGCACGCGTCCAGATGCCCATCGGCAGGTCCTCGCGCAGCGCCCACTTGGCGCGCATGCGCCGCGTGTAGGCGCGCGAAAATTCGGCCGAATCGTGGTCGCGCACCCAGGGCATCCACGGCGCCAGGTGCGCACGCGAGGCCTCGACCGCCAGCCACAGCGCGCCGGCGTCTTCCTCGCGCCAGGCGCGCAGGACGATGCGCGGGCCGACAAGCTCATCGGGCACGTCGAGCAGCACCGGGTCGAGGGGCTTGGTCATGCGGCCAGCTTCGAGAGGTCTGCGACCTGGTTCATCAGCGCGTGCAGGTCCGACAGCAGGGCCAGGCGGTTGGTGCGCAGCTTGGGGTCCTCGGCGTTGACCATGACGGCGTCGAAGAACGCATCGACCGGTGTCTTCAGCGGCGCGAGGGACTTCAATGCGGCGGCGAAGTCGCGCGCGGCCATGTGGCGTTCGAACACCGGGCGCGACGCCTGCACCGCGGCGTGCAGCGCATGCTCGGCGGGTTCGGCGAACAGCGCCGGGTCCGCGTGCGCGAACGTGCCTTCGGCCTTTTTCAGGATGTTGCCGGTGCGCTTGTTGGCCGCGGCGAGGCTCTCGGCTTCGGCCAGT
The DNA here is from genome assembly GCA_016790765.1 of Betaproteobacteria bacterium. GTDB lineage: Bacteria > Pseudomonadota > Gammaproteobacteria > Burkholderiales > Usitatibacteraceae > UKL13-2. The sequence goes on from JAEUMZ010000079.1 coordinate 15,855, forward strand.
TGGGTGAAGGCGCGAATCGCCGCCAGGCGCGCGGGAAATTCACCCCAGGGCGGACGCGCGGCGACGGCGGCTTCGACTTCCAGCGTGGTGTAGCCGAGGTCGCGCAGGTAGCCGCTGACGCGCTCGTAGATGTACGTGGAGAGTTGGTCCCGGGCGCCCGGCACAGCATGGGCAAAGGGCGTCATCGCCTCCTCCACCAACCAGGTCACTGTGAGGCGAAGGTCGCGCTCGACCAACATGCGCAGCACGCCCAGCGCGTGGCGGCGCAGGGCAAACGGATCCTTGTCTCCCGTCGGCACCTGGCCGATGGAGAACAAGCCGGCCAGCGTCTCCATTTTGTCCGCCATGGCGACAGCCAGCGCAACATCGGATGCAGGGAGCGCGTCCCCGGCAAAACGCGGCTGGTAGTGCTGCGCAATCGCGTCGGCCACCACCGGCGGCTCGCCGTCGTGCAGCGCGTAGTAGCGTCCCATCGTGCCCTGCAGTTCCGGGAATTCGCCGACCATGTCGGTGACCAGGTCGGCTTTGGCGAGCAGCGCGGCGCGGTCGGCGTGGCTCACGTCCGCGCCGATGGCCCCGGCGATCGCCTTTGCAAGCGTGCGCACGCGCTCGACGCGCTCGCCCTGTGATCCCAGCTTGTTGTGGTACACCACGGCGCCGAGCTTGGCCACGCGATCTTCCAGCCGGGTCTTCTTGTCAGTCTCGAAAAAGAACCGCGCATCGGCAAGCCTGGGCCGCACCACGCGTTCATTCCCCTCGATGACGTTGGACGGATCGTCGAGGCGCATGTTGGACACGATCAGGAACCGGCTCGACAGCCCGCCCTCGGACAGGAACAGCGGGAAGTACTTCTGGTTCAACTTCATGGTGAGGATCAGGCACTCGGCCGGCACGCCCAGGAATTCGGCGTCGAACTTGCCGACATAGACGGTCGGGCGCTCGACCAGCGCGGTGACTTCGTCGAGCAGGGCAGCATAGTCGGCCGGCTCGCCCAGCGTGTCGCCGCACTCCTCGGCGCGCTGCAGCAGCAGGCGGTGGATCTCGGCTTTGCGTTGGTCGAAGGACGCGACCACGCCGCCCTCGGATTCCAGTCGCGATTCGTACTCGTCGGCGTGCTGGAGGGCGATGTCCCGGACACCCTGGAAACGGTGGCCGTGCGTGGCGCGGCCGGCGTCGTGCCCCAGCGCGTGCACGCCGACCACGTCCCCTCCGTGCAAGGCCACCAGGCCATGCACTGGGCGCACGAACTGCACCGTGGTGGCGCCGTCGGCGAGTTGGTAGCTCATGACCTTGGCCACCGGCAAGCCCTCGATGGCCTCCTCCAGCGCCGACTGCAGCGCCACTTGCAGCGGCTGGCCCTTGTCGACATCGTGGAGGACCAGTTGCGCGGCCTTGCCCTCGCCTTCGCGGGCCAGTTGCGACACGTCGAGGTCCGCGCGTCCCAGTGCCGCGAGCTTTTTCTGCAACGCCGGCGTGGCGTGCCCCTCGGCGTCCAGCCCCACGCTTGCCGGCATGAGCTTGCGCACGACCTTCTGGTCGGCGGCAACGGCCTTCACGCGCGTGATGTGCACCGCCAGCCGGCGCGGCGTGGCAAAGCGGGTGACCGTCTCGCCGCCGTCGATCATGCCGCGCTGCGCCAGGCCTTTCACCAGGCTATCCGCGAACGCGTCCCCCAGTTTCTTGAGCGATTTCGGCGGTAGTTCCTCCGTGAACAGCTCGACCAGCAAGGATGCGGTACTCATGCCGCCTCCTTCGCTACGGCCGGCACCATGGGAAAGCCGAGGCGCTCGCGCGATTCGTAGTAACTCTTCGCCACCTCGCGCGCCAGGTTGCGGATGCGCCCGATGTAGGCCGCGCGCTCGGTGACCGAGATGGCGCCATGCGCATCGAGCAGGTTGAAGGTGTGCGCCGCCTTCAGCACCTGCTCGTAGGCGGGCAAGGCGAGCTGCCGCTCCATCAGGTGCTTGGCGTTGCCCTCGTAGTCGGCAAAGTGGCGCAACAGGGCCGGTACGTTGGAATGCTCGAAGTTGTAGGCCGACTGCTCGACTTCATTCTGGTGGAACACGTCGCGGTAGGTGAGCACACGTCTCTGCCCTTGTTCTTCCCACGTCGTCCACACCAGGTCGTACAGGCTTTCCTTCTTCTGCAGGTACATGGCCAGGCGTTCCAGGCCGTAGGTGATTTCGCCCGTGATCGGCTTGCACTCCAGCCCGCCGACCTGCTGAAAGTAGGTGAACTGCGTGACCTCCATGCCATTGAGCCACACTTCCCAGCCCAAGCCCCAGGCGCCCAGCGTCGGGTTTTCCCAGTCGTCCTCGACAAAACGCACGTCGTTGGCCTGCAAGTCGAGGCCGATCGCCGCGAGCGAGCCCAGGTACAGCTCCAGGATGTCGGGCGGTGAGGGTTTCAATACCACCTGGTACTGGTAATAGTGCTGCAGGCGGTTGGGGTTCTCGCCGTAGCGGCCGTCCTTGGGCCGGCGCGAAGGCTGCACATAGGCCGCGCGCCACGGTTCCGGTCCCAGCGCGCGCAGGAAGGTCGCCGTGTGGGAGGTGCCCGCGCCGACTTCCATGTCGTAGGGCTGCAGCAGCGCGCAGCCTTGCGCATTCCAGTACGACTGGAGCTTGAGGATCAGTTCTTGGAACGAGAGCATGCCGGATGCGGTGTTATGCTGGAAGACCGCTATTTTACGGGCTGCGCCTGGCCCATCGCCGCTTTATGACCCGCCAAGTTCCCCCGGACACCCCACCGCCCAGCCAGCCGGTCTGGCAGACCCACCTCGGGCCGGGCGCCAACGACGGCACGGTGTACGAGACCCATTTCAATCCGCTGCTGTTCGAGTCGTTTGCCCAACCGCCCCGCGTGCTGCTGGACATCGGCTGCTCCGCCGGCCTTTTTGGCGAGGAAGTGCGCACGCGCTATCCGGATTGCCGCACCCTCGGCATCGAGCCGCATGCCACCACCGCCGCGGCGGCGGCCACGCGGCTGCACCAGGTCATCCAGGCCCCGTTGGAGGCAGTCGATTTCGCGGCCGAGGGCATCGCACCGGGCAGCATCGACACCGTGGTGGCCGCCGACGTGCTGGAGCACATGGTCGATCCGTGGCGCGCCATGCTCAAGATCCGGCCGCTGCTCACGCCGGACGCGCAGCTGATCTTCAGCGTGCCCAACGGCCGCTTTCTGCCCTTCCTGCACGGCATCGTCGACTTCGGCGACTGGCAATACACCGACCGCGGCATGCTCGACGTGACGCACCTCCGGTTCTTTTCGCTCAAGACGTTCACCACCCTGCTCAACGAAACCGGCTTCCGCGTGGAGCACTGCAACTACATGCTGGAACCCAAGCTCGAGGCGTTCTACGCGGAGCAGGTCAAAATGCCGCGCATCAGCATCGGCATGGGCCGCATGATCCTGAACGACCTCACGGCGCAGGAACTGGCCGAGCTGTGCACCTGGCAGTTCTATATCCGCGCACGCGTGGCCGCGTAGCGGCGCGGCGCGCTACCCGCGCTCCAGCGCCTCGATCACCTTTGCCGCCGCGTTGGTGCCGGTCTGCTCGAAGATCTCCACCATGCAGGTGGGCGAGGTCACATTCACCTCGGTCAATGAATCCCCGATGATGTCCAGGCCGACAATGGTCAGGCCATCGGCTTTCAGTTGCGGCCCGAGCGCTTCAGCAATTTCTCGGTCGCGCGCGGAGATGGGCTGCGCCACGCCGCGCCCGCCGGCCGCGAGGTTGCCGCGCGTCTCACCGGCCTTGGGGATGCGCGCCAGGCAATGCGGGACGACTTCTCCGTCGATCACCAGCACGCGCTTGTCGCCTTGCGCGATGGCCGGCAGGTAGCGCTGGGCCATCACCGTCTCCACGCCCAGGCGGGTCTGCACTTCCACGATGGCATTGCGGTTCGCGTCGTCCGCGCGCACCCGGAAGATCGAAGTGCCGCCCATGCCGTCGAGTTTCTTCAAGATGACGTCGCCGTGTTCCTCGACGAACGCATGCAGCCGCGCCATGTCGGAGGACACCAGCGTCGGCGCGGTGAACCGGGAAAACTTGAGGATCGCGAGCTTTTCGTTGTAGTCGCGCAGCGACGCGGCGCGATTGACCACGCGCGCACCCTGCGCCTCGGCCAGGCTCAAGAGCAGCGTCGCATAGAGGTATTCCGGGTCGAACGGCGGGTCCTTGCGCATCAGCACCACGTCGAAATGCGTGAGCGCATGCGTGGCGGACCCGGCCTCCCGGTACCACGCGTCGTTGTCCGTTCCCACGTCGAGGCGTACCGCATTGGCCTGCACCAACCCCTGCGCAAACATTTGCCGCGCCTCGAACGCCCACACCTCGTGTCCGCGCCGGGCGGCCTCGCGCATCATGAACACCGAGGAGTCCTTGTAGGCCTTGAGCTGGTGGATCGGGTCGACGATGAAGGCGAGGCGCATGGGATTCGGTGACAGGCGCTGGGTGAGGGGTGAGGTGAAAAGGGTGAGGAGTGGCGTCGGTATCCTGAGTCGCGAAAGCCTACCGCAAGGGAAAGCGCATCCCGGGCGGTGGAGGGCGACTGGGACGCCTACTCGGCGGCTGCAGCGACCGGGGGACGGATCAGGGTGGGCGCTGCCGCCGGTACTGGCGGGGCGATGGATTCCACGTCCACGGTTTGCCCCAGCTGCTCCAGTTCCTTGGCCGCCGCCAACATCGCCAGGCGCGCCACCACGCCGTAGGTATAGAAACGGTTGGGCGGTGCGTCGGGCATGCCGCCGCAGTCCGGCGTATGGCAATCGGTCTCGAAGGCCAGCGGCACGAAGCTCATGCCGCGCGAATTCAAGTTCTCGTCCACGCCGCGGTCGGTGTTGACGCGATAGAAGCCGCCGACCACGAACTGGTCGATCATGTACACCACCGGCTCGGCCACCGCGCCGTTGACGGATTCAAACGTGTGCACGCCTTCCTGCACGATGACCTCGGAGACTTCCAGGCCCTCCTTGACCACCGCCATCTTGTTGCGTTCCTTGCGATTGAGCCCCCGCACGTCGTCCGGTGAGCGCGCGGTGAGGATGCCCATGCCATAGGTGCCGGCATCGGCCTTGACGATCACGAACGGCTTTTCGGTGATGCCGTACTCGTCGTACTTGGCCTGCGTTTCCTTCAATACCGCGTCCACATTGGCCGCCAGGCACTCCTCGCCCTCGTTGGCGCCGAAGTTGACCCGCCCGCACTGGCTGAACACCGGGTTGATGAACCACGGATCGATGCCGATGATCTTGGCGAAGTCCTCCGCCACGCGGTCGTAGGCGTGGAAATGCAAGGTCTTGCGGCGCGTGGTCCAGCCCGCATAGAGCGGCGGCACCACCGGCTGCTCAAGGCGCTTCAGAAGCTCCGGCACGCCGGCGGAGAGGTCGTTGTTGAGCAGGATGGCGCAAGGATCAAAGCCATCCAATACCAGGCGATTCCCTTCGCGGCGGATCGGTTCCAGCGTGAGCGTGCTGCCGTTGGGCAGGTCGAGCTTCGTCGGGGACGTGATCTCCGGCAGCAGGGAGCCCACGCGCACCTCAAGGCCGGCGCGCGTGAGGATGCGCTGGATTGCCGCCACATTGGTGAGATAGAACAGGTTGCGCGTGTGGTTTTCCGGGATCAGCAGGAAGCGCTGCTTGTCCGGGCAGATTTTCTGCACCGCCGACATCGCGGCGTGCACGCACAGCGGCAGGAAATCGGGATTGAGGTTGTTGAAGCCGCCGGGGAACAGGTTGGTGTCCACGGGCGCCAATTTGAAGCCGGAATTGCGCAGGTCGACCGAGGTGTAGAACGGCAGCGCATTCTCCTGCCATTGGCCGCGGAACCAGCGCTCGATCGAGGGCATGGCGTCGAGGATTTTCTTTTCCAGCGCCAGCAGCGGGCCGGTCAGCGAAGTCGTCAGATGGGGAACCATGGCGGACTCTTTGGACAATTTCAATAGCATGCGGGCACCCCGGTGGAAATCAAGCTTGAGCCCACCTTGGTCGCGCAAGGGCCGTCGAGTTTACTCCTCCATGCTTCCCGGGATGTGACGGAGGGTGTCGGCGCTAGAATCCCGCAAGCTCGGAAGTGATGTCGCCCCGGCGCAGGCCGGGGTCCAAGTTCGAGACGATCAAATTGGACCCCGGCCTGCGCCGGGGTGACAACTTGCATGAGATCCGGACCCAGTCATTCAACACCGAACCTGCCATGCCCTTCGGCTCCCCCACCCTCACCGCCATCCTGCTGCTTATCGCCTCGAACGTCTTCATGACCTTCGCGTGGTATGCGCACCTGAAGAACCTCAACGACAAGCCGTGGTGGATCGCCGCGCTGGTGAGCTGGGGCATCGCGCTGTTCGAGTACCTGCTGCAGGTGCCCGCCAACCGCATCGGCTTCACCACCATGAACCTGGGACAGCTCAAGATCCTGCAGGAAGTCATTACGCTGGCCGTGTTCGTGCCTTTCGCCGTCCTGTACATGAACGAGCCGCTCAAGTGGAACTACCTCTGGGCCGGCCTCTGCCTGATGGGCGCGGTGTACTTCACCTTCAAGGCTTGAGGCGCAACGATTGCGTTGCCCGCCTTTCCCCAACCCCTAGCCCCCGACCCCCAGCCCCCAAATATGCACCTCCACATCCTCGGCATCTGCGGCACCTTCATGGGCGGGCTCGCCGTCCTTGCGCGGCAGGCCGGCCACACCGTCACCGGCTGCGATGCCAACGTGTATCCGCCGATGTCCACGCAGCTCGAAGCGCAGGGCATCACCCTGCACGAAGGGTTCGATGCGGAGCAGCTCGACCAATACAAAGCCGATCTGTATGTCGTCGGCAACGCCATGACGCGCGGCAAGCCGGTGATCGAGGAGATCCTCAACCGCGGGCTGCCCTACGTCTCCGGCCCGCAGTGGCTGGGCGAGAACTTCCTTGCCGGCAAATGGGTACTGGCCGTGGCGGGCACGCACGGCAAGACCACGACGTCGGCGATGCTGGCGTGGATCCTCGAGCATGCGGGCCTGTCGCCCGGCTTTCTCATCGGCGGTGTGCCGGCCAACTTCGGCGTGTCCGCGCGCGCACCGGGCGGCGAGTCACCGTTTTTCGTCATCGAGGCCGACGAGTACGACACCGCGTTTTTCGACAAGCGCAGCAAGTTCGTACACTACCGGCCGCGCACGGCCATCCTGAACAACCTGGAGCTCGACCACGCGGACATCTTCCCGACCGTCGAGGCCATCGAGACGCAGTTCCACCACCTGGTGCGCACGGTACCGGGCAACGGCCTGATCGTCGCCAACGGGCGCGACGAGCACGTGCGCCGGGCGCTGGCGCGGGGCTGCTGGACCGCGGTCGAGGAGTTCGGCCCGGGGCTGCTGTGGGACTTCCGGCGCGGCGAACGGGACAGCCAGTTCAGCGTGCTGCTCAACAGCGTGGACAAGGGGCTCATCGACTGGAGCCAGATGGGCGCGCACAACACCATGAACGCGCTGGCCGCCATCGCCGCCGCGCGCCACGCCGGCGTGCCGCCCAAGCTCGCCGTCGATGCGCTCAACGCCTTCGACGGCGTGGCGCGGCGCATGGAAATCAAGGGCGAGATCGGCGGCATCACGGTGTACGACGACTTCGCGCACCACCCCACCGCCATCGCCACCACGGTTGCCGGCCTGCGCAAGCGCGTCGGCGATGCGCGCATCATCGCGGTGCTGGAGCCGCGTACCAACACCATGAAGCTGGGCACCATGAGCGCGGCGCTGCCCGAGGCGCTCACGCATGCCGAGGTCGTGTTCGTGTTTGCGAAAAACCTGGGCTGGAACGTGGCCAAGGCCTTCGAGCCGATCGGCACCAAGACCGGCGTGTTCGACGACCTCGATGCCATGGTCACGTCGATCACCGCCATGGCCCGGCGCGGGGACCAGATCCTGGTGATGAGCAACGGCGGTTTCGGCGGCGTGCACGGCAAGATCCTGCATGCGCTGGCGATGCGCGAGATGTCCGGAAAATAGGGCAAGCCATGTTGAAGATCTGGGGCCGGCTCAACTCGGTCAACGTGCAAAAGGTGGTGTGGTGCGCCGACGAGTTGGGTCTCGCCTATGCGCGCATCGACGCCGGCCGCGAGCACGGCGTGGTGGGCACACCGGAGTACCGCGCCATGAACCCGAACGGGCTCATCCCCGTCATCGAGGACGATGGCTTCGTGCTCTGGGAATCGAATGCCATCGTGCGCTACCTGGCCGCCAAGCACGGCCTGGGCACGCTCTGTCCCGCGGACCCTGCAGCGCGTGCCGACGCGGACCGCTGGATGGACTGGCAAGCCACCGCGCTCAACCCGGCCATCGGCCGTGCGTTCGTGCAGCTGGTGCGCACGGCGCCGGCGGATCGCAATGCTGCGGAGGTCGAGGCGGGCCGGGTTGCAGCCGAACAGAAACTGGCCTTGCTCGATGCACACCTCGCAACGCGTGATTACCTCGGCGGCGCGGCTTTCACCATGGCCGACATTCCGGCCGGCTGCTCTGTGGATCGCTGGAGCAAGCTGCCGATCGAACGCACCCCGCGCCCGAATGTCGAGCGCTGGTTGGCGCGATTGCGATCACGTGCGGGGATGCGGCAGGTGGCGGACCTGGCGATTTCGTAGGGGCCGGGTTCCCGCGTCGCTTTTCATTCGCCGTGCGGGGCTGAGCGACACGCGTCGGCTGGGGTCTCGATGCCAAAGTCAAGCACTGGTGCGGCTTCCAGTCCAGAATCGGCCAGAACGCCGCGCCAGTGCTAGCGTTTGCTGCCGGTGTGCTGTGTCAAGCCGTGCAATGAACGCCGTGCGTAGAATGGATCGTCCTCGACTCCTCGAACGCCAAAGAGCACGCACATGAGCACGCGCATCGCCTTCATCGGACTGGGCAACATGGGCGGAC
>JAEUMZ010000080.1 GCA_016790765.1 Betaproteobacteria bacterium
TCGGTGGCGGCCAGCTTGGCCATCGCGGCCTCACGGGTAACGCTGCCCCCCTGGTCGCGCTGCCACGCGGCGCGGTAGGCGAGCAGCGCGGCGCCGTCGAGGGTGGTGGCCATCTGCGCGAGCTTGCCCTGCGTGATCTGGAAATCGCCCAGCACCTGCCCGAACATCTTGCGCGCGCGCGCCCGCGCCAGGCCTTCTTCCAGCGCACGGCGCCCCATGCCGAGTGCAGCCGCAGCCACGCTGGTGCGAAACACGTCGAGCGTGCGCATGGCGATCTTGAATCCTTCGCCCCCCTCGCCGATGCGGTTGGCAAGCGGCACGCGGCAGGCGGAAAAACGCAGCCGCGCCAGCGGGTGCGGCGCGATGACCTCGATCCGCTCGGCGATCTCCAGCCCCGGCGTGTCCGCCGGAACGATGAACGCGCTCAGGCCGCGCGAACCGGGCGCTTCGCCACTGCGTGCGAACACCACGTAGAAGTCCGCGATGCCCCCATTCGAGATCCAGGTCTTTTCCCCGTCGAGGATCGCCTCACCACCTTCGATGCGCACCGCGCATTGCAGCGCCGCCACGTCGGATCCGGCGTCCGGCTCGGAAAGCGCAAAGGCGGCGATCTTCCTGCCGCGCGCCACCTGGGGCAACCACGCGGCTTTCTGCGTGTCGCTGCCCGCAAGTGAGATTGCGCCGGAGCCGAGGCCCTGCATGGCAAACGCGAAGTCCGCCAACGGACAGTGACGGGCGAGGATCTCGCGTGCCAGGCACACCATGCGGGTATCGATCGCCGCGAAGGCGCCGCCGTGTTCCACGCCCGACACGCAATGCTTCAACCACCCTGCCGCGCCCAGCCGCTCGACCAAGCTTCGGCATAGCGCGTCGGTGTCCGCCGCGTGCAGGTCACGCACTTCTGAGGCCGCCCAGGCATCCAATTCACCCGCAAGCTGCCGGTGCCGGTCTTCAAAGAACGGCCAGCGCAGGTGATCGAGCGCGGCGGACCCGGCTGCAGCCGGTGTCGGAGGGGAGGCCATCAGTTGCCCTCGAACACGGGTTTTTCCTTCGCCACGAACGCGCGATAGGCGCGGCCAAAGTCTTCGGTGAGCATGCACAGGGCCTGCGCTTGCGCTTCTACTTCGATGGCCTGGTCGATGCCCATGTCCCACTCCTGGTGCAGCATGGTTTTGGTCAATCCATTGGCGAAGGTCGGACCGCGTGCCAACTCGCCGGCCCATGCCGAGGCTTCCTCGAGCAAGGATTCCGGCGCCACCAGGCGATTGAAAAACCCCCACGCCAACGCTTCGTCGCCGCCCACCGAGCGCCCGGTGTACAACCATTCGCTGGCGCGCCCCTGGCCGACGATGCGCGGCAACATCGCGCACGCACCCATGTCGCAGCCGGCCAACCCGACGCGGTTGAACAGGAACGCCGTCTTGCTGCGCGCCGTCCCGACCCTGAGGTCGCTGGCCATCGCCATGATGGCGCCGGCGCCTGCACACACGCCATCGACCGCTGCGATGACCGGCTGCGGACAGTGGCGCATCGCCTTGACCAAATCGCCGGTCATGCGCGTGAACATGAGCAGTTCCGGCGCCTTCAACTGGATCAGCGGCCCGATGATTTCATGCACGTCGCCGCCGGAGCAAAAGTTGCCGCCTGCGCCGTGCATCACGACCGCGTGCACATCCGTGGCCTGCCGCAACGCGCGGAACAGGTCGCGCAACTCGGCGTAGGAGTCGAACGTGAGCGGGTTCTTGCGTTCCGGGCGATTGAGCGTGATCACGGCCACGCCTTCGCTGCACTGCCACTGGAAGTGCCGGGCCTGATAGCCCGCAAGGGTCACGCGATTGCCCGCCGCGAGGGTTGGGTCGACACGCTCGGTCATGGGATTCCTCTTTGATCCATTCCACTAATTGGTTTCGCCACCGCACACCGCAATGGCCTGGCCGTTCACGCTTGCCGCAAGCGGGCTGCACAGCCAGCGGACGGCTTCGGCGACCTCCACAGGCTGGACCAGGCGTCCCGTCGGATTGCCCTGCACCAGCGACTGTCGCGCCTCCTCTGCACTGCGCCCGGTTTTTTCGGTGATGTTCTGGATCGCATGGTGCACGATGTCGGTGTCCGTATAACCGGGGCACACGGCATTCACCGTCACGCCCCGGCTGGCCAGCTCCTGCGCCAATGCGCGGGTCAAGCCCAGCAGGCCATGCTTGGCTGCACAATAGGCGGAGACGTACGCGTAGCCCTTGAGGGCCGCGGTGCTGGCGACGTTGACAATGCGCGCGTCCTGCGCGGACACGAGATCGGGCAGCACCGCCTGCGTGCAGGTGAAGGCGCCGGTGAGGTTGACCTCCAGCATGCGCCGCCACAGGGCTGCATCCGTCCTGGCAAACGCGGCCGTTTCAACGGCCCCTGCATTGTTGACCAACGCGGCAAACGCCCCGCGCGCGGCGCGGGCCTCGGTAACGCCTTTCGCAACAGATTCGGCGTCGGTGACATCCATGCTCACCCAACCGTGACCTCCCGGCCCACTGTGGGAAAGCGCAGCACAGGTCGCGGCCAGCGCAGCACTGTCCCGGCCGGCCAGGGTCAGCGTCCAGCCGTCGGCCGCGAGCGCATGCGCGATCGCCGCGCCGATGCCGCGACCGGCACCGGTGACCAGCGCGTGCCTGCGCACAGGCCCGCTCATGCCGCGTTCCCGGAAGGCTTGAGGCCGGCCGCTGCGGCGGCGCGCTCGCGCTGGAAATTGGCCTCCAGTTGCGGTTTGGCGGTCTGGTACTGCACGGGCCACGGCTGGCGCGTGAAACCGATCTTCGCCGCCTCGGTCAGCGTCCAGGCCGGATTGGCCAGGTGCGGCCGTGCCACGGCGCACAAGTCGGCACGTCCCGCAGCAATGATGCTGTTGACGTGGTCGGCCTCGTAAATCGCGCCGACCGCGATGGTCGGGATGCCGGCCTCGTTGCGAATGCGATCCGCGAACGGCGTTTGGTACATGCGCCCGTAGGTCGGCTTCTGCTGCGCGCTGACCTGACCGGACGAACAGTCGATCATGTCGGCGCCGGCGGCCTTGAAGGCGCGCGCAATGCCGACCGCGTCGACCGGCGTGATGCCGCCTTCCACCCAGTCGTGTGCCGAAATGCGCACCGACAGGGGCCGCTCGGCCGGCCATGCCGCACGCACGGCCGCGAAGACCTCGAGTGGATAACGCAAGCGGTTCTCAAGGTTGCCCCCGTATTCATCCTCGCGCCGGTTGGTCAGCGGCGAGATGAAACTCGACAGCAGGTAGCCGTGCGCACAGTGCAGTTCCAGCCAATCGAATCCGGCCTCGGCGGCCAAACGCGCGGCGGCGACGAATTCATCGCGCACGCGGTCCATCTGCGCCCGGTCCATGGCTTGCGGGACGGCAGAACGCCCTTCCAGATACGGGACGGCGGAGGCGGCCATCAGCGGCCAGTTGCCGTCGGCCAGCGGCAAGTCGGCACCGGCGCCCTGCCACGGCGCGTTGGTGGATCCTTTCGGCCCGGCGTGACCGAGTTGCACGGCAATCCTGGCATCCGTCTGCCGGTGCACGAAGTCGACAATGCGTTTCCATGCATCGCGTTGCGCCACGTTCCAGAGCCCCGGACAGGCCGGCGTGATGCGCGCCTCCGGACTCGGACAGGTCATTTCGGCCATCACCATACCCGCCCCGCCCAGAGCGCGCGCGCCCAGGTGCACCAGGTGGAACTCGCCCGGCACGCCGTCCGCGCAGGAGTACTGGGCCATCGGCGAGACCACCACGCGGTTTCTCAGGGTCACCCCGCGCAGGCGGAAGGGCGTGAACATCGGCGGCACGGCGGCGGACGCGGGAAGGCCGGCGCGTTCATCGAACCAGCGTTCAAAGCCTTCCAGCCAGCCCTTGTCGCGCAGGCGCAGGTTCTCATGGCTGATGCGCTGGCTGCGCGTGAGCATGGAGTACATGAACTGCTCCGGTTCGAGCTGGTCGCAATAGCGTTCGCCGCACACCTCGAACCATTCCATCGCGTTCCAGGCCGCATTCTGCAGCCGGAGCACATCGACCGCGCGCCGCTCCTGGTACTGCGCCAGCACTTGCGGGAGGTGCACCGGCTGGTCGCCGACCTGCGAAAACTGGCGCACCAATTCGATGGCATCCTCCAAGGCGAGCTTGGTGCCCGACCCGATCGCAAAGTGCGCCGTGTGCGCGGCATCCCCCATCAGCACCACATGGGCCTGCCCGTTGAAATGCGACCATTGCTCGCAGGTGATGCGCTGGAAGTTGAGCCAGGCCGAGCCGCGCAAATGGCGCGCGTTGGTCATCAGCTTTGCGCCGCGCAGATTCCCGGCGAACAGTTTTTCGCAGAACGCAATGGACGCGTCCTGGTCGGCGCGGTCGAGCCCGTGCGCCTTCCAGACAGCCTCCGGGCACTCGACGATGAAGGTGCTGGTCTCGTCATCGAATTTGTAGACATGGGCCTGGAACCAGCCGTGCGCGGTGCGCTCGAATATGAACGTGAAGGCATCGTAGCGCTTCCGGGTTCCGAGCCAGATGAAGCGATTGGGCCGGGTGACGATGTCCGGCCTGAACACCGCGGCGTACTTCTGCCGGACGACGGAATTGATGCCATCGCTGGCGATGATCAGGTCCGCCTCCGGAAAATCGAGGTCGGAGGCCGCCTCGGTTTCGAACACCAGCTTGACGCCCAGGGCCTCGCAGCGCGCCTGCAGGATGTTGAGCAGTTTCTTGCGGCCGATGCCGACAAAGCCGTGGCCGCCGGAGCGGATGGCGCGGCCCTTGAACAGCAGTTCGATGTCATCCCAGTGCGCGAACGAACCTTCGATGGCGTCCGCCGTGTCCCGGTCCCACTGCCGCATGTTGTCCATGGTGGCATCGGAAAACACCACGCCCCAGCCGAAGGTGTCGTACGGGCGGTTGCGCTCGACGACCGTGATGTCGTGGTGCGCGCCGTGCTTTTTCATCAGCAGCGCGAAGTACAGTCCGGCCGGCCCCCCGCCCATGCAGACGATGTTCATCCGGGGGATCGATCCGCGCGCGGGCTCACGGACGTTGCAGTCGTGGCTGACATGGTTCGAGACCCGTGGCGGCGTGCCGCAGCGGTGCGCGCGCCACCCTGCTCCTACTTCAGCGTCCGGTGCGTCAACGCCGGCAGGCTCTTGCGCACCGTCTGCTGGTAGTGCGGATTGATGCCCGCCACCACCACGCCGGAACCGCGCGGCAGGCGGTCGAGGATCACGCCCCAGGGATCGACGATCATCGAGTCGCCATGCGTTTCGCGGCCGCTGACATGGAAGCCGCCCTGCGCGGGCGCGATCACGTAGGCGAGGTTCTCGATCGCCCGCGCGCGGATCAGCGCCTCCCAGTGCGCCTTGCCGGTGGTGGCGGTGAAGGCGGACGGCACGATGATGATGTCCACGTCGCCCATCGCCCGGTAAAGTTCCGGAAACCGCAGGTCGTAGCAGATCGACAGGCCGATCTTGCCGTAGGGCGTCTGCACCGTGACCACATCCCTGCCCGGCTCGATGGTGCGTTCCTCGGAAAAGTTTTCCGCGCCCAGGGCCAGGTTGAACAGGTGGATCTTGTCGTAGCGCGCCGCGAGCTGGCCTTCCTTGTCGTACACCAGGCAGGCGTTGCGCACCTTGCCGGGCACCTCGGACTTCATCGGCACCGAGCCGCCGATCAGGTACACGCGCAGGCGCGCAGCGGTCTCGGACAGCCACTTCTGCACCGGGCCGTCGCCGGGCGTTTCAGCCACCGCCACCTTGTCGGTGTCCTTCAGGCCCATGATGCAGAAGTACTCCGGCAGCACGATCACGCGCGCGCCGGTCGAGGCCGCCATGCCCACCAGGCGCTCGGCCTCCTCGAGGTTGGCTTTCACGTTGGGGCCGCTGGCCATCTGGATCGCGGCCACGCGGAAAAAAGACTGCGTCGATTGCGCCGCCTTGAGCAGCGCGTTGGGCACCTGCCCGGAGTTCTTGGTGATGATCATGGCGTCTTGTCGGGTGCTTCCATCAGGCTGCTGCGCGGTCGAAACGCCCGTCTCCGGTGCGCGCCGTACACGAGGTCCGTGTGCGCTCCTCGACACGCGTTTCGACCGCTCGCTACATTTTCCGGAAGTTCCCTGTTCATGGCGTCTTCTTGGGCTCCGCCGCAGTGTTTGCCGGTGCCGCCCCCTTGTCCGGCGGCGCGTCCTTCTTGGCCTTGTCGAGATTCTTCTTGACCTGCGCGACCTCCGGATTGGTCCATGATCCCATAATCACCAATTCGTAGGAAAGGGCTTCCTGGAACAGCTTCGAGACCAGCCACACGCCTGCGCCGACGGCCGGATTGACCAGCACGATCGCCCCGAGCGCCGCGCCCTCGCCGACCAGGGGAAAGACCAGCGCACGCATCGACACCGTTTCCGCCGGCAGCGAGATGGTGCCGGACAGCTGGATGAAGGCCGCCGGGCCCTTCAATTCGAAGTTCTCGGTGCTCATCACGCCATTGGCGATGGCCACGTCCGCGCCCAGCCTGCGGAACGCGAGCCCGTCGTCGTAAATGTCGCGGAAGTCGAACGACAGCCGGTTGCCCAGCGATTGCAGGCTGAGCAGCCCCAGCAGCTTGCCCGCGCCCGGCTCGATCTTGGCGATCTGTCCGTCGGTGGCCTCGAGGTGCATCTGCCCGGAGAGGTTGGCAGTCTTGAACTGGAAGGCATGCCCGGGCCAGGCCAGCTTGCCTTCCGCCTTGCCCCTGCCGCCGCGCAACTGATCCTGGTACCCGAACTGCGCGAGCAGCGCATTGAGGTTGGAACTCTCGAGCTTGAAATCGAGCGCGGTGCGCGAGCGCCCGTCCGGCTTTTGCGGATCGCCGTAGCGCTGGTACAGGCCGCTGGCGTTGAGGGTGGCGTGGCCGTTGGAAATGTCAAGCTGGTCGATCCTCCAGTTGGCCCCCAGGGGCGTGGCCTTGAACTCGAGCTTGCCGAGGAACTTTTCGGACAGCGTGAACCTTTCCGCCACGATGTCGAACGCGGGCAGGTCGGTCTTGTCCCCCTCGCCCCCCACTTTGCCCTGCGGTGCGGGTGGCGAAGCGGCGGGCAACTCGTCTGCGATCGACAGCCGCGCCAGGCGCGCACGCACGTAGCCACGATCGTTGAATGCCCCCGCACGCCAGGAAAAATCGCCCTGCGCCTCGGCACTCTCGACCTGCATGCGCCAGTCCTCGCCGGCATGCCGGCCACGGAGCGTCAAGGCCTTGAACGGCCGGCCATAGGCCACCAGGTGGTCGAGCTTGAAATCGAACCCCGCGATCGGCGAATCGGCCTTGCGCGCGGCCTCCGCGGCCGGCGTGCCGGCCGGGGGCGGCGGTTCGAACGCATCGACCGCTGCACGCCAGGCGTCGAAATCGAGGCGCGGCAGCGTTCCGCCCAACCACAGGCCGTCGGGAATCGGCCGCGCCCCGACGGGCTCGCCCACGTGCGCCACGCCGCCCCGGAACGCGCCGCTGGCGCCGGCGCCCTCAACCCGGCGGCGGAATTGCGCATCGATGCGCGACTCCGCGGCGTCGCCCTGCGCCGTGGCATTGCCGGCCAGGGAGAGGTGAATCTGCTCGGCGGCCTGGCCGGTCTGGGTAAACGTCAGTTGCAGGCGGCGCGGCTCGTCGGCGCGCTTGGCCAGCGGGAACGGCAAGGCCGACGCGGCCCCGAGCAGGGACGACACCACCTGGATCTCCGTCCCGCTGCTGCGCCCGATGATCTTGCCCCCCAAGTCAATGGTGCCGGTCACCTGTTGCGGCAGGCGGAACGGCAACAGCGGCGACAGCGCCGCCATGTCGGCCCGCGCGGCGAATTCGGTGGTCACGCCGCCGTCGGCATTGGTGGCCAGGCTCACCACCGCCGGGTAACCGAACGCCGTGCCGGTGATGGCCTGGCCGCGCGTGGCGGTTTCGCTGAACGTGACGGCGCCGGAGACACTGGTCACTTCCGCCGACTTGTCGCCGACCGCCACCAACGCGCGCCCGCGATTGAGCGCGTACTGGCCGCTGAAGCGGAACGGAACGCCATGTTCCTTGTTGTTGCCCAGGGGAATCTTCAGCGTGAGGTCGAGCTTGCCGGGGCCCTGGAGGGTGACGAATTGCGTGAACCCGCCGATCGAGGCCTGCAGCGGGCTTTCGCGGATGTAGCGCGTGACTTCCTCGGCGCGCGCGGCGGTGGTGCCGTTGATGACCAGCAACGGCGGCGCGGCGCCGAGGTCCTCGATGAGCACGCTGGTGCGGCCCAGTCGGGTGGACAGCACCTGCGCCGACTCGAGCTTGGCCTCGAAGCGCGTGTTTTCGTAAGTCACATCGCCCTGGATGGCGCCGATCTGCGGCCAGCCTTCGCTGTGGCGCAAGGCCACGTTGGCCAGCTTGCCGGCGATGCGAAACTGCCCGCCCTCGCCGTGGCGGAACGGAAAGTCATAGAGCGTGCCCTTGAGGATCACGTCCGCATCGCGCACCTCGCCGCCGCGGATCGCCCAGTCGAGGTACTCGCGCGCGGCGCGGCTGTCCTTGTGCAGGTAGCGGCCGACGGCACGTGCGTCGATGCGGGCGAAGCGGCCGGTGAAATCGATCGACCCCGGGCCCTTTTCCTCCTTGCCCCGTGCACCGGCGGCGCGGAAACGCTCCCAGGTGCCGGAAAACGTCCCTTCCAGTTGCTCGCCGGCCACCGCCAGCGTGCCGACGTCCACGCGCAGCGCATCGGCGTCGAGGGTCCAGGTGCCCTTGGCGGACAGCTGCGTGAACTGCAGCGGTTCCTCGTAGATCTTCGGCAGGCTGAGCGAAAAATCGCGCGAATCGATGTCGAAGCGCCCGCGCTTGTCGCTGCCCTCCACCGTGCCGGAGAACCCACTCACACCGGGAAACGCATCGTGCTGGTTCAGCGCAAACCCGGACAGCGTGCCCTTGAATTCGTAGCCGCGCGGGGCCTCGAGCGGGCCGCTCCAGGCATAGCGGGTCTTCTGGACCAGGCCGCGCGGCGAAAAATCGTTGACCACGTGGCGTACGTCCTTGCCCACCGGGAAAAACTCCAGCAGCGCCGTCATCACCTTGAGGTCGATGCCATCGCCGGTCATCTCGCCGCCGGCCCGGGCCGCGTCGTTCTGGTCCTTGAGCGTGAGGGAAAAGTCCGCGGGCGCCATCTTGACGCCGGCTGACGTGCGCAAGGCCAGGCCCTTGCTGGCCATGGTAAACCCGGCATCGGCTGCGCGGTACTCCAGCCGGCCGCTGAGCTCGGCGACGTCGAGCGGCTCGAGATCCTCGCCAAGCCGCGCGCGCGTCCCGGCCAGGTGCAGGTCGGCGGTGATGGCCCGCAGGGGGGTCGAGGCGCGCATCGCCTCGTTGGGCACCGCCAGCGTCGGCGCCGCGGTGTCGAAGTCGAGCCACAGGCGCACATTGCCGCGGCCGGCGATCAAGGCGCGGGGCACCGTCACGTGGCGGCGGATTTCGTCGACCCGCGCATCCTGCACCTCGGCATACACCGTGCCGGCCGCCTGCCAACGTGCCGGATCCTGCTTGAGGTCCACGGCCGCGCGCAGTTCCACCGCGGTGGCCAGGGACGCCGGCGGGCGCGCACGGAAACCCAGCTCATGGCCATTGCGGCGCTTGCGCACGGCGATGTCCACGTCGGCCAGCGTGAGTTCGCCCGCTTCCGTCTGGGCGTCGTTCCATGTCAGCGTGGCGTCGCGGATCACCAGGCCATCCTGCGCCAGCAGCCACCGCAGGAAGCGGCCGTCGTCCGGGCCCTCCTTGGGCGCGTTCAGGGCCCGGCCGGCGAAATAGACCAGGCCGTCCTTTCCGCGCGACAGCGCCAGTGCCGGCGCATCAACCGTGATTTCGCCGAAGCGGATCTGGCCGATCGCCAGCGCCCACCAGGACAAGGACGCTGAAACGTACGGCAGCCGCAGCGCCTCCTGACCGCCGGGGCGCAGCTTCGAGTCCGGCGGCTCGAGGAACACCACGTCCTCCATGTCCACCCAGGGGCGGAACCCCGACCAGCGGCCGCGGATCGACTTGGCCGAGACGTCCATGCCCGAGGCCGTCGCCACGCGGCTGACGATCTCCGGCTGGTAGCCGTGGATGTTGGGCATCACCGCATATTTCACCGTGGCCACGAACGCGGCCAGCACGAGGCCGATCGCGATCAAGGTCCAGTAGCAGGTCTTGGCGCTGACCTTGCCGATGCGGAATGCGAGCTTTTTGATGTGCGTTTCCCGTGAGTCGCCGCCCGACGGGGCCCGACGCCATGCTATTTTAGCGGCCCACTGTGCAGGCTCCGCGTTTGAAAGCGTCGATACGCCTTCGCGCCCCGCCGCTCTCCCATCGACCATGCCGGCCGACGCGACCTTCAACTCCAGACTGCAACGCTTGTTCCGCGCCTCGCGATTCGCCGCGCGCCTGCTGGCGGCCGAGCCTGGTTTGGCGGCGTGGCTGGCCGCAGAGGCCGCCCGCCCATTCGACCTGGCCGCCTCCGCCGCCGCCCTGCTGCCTCACGGTGACGCAGCGCCCGACGCCTTCGATGCCGCGTTGCGCACCCTGCGCCGCCGTACCTTGGCCCACCTCCTGTTCCGCGACCTCAACGGCCTGGCGAGCCTCGACGAGGTCCTGGCGGCATTCACGCAACTGGCCACCGTCTCCCTCCGCGCGGCCACGGCGCGCCACGTCGCGGACCTGGCCTCGCGCTGGGGGCTGGGCGACGCTCCTGATGCCCTCAGGCAACCCCTGGTGATGGGCATGGGCAAGCTGGGCGGCGGCGAACTCAATGCCTCCTCGGACGTGGACCTGATCTTTGTGCACGCCGAGGACGGCGAGGCCGGCGGCGGCCGCTCCTGGCACGAGTTCCACTGTGAAGTCGGAAAACGCCTGATCCGCTCCCTCGACGCCGTGGACGCCGGCGGCTTCGTGTTCCGCGTTGACATGCGCTTGCGGCCCTTCGGCGCCAGCGGGCCGCTGGTGTCCAGCCTGGCGGCGTTGGAAAGCTACTTCGTTTCGCACGCCCGCACCTGGGAGCGCTACGCCTGGCTCAAGGCCGCGGCGCTCACGGGGGAGGCCTCCGCAATTGCCGAACTCGAAGCGCTGGTCACGCCGTTCGTCTACCGGCGCTATCACGACTACGCGGCCATCGACGGCATCCGCGAAATCCACGCGCAGATCCGCGCCGAAACGGCGAAGAAGCGCGCCCGCGACGACATCAAGCTCGGGCCCGGCGGCATCCGCGAACTGGAGTTCGTGGTGCAGATGTTCCAGCTCATTCGCGGCGGCCGCGAGACCGCGCTCAGGGTGCGCTCCACGCGCGGCGCGCTCGACGTCCTGCCGCGCCTCGGGCTGATGCCCGCCGAGCGCGTGGCGCGCCTGCACGCGGCCTATGCGTTCCTGCGCAACCTGGAACACCGGCTGCAGTACCTGGACGACCAGCAGACCCAGGCCTTGCCCTCGAACACGGAGGACCAGCAGCGCATCGCCGAGGCCATGAACTTCGCCACCTGGTCCGATTGCACGGCGGCACTCGACGCGCATCGCGCGGTGGTGCTGGAGGAATTCGAGGCCCTGTTCTCCGCGAACGCGCCGGCGCGGAACGAACCTGTCGCACCGGGCGGCACGCACGCGCAGTGCGAAGCCTTGCTGAACGGATCGGTCAAGGACGACGCCCGCGCTGCGATCCTGCAGCGCGTCGACAGTTGGCTGGCCGCCTCGCGCACGCAATCGCTGGCGGCCAGGCCGCGCGCCCGCCTCGAGGCGCTCATCCCGAAGGCCTTGGCCGCTAGCCTCCTGGAATCCGGACCGCAGGGCCAGGCCGCGCGCACGTTTTCGCGCGTGTTCGACCTCCTGGAGGCGATCGACAAGCGCGAGGCCTACCTCGCACTGCTCGAGGAAGTGCCGGCCGTGCTCTCGCGCGTGACGCGCATCGCGGCGCAGAGCGCGTTCGCCGCCGGGTTCCTCAAGAAGCACCCGGTGCTGCTCGACGACCTGATCGACACGCGCGAGCGCGGCGTGCCCATCGACTGGGCGGCGCAACGCGAACGCCTGCGCGCCGCATGCGACGCGGCCGCCGGCGACGTCGAGCGCCAATACGAAATCCTGCGCCACACCAAGCACCTCCTGACGCTCCGGCTCAACGTGGTGGACATCGACGGCGGCATCGGCGTGATGGCGCTGTCCGATGAGTTGACCGCGCTGGCCGACCTGCTGCTGGAGGCCACGCTGGTGCTCGCCGCGCGCGCGCTGCGCCTGATTCCGGCTGACGCGTGGGACGCCCCGGCCGGCTTCGCGGTGATCGCCTACGGCAAGTACGGCAGCAAGGAGCTGGGCTACGCCTCCGACCTCGACCTGGTGTTCGTCTGTGCGGACGCGGCGGACCCGGGGGTGCTGTCGCGCCTGGGCCAGCGCGTCATCAGCTGGCTCAATGCCATGACCGCCGGCGGTGTGCTCTACGACACCGACCTGCGCCTGCGGCCCGACGGCGATGCCGGCGTGATGGTGTCGCGCCTGGCCGCCTTCGCGGACTACCAGCGCACCCGCGCCTGGACCTGGGAACACCAGGCGCTCACGCGCGCGCGCTGGTGCGCCGGCGATGCCACGCTGCGCGATCCCGTCGAGCGCATCCGCGCGGAGATCCTTTCGATGCCGCGCGATGCGACCGCCCTGAAGCAGGAGATCGTGGCCATGCGCGAAAAGATGCGCGCGGACAAGAAGGACGGCGGCGCCCGGCTCGATCTGAAGCACACGCGCGGCGGCATCGTCGATGTCGAGTTCATCGTGCAGTTCCTGATCCTGGCCCACTCGCACGACCACCCGGAGTTCCTCGGCAACCTGGGCAACTTCGCCCTGCTCACGCGTGCGGCCGCGCTGGGCTTCCTCGACGAGAACCTCGCCGCATCGGTGGGCAAGGCCTACCTGGCCTACCGCGAACGCCAGCACGTGGCGCGCAACAACAACGAGGCGAAAACCTGGATCGCGCCGGAGGAATTGGCCGGGGAGCGGCGCGCGGTCGAGCGGGCGTGGGAGGCGCTGCTGGGTTGAAGCGGCATTCGCGGCCGCTGCGGCCGGCGCCCGGCGCTTGCCCTTAATCGAGCTGGATGGCCATCCACCGGGCCGTCTCGCCCGCCTTGGCGTCTGCGGGATACGTGAGCGTGGCGTCGCTGTGCACCTCCAGCATCATGCGCAGGCCCGCACCGGCCAGCCGCGTGCGATGGATCTGCAATTCCTTGGCCTCGTCGGCCTGGAAATCCGGGCGATCGAACCGGTTCGGCCGCGTGGGGTTGCCGGTCCAGCGCACGTTGTTCCACCAGGCCCAGTCCGGAAACCCCTTCTCGCCCGCCACGCGCTCGCCCAGCTTGGCCGACACATGCAGGTTCAGGACCGGCTGGCCGGTCCGTGCGAAATAGGCATCCACGCCAAAGCGCGACGGCGCCGCAGGTTGTACGCACAGGTACACGTACTCACCCGCCTGCTGCGCGCGCAGGAGCGCGCCGCTCCCCAAGGGTATGGTGGCCGCACCGGCCCACTCTTCGGCCTCGCAGCGTCCATCGACCAGCACTGCGCGGCCGGCGGGCACTTTCAATTCAGGCGGCGAGGCCTGGGCCAAAGTGGCGGCAAGGCTGAACAACGCGATGATCAGGGTGCGCATGGAACCTCCGGGGTGAATGCGGCGCATTGTGAATCGCCCGGCCTGCGCGCGGCGGCGCCATGCGACGGGATGCGCCAAGTCGTCCCTGGAGTGCGCGAGGAGCGACGCCCCTCAAATGGATTCCGGCCATTCATGCACCAAACCCAAGCACTGGTGCGGCGTTCCGGCCACTTTTGGCCCAAACGCCGCACCAGCTATGGACTTTTACCCCTCAGCCCGCTCGATCATCTCCGCTGCCGCCTTGCGCGTGGCCGCCGTGATGGAGAGCCCACCCAACATGCGGGCGATTTCCTCGATGCGGGCTTTGCCGTTCAGCGGCGTCACGGCCGTCTGCACGCGGCCCGCCGTTTCGGACTTGGAAACTTCGAACTGCGCGTGCGCGCACGCCGCGACTTGCGCCAGGTGCGTGACGGCCAGCACCTGGTGCTTTTGCCCCAAGCGCCGCAACAAGCGCCCGACGATCTCCGCCACGCGCCCGCCGATGCCGGCATCGACTTCATCGAACACCATCACCGGCACGCCGCCGCGCGTGGAAGCCATCATCTGGATGGCCAGCGAGATGCGCGACAACTCGCCGCCGGACGCAATTTTCGCCAGCGGCCCCACGGGCTGGCCCTCGTGCGCGCAGACCATGAACTCGCAGGATTCGAGGCCGACCGCGGAGGCCTCGCGCGGGGCAAACTCCACGGACAACCGCCCCCCGCCCATGGCCAGTTCGTGCAGCGAGCGCGTCACCTCGGCGGCAAAGCGCTTGGCGGCCGCGTGGCGCGATTTGCCCAGCGCCGCGGCGGCGACGCCGTAGGCCGCGAAAGCCGCGCGCTCCTGCTCGATCAGGGCTTCCAGCGAACGCCCGCCGCCCAATGACGCCAGCCGGTCGCGCTTCTGCTGCAGCACCTCGGGAATGCGCGCCGGCTCGATGCGGAACTTGCGCGCCGCCTCGTGCACGTCGGCAATGCGCCGGTCCAGCTCGGCCAGGCGCGCGGGATCGGCGTCGAGCCGGCGCAGGTAATGGCGCAGCGACGACACCGCCTCGGTCAGCTCGACCGCCGCCGACTGCACCAGCGCCGCCGCGTCCTTCAATTCCGGGTCCGTTTCCGCGCTGTTGCCGAGGTCGCGCGCGATCGACTCGATGCTGTCCAGCGCCGGCCGCTCGCCCTCGGACAAGGCCTCGATCGCGCCCTCGGCCGAGGCGATCAGGCTCGCCGCATTGGCCAGCCGGCGCTGCTCGGCCTCGGTTTCGGCAAAGCGCTCGGGCGAAAAGTAGAGCTTGGCCAGCTCATTGATCTGCCAGGAGAGATCCTCGAACTCACGCGCGATCGCCGCCTCGTTGACCTCGCGCGCGCTGCGCATGCGCGCCAATTCGGCCCAGTCGCGATGCGCCCGCGCCGTGGCGGCCAGCAGGTCCTCGTGGCCGGCAAAGTCGTCCAGCAACGCGAGCTGCGCCTCGCGCTTCAACAGCGTCTGGTGCGCATGCTGGCCGTGGATGTCGATCAGCCGCTCGGCCAGGTCGCGCATCTGCGACAGCGTCACCGCGGTGCCGTTGATGAACGATTTCGAGCGCCCGCCGGTTTCCAGCACGCGGCGGAACAGGCACACATTGGCGTCCTCGTCGGCCAGGTCGTTCTCCGCCAACCACGCCCGCGCGCCCGGCGCACCGCGCAAGTCCCACTCCAGCCCGATTTCGGCGCGCTGCGCGCCGGCGCGCACTACGTTGCCGTCGGCGCGCGCGCCCAGGGCCAGGGTGAGCGCATCGATCAGGATCGACTTCCCGGCCCCGGTTTCCCCGGTCAACGCCGAAAACCCGGCCTCGAGGTCGAGGTCGAGGGCGTCGATCAGGATGAAATCGCGGATGGAGAGGGTGCGGAGCATGCTTATCAGCCGAGGAAAAGGCTCTCCGCCGATGGACGCCGATGATGCGCCGATGAACGCCGATGAAAACGCATTCCTTGCGCAACGAGCGCGCCACGATCGACTGGAATGGCGCATCTGCACGGACTGTGGAACTTTCCGTTGACGTTATCGGCGTCCATCGGCGCCCCCTCGGCGTTCATCGGCGGACAAATGTTCGTCGGGAAGCACAGCCTCAAGACGTCCGCTCGTTCCAGTGCAGCTTGTTGCGCAGCACGGCGAAATAGGAGTGGCCTTCCGGGTGCAGGAGCGTCAGCGGCTTGGGATGCGCGCGGATGGTGATGACGTCGTCGGTGGCGGGGTCGAAGAAGGCCTGCACGTCGAAGTTCACACGCGCGTTCTTGCCGTGCAGCAGGCGGATCTTGACCACCGAGGTCGAGGCGATGGCGATCGGGCGATTGGACAAGGTGTGCGGCGAGATCGGCACCAGGGCGATGGCCGGCAGGGAGGGCTGCAGGATCGGCCCGCCGCTGGACAGCGCATACGCGGTCGATCCGGTGGGCGTGGCGACGATGAGCCCGTCGGCGCGCGCCGAGTAGACGAATTCGCCGTCCACCTCGATGGAGATCTCGATCATGGTGCCCATGGCGCCGCGGCTCACCACCACGTCGTTCAGGGCCACCGAGCGGAAGATGGGCGACCCGCCGCGCTCCACCTCGCCCTCGAGCAGAATGCGCGACTCCTTCGTATAGCGGCCGTCGAGCACCGCGCCCAGGGTTTCCTGCACGGAATCGGCGGACAGGTCGGTGAGGAACCCAAGGTGGCCCAGGTTGACGCCGATGACCGGCACGTCGTGCCGCGCCGCCACGCGTGCGCACCCGAGCAGCGTGCCGTCGCCCCCCACCACCACGGCCAGGTCCGCGCCTTCGAGCAGGCTGTCCATCGGCTCGCGTGGCGCAACCACGTGCGGCGGCTCGTTGGAGAACCCCGCCGAACGCTCGTCCGCGCGCACCGTCAGGCCGCGCGACTTCAGCAGGCGGATGATCTGCGTCAACGGCCCGGCCACGCCCATGCCGTCGTGCTTGGCGACCACCGCGACCTGTTGGGGCTTGCCGTTCATCCGGGCGATTTAATCACAGAGTCCGAGGATTCCAGAATCGGGATTCTCCCGTTCTTATACGCTCCGCACCAACGACCTCGCATTCGCCACGAAATTCACGCTAAGATTTCCCCATGCTCTCCGAACGCGCCCAAACCCTGCTCAAGTTCCTCGTGGAGCGCTACATTGCCGACGGGCAGCCGGTCGGCTCGCGCGCCCTGTCCAAATTCTCCGGCATGGAGTTGTCCCCCGCATCGATCCGCAATGTGATGGCGGACCTCGAGGAGATGGGCTACATCGCCAGCCCGCACACCTCCGCCGGCCGCATCCCGACGCCGAAGGGCTACCGCCTGTTCGTGGACACGCTGCTCACCATCCAGCCCCTCGAACAGGTGGCCAAGGAGCAGCTCGAATCGAGCATCCGGCCGGATGACCCGCGGCAACTGGTCCTCTCGGCCTCGCAATTGCTCTCCGACCTCACCCACTTTGCCGGCATCGTCATGGCGCCGCGCCGCGCCGGCGTGGGCCTCAAGCACGTGGAATTCATGCAGTTGTCCGAAAAGCGCGTGCTGCTCATCATCGTCGCCACCGACGGCGACGTGCAGAACCGCATCCTGGTCACCGACAAGGCGTTCACGCCCTCGCAACTGACCGAAGCCGCCAATTTCATCAATGCGCACTACGCGGGGGTTGAGTTCGACCAGCTGCGCGACCATGTGAAACGCGAACTCTCCCAGCTGCACCGCGACATTTCCACGCTCATGTCGGCCGTGGTGGAGGCGCGTGGCCAGGGGTCGGATTCCTCCGGCGTGGTGCTCTCCGGGGAACGCAACCTGCTCGATGTGAACGACATCGGCACCAACATGACGGCGCTCAAGCGCCTGTTCGACGTGTTCGAGCACAAGTCCCAGCTGATGGAACTGCTCGATGTCAGCCAACGCGCCGAGGGCGTGAAGATTTTCATCGGTGGCGATTCGAACCTGGTGCCGCTCGACGAGTTCTCCGTCGTCACCGCGCCCTACGAGGTCGATGGCCAGGTGGTCGGCACGGTCGGCGTCATCGGCCCCACGCGCATGGCTTACGAGCGCGTGATCCCGATCGTCGACGTGACGGCGAAGCTGCTGTCGTCGGCGCTTTCGCAACACTAGTGTGGGGTGAGGAGTAAGGGGTGAGGGGGAAACTTCCCCTGCTCATTCGCGCGCTGCCCTCTCACCGAGCGCCCTTCCTCCTCACCCCTCACCCCTCACCCCTCACGCCTCACTCCTCACCCCTCGAATGCCCTACCGCCCCGAACCGCCCTACGCCCACGGCACGCCCCCGCAGACCGGCATCCTGCTGGTCAACCTGGGCACGCCGGACGAGGCCACGCCGGCGGCGGTACGGCGCTATTTGAAGCAGTTCCTCTCCGACCCGCGCGTGGTGGAAATCTGGCGGCCGCTGTGGTGGCTGATCCTCAACGGCATCATCCTCAACACGCGGCCGAAAAAGACGGCGAAGAAGTACGAGAGCATCTGGAAAAAGGATGGCTCCCCGCTGCGGCTCATCACAGAGCGCCAGGCGCAGATGCTGCGCGGTTATCTGGGCGAGGCGCGCGACGGGCAACCCGCGGTGAAACTCCCCGTGGTGGCGGCCATGCGCTACGGGAATCCTTCGGTCCAGGCCGGCATCGATGCGCTCAAGGCCGCGCATTGCGACCGCATCCTGGTGCTGCCGCTGTATCCGCAGTACGCCGCCAGCACCACCGCCTCAACGATGGATGAAGTGGGCCGCGTACTCGCCGGCATCCGCAACGTGCCCGGCCTGCGCGTGGTGCGGAGCTTCCACGATCACCCGATGTACGTGAAGGCCATCGCGCGCAACGTGATGGCCGAGTGGACCAAGATCGGCCGGCCGGACTTCAAGCAGGACAAGCTGGTGATGAGCTTCCACGGCCTGCCGAAGTTCCACCTCGACCGCGGCGACCCCTACCACTGCCAGTGCCACAAGAGCGCGCGCCTGATCGCCGATGAACTGGGCGTCAAGGAAGGCGACTACCTGGTGACTTTCCAATCCCGCTTCGGCCGCGCCGAATGGCTGCAGCCGTACACCGACAAAACCTTGGAGAAACTGGGCAAGGCCGGTACGCGACGCCTGGACATCATCGCACCGGGCTTCGCGGCGGATTGCCTGGAGACGCTGGAAGAGCTGGCCGTGGAGAACCGCAACGTCTATCTCGAAGCCGGCGGCAAGGAGTACCACTACATCCCGGTGGCCAACGATACGCAGCCGTTCGTAGAGGCGCTGTCGGCGGTCGCGAGGGAAAACCTGGGCGGGTGGATCGGCGGCCCGGCGTCTGATGCGCAGTGGCGGGAGTCGGCGGGGCGGGCGAAGAAGATGGGGGCGCCGATTTGACGCGGCCCAAGTGGTTGACGCCCGGTGTTGTCGTGGCATTGGCTTTCGCGGTTGCGTGCGCGCTGAGCGTCGCCTTCGCGTACCTCAACGGTTCGTTTGCAACCGAGCCGGCTGGGTGTGCCAAGGTGTGTGCGGAGAAGGGCAAGAGCGGGCAGCTGGTTTCCCGTTATCCAGCGGAGCAAGTCGCGGGAACGCGAGGAAGCGCAATGGTGAGTTGCGAATGCAAGTAGATGCAATGCCGCCTTCCAATCTGTCGTACCCGCGAAGGCGGGTACCTCTGACTACGTAGTTGCCTTTCGTTCAGCAGTCTCGATCGCTGATTCATTCGCGCGGTTTTGAACCAAGCCGGGCAACCCCCGGCTTGGTCGTGACAGCACAAGAGCTCTAATCAGCGAGACTGCTGAACGAAATGCTACTGCATAGCTAGAGGTCCCCGCCTTCGTGGGGACGACATCATTTGGTGGATCGCGAAGCTTTGCGTCGCGAAATGCCTGTTGCGCCCGGCGCAAGGGCGACAAGAACACAACCTATTGCGACTTCTTCACCCCAAAACAATGCTCCAAAGAGGGAAACACCCCTCCCCTCACCTCCTCCGCATACCGCGCCGCCACGTCCGAAACGTTTTTCCCCAAGTCCATGTACCGCTTCGCAAACTTCGGCGTGAAGTCGGGGAACAGGCCCAGGATGTCCTCCGTGACCAGCACCTGCCCGTCGCACGCCGGTGACGCGCCGATGCCGATGACCGGCACGGACACGCATTCCGCCACGGCGCGGGCCACCGGCTCCACGGTGCCCTCGATCAACACGGAAAACGCCCCGGCCGATTCGAAATCGCGCGCGATGCGCGTCCACTTTTCGGTGGCGTCGGCTTCCTTGCCCTGCGCCTTGAAGCCGCCCAACGCGCTCACGCGCTGGGGCATGAGGCCGATGTGCGGCATCACGGAAATGCCGCGTGCGACGAGGAATTCGACGGTTTCGACCATCTCGGCGCCGCCTTCCATCTTCACCGCCTGGGCGCGCGACTCCGCCAGCGCGCGGGCGCAGTTGCGATAGGCCTGCTCCTTCGATTCCTGGTAGCTACCCCAGGGCATGTCGAGGATCACCATCGCGCGGTCCGAGCCGCGCATCACCGCCTGGGTGTGGGCGATCATGGTGTCCAGCGACACGTTCATCGTGTTGTCGAGGCCATACACGATCATGCCCAGCGAATCGCCGACCAGCAGGATGTCGCAATGCGGGTCGAGCAACTGCGCCATCGGCTTGGTGTAGGCGGTGAGCATCACCACCTTGGCGCGGCCCTTCATGGCACGGATTTCGGGCACGGACAGGCGTTTCTGGATCGAAGCGACACTCATGGATCGTCCTGGTCTGGAATCGAAAACAACGCGGTATTATCCCGATTGTTTTGGATCAAATCGCCCAATCGACATGACCTCGCTGATCGTCCGCTGGTTCCTCAACGCGCT
>JAEUMZ010000112.1 GCA_016790765.1 Betaproteobacteria bacterium
CGCGGTCGGCTACAACAACATCGACGTGCCGGCGGCGAGCGCACGCGGCGTAATGGTCACCAACACGCCCGGGGTGCTCGATGACACCACCGCGGACTTGACCTTTGCGTTGCTGCTGGCCGCGGCGCGGCGCGTGACGGAAACCGAGCGCCGGCTGCGCAACGGCGAGTGGACCGGCTTTTCGCTCGGGCAGTGGCTGGGCACCGACGTGCACCACGCCAGCCTCGGCATCATCGGCATGGGCCGCATCGGCCGCGCCATCGCCAGGCGCGCGGCGGGATTCGACATGACGGTGCGCTACTGCAACCGCACGCGGCTGGATGCGGACACCGAGCGCGCCGTCAATGCCACCTACGCCACGCAGGACGAAGTGCTGTCGCAGTCGGATTTCGTCTTGGTGATGGTGCCCTACTCGCCGCCCACGCACCACCTGATTGGTGCAGCGGAACTGGCGCGGATGAAACCGACCGCGATCTTCATCAACACCGCGCGCGGCGGCGTGGTCGACGACCTCGCCCTGATCGACGCGCTGAAACACGGCCGCATCGCCGGCGCGGGCCTCGACGTGTTCGAGGGCGAGCCGGCGTTGAACAAAGGTTTCCTCGAACTCGACAACGTGGCGCTGACCCCGCACATCGGCAGCGCCACGCGGGCCACGCGCCTCAACATGGCGGCCCTGGCAGCGGAGAACCTGACGATGGCGCTGAAGGGTGATGTTCCTCCAAACCTCGTCAATGCGTGAGGGGTGAGGCGTGAGAAGTGAGGGGGCACCACGCTTCCCGCACATCCCCTCACCCCTCCCCCCTCACCCCTCCCCCCTCCCTCCCCACCCCTCACGGAGCAAACAATGAAACTCGCATTCCTCGGCCTCGGCGTCATGGGCTATCCCATGGCTGGGCATTTGCAGGCCAAGGGCCATTCGGTGGCGGTGTACAACCGCACCACGGCCAAGGCGGAAGCCTGGGCCAAGCAGTACGGTGGCACGTTCTCGGCCGACATCACCGGTGCGGTGGCGGGCGCCGAGATGGTGATGATGTGCGTGGGCAACGACAACGACCTGATGGAGGTGGCGCAGATTGCCCTCTCGGCCATGCCGTCCGGCACGATTCTGGTGGACCACACCACGGCGTCGGCCGATTCGGCGCGCACGCTCGCCAAGATGGCGGCGGCCAAGGGCATCGGCTTCATCGACGCGCCGGTGTCCGGTGGCCAGGCGGGTGCGGTCAACGGGCAGCTTACGGTGATGTGCGGTGGTGATCAGGCGGCGTTCGACAAGGCCAAGCCGGTCATCGACGGCTACGCCAAGGCCTGCACGCTGCTGGGGGCGTCCGGCGCGGGGCAGCTGACCAAGATGGTCAACCAGATCTGCATTGCCGGCCTGGTCCAGGCCCTGTCCGAGGGCCTCGCCTTTGCCGAAAAGGCCGGTCTTGATGGCAATCAAGTGCTCGACGTGATCTCCAAGGGCGCGGCGCAATCCTGGCAGATGGAAAACCGCGGCCGGACCATGTTGAAGCGCGAATTCAACTTTGGTTTCGCCGTGGACTGGATGCGCAAGGACCTGGGGATCGTCCTCGAGGAAGCGCGCCGCAATGGCGCCCGCGTGCCGGTCACCGCCCTGGTGGACCAGTTCTACGGCGATGTCCAAAAGGCGGGCGGCAACCGGTTTGACACATCGTCCCTGATTACGAGACTATGAGTCTTTTGCGGGCGTTTTTACCGCGTTTTTGAGGCATAAATGATCAAGCTTTACTATGGACCCGGCTCCTGCTCCCTGGCGCCGCACATCGTGCTGGAGGAACTGGGCATCGCCTACGACTCGGTACTGGTGTCGCTCAAGGACGGCGAGCACAAGAAGGCCGACTTCCTGAAGGTCAACCCCAAGGCGCGCGTGCCGGCCCTGAATGTGGACGGCAAGGTCATGACCGAGTGCGTGGCCATCCTCACCTACCTGGGCGGCGGTTTCGCCGACCGCGGCCTGTGGCCCAAGGACACGTGGCGCCAGTGCGAGGCCATCTCGATCATGAGCTGGCTGTCCAACACGGTGCACATCTCCTTTGCCGGCATCTTCCGTCCCGAGCGTTACGCGGACGACGCCGCCGTGCATCCGCAGTTGAAGGCCACGGCGCTGTCCAACATCGACCGGCACTTCGCCGACATCGAGAAAATGCTCACCGGCAAGACCTTCGCCATGGGCGGCCAGTACACGGTGGTCGATCCATTCCTGCTGGTGTTCTACCGCTGGGGCAACCGCATCGGCCTGCCGATGAAGGAACGCTACCCGGTGTGGAGCAAGCACGCCCAGCGCGTCGTCTCGCGGCCGACGGTCAAGCGCGTGTTCGAGGCGGAGGGGATCACGCTCGAGGGTGTGGCCTAGCGACCGACGGACGTCCCCCGCTCCGGGGGACTCTGCACTTGGAGACCTTCATGAGCAAGTACTCCATCAAGGACTTCATCGAGAAAACCGCGCAGCGCGACCACTCGGAGGAGACCTTCGAGCTGGAGAACCCGCACCTGCTGGAAGTGAAGCTCGCCGGCCGCGTGTGGGCCAAGGCGGGGGCGATGATCGGCTACACCGGCCAGGTGAAATTCAAGCGCGAGGGCGTGCTCGACCGCGGCCTGGGCGGCCTGCTCAAGAAGGCCGTCACCGGCGAGGGCATGTCGCTGATGAGCGTCGAGGGCCAGGGCCGTGTGTACTTCGCCGACAAGGGCAAGAAGGTGCGCGTGCTGTACCTGGCCAACGAAACCATCTGCGTCAACGGCAACGATGTGCTGGTGCTCGAGGACGGCCTCGACTACGACATCACGATGCTGAAGTCCTTCGGCGCGATGGCGGCGGGCGGGCTGTTCAACGTGAAAATTTCCGGCACCGGCCATGTCGCGGTGACCACGCACTACGAGCCGATCACCCTCGTGGTCCAGCGTGGCAAGCCGGTGTTCACCGACCCCAACGCCACGGTCGCCTGGAGCGGCCACCTCTCGCCGTCGATCCACACCGACGTGAGCTTCGGCACCTTCATCGGGCGCACCAGCGGCGAGTCGTACCAGTTGAAGTTCGAGGGCGAGGGCTGGGTGGTGCTGCAACCGTATGAGGAAACGCCGGTGGTGCACATCCCGGGATAGTGGCCATGTTGAACAAGCACGACGAGCTGCTGCTCTAGGACCTGAAGCTGCAACCACTGTGGTTGCTGTGGCTTTACGTGGCGGTGGGAGTGGCGGCTTCAGCGATCGCCATTCAACAACTCGGCTTGGGCACGCCGGTGCTGCTGGCCATCGGTGGCGGCTTCCTTGCGGCCCTGGGCGCTGAAAAACTCGTGACGCGGCGCATCCGCAATGCGGCGGCGCGTCTGGTGCAATCGCGTTGACGACAACGGTACCTTCGTCAATGTGGCACTTGGGAGCACATGCGGCCGCGAATCGGCGAACCTGAATCCGTTCATGCCGGGGCTGCGTAGCGAGTCGTCCTGGAATTCTCACAGACCCAACGCACGGAGGCCCGCATGGCCAAGCTGATCGCGCTGTACAAAACCCCCGCCGACAAGGCCGCCTTCGACGCCTATTACTTCGGCAAGCATGTGCCGCTGGCCAAGACCATCGCGGGCCTGAAGCGCTACGAGGTGAACGAAGGCGCCGTCGCCGGATTGCAGGGCGACCCCGGCATCCACCTGGCCGCGATCCTCAGTTTCGATTCGATGGCGGCGCTGCAGCAGGCGCTGAGTTCCCCGCAAGGCCAAGCTGCCGCCGCGGACCTGGCCAACTTCGCGCAAGCGGGGGTGGACCTGCTGATCTTCGACAGCAAGGATGTGTAGTCGCGAATTCTTGGGTTCTGTAGCAACAAGGGCCTTGTCATCGTAGCGCCACGCTTCGCCTGTCGCCCCGGCGAAGGCCGGGGCCCAATTTGACTTCTGCCAACTTGGGCCCCGGCCTTCGCCGGGGCGACAGCGTTTAGTATCGGGCACGGCTCAGGTCGTGCGCTGCGTCAACCAGGCGAGGCAACTTCAAACGAATCACCCGGGAAATTCCAATACTGATGCGGCGATTGGGCCACTTTAGGCCCGCGAAGCTCACCAGTGCTGGAGTTTGGCCACCGCATGCGGGTATCGGTTGATCGCAACGCGCGCGTACAATTCGCGCTCGATGAAACCGGCCACCCCTCCCCGCCTCGACCTTTCCGAGGTCCTCCCCGCCGACCGTTCGCGGCTGATTGCGCTCCAGCGCAAGGTCCACGCGCGGGCGCACGGAGAATCGCTCGATGACGCCGCGCAACGCGAGATCGACCAGGCGCTCGCCGAGGCGAAATCGAAATTCGCACAGCGCGAGGCCCGCCGCGCCCAGTTCGCACATCCCGCGTTCGACGATGCGCTGCCCATCGCGGAACGCCGCGCGGAGATCGCGACGCTGATCGAGAAACACCAGGTGGTCATCCTCTGCGGCGAAACCGGCTCGGGCAAGACCACGCAACTGCCGAAGATCTGCCTGGAACTTGGCCGCGGCCGGCACGGCATGATCGGCTGCACGCAGCCGCGCCGCATCGCCGCGCGCTCGCTGGCCACGCGGCT
>JAEUMZ010000152.1 GCA_016790765.1 Betaproteobacteria bacterium
CCTGCGTCATCACGTTGGCAAACACCGGGGCGGACACGTCGCCGCCGTAGTGGCGGCCGGCCGACGGCTCGTCGAGGGTCACGGCGAGGATGTAGCGCGGCTTGCTCACCGGTGCGAAGCCGACGAACGAAGACAGGTACAGGTCCTTGGCGTACTCGCCGTTGACCAGTTTGTACGCGGTGCCGGTCTTGCCCGCCACGCGATAACCCGCGACCTGGCCCTTGGTGGCGGTGCCGCCGCTCTGCGTCACCATTTCCATCATGCCGGCCATGGTGCGCGCGGTCTTGGCGGAGAACACCTGCTTGCCGATGACGTCGGACTCGCGCTTGAGGAACGTCACCGGCAACAGCACGCCGTCGTTGGTGAACACGGTGTAGGCGCGCGCCAGTTGCAGGGCCGACACCGACACGCCGTAGCCGTACGACATGGTCGCCTGCTCGATCGGCCGCCAGGTCTTGGCGCTGCGCAGTTTGCCGCTGGCCTCGCCGGGAAACCCGGTCTTGGGCACGCTGCCGAACCCGAGATCGCTGTACAGGGTCCACAACCGCTCGGCCGGCAGCTGCATGGCCATCTTCACGGTGCCGATGTTGGACGACTTCTGGATCACCTCGGCCACCGTCAATTGCGGGTGCGGATGGGTGTCCTTGATCTCGTGCCCGCCCAAGGTCAGCGCGTGGCCGGTCTGGATCACGGTCTCGGGCCGCACGATGCCGGCCTCCAGCGCGGCGGACACCGCGAAAGGCTTGAACGTCGAGCCCGGCTCGAAAGTGTCGGTGACGCTGCGGTTGCGCGCCTGCTTCGGGTTCCACTGCGCGCGATTGTTCGGGTTGAAGTCCGGCTGGTTCACCAGCGCCAGCACTTCGCCGGTGCGCGCATCGAGCATCACCAGCGCGCCGCCCTTGGCCTTGTTGGCCTCCACCGCGGCCTTCAGTTCGCGGTGCGCGAGGTACTGCAGTTTTTCGTCGATGGACAGCTGCAGCGCGCGCCCTTCGCGCGGGGCGCGCAGGTTCTCGAGGTCCTCGACGATGCGCCCCTTGCGGTCCTTGATCACGCGCCGCGCGCCGGCCGCGCCAGCCAGTTGCGCCTGTTGCGCGAGTTCGATGCCCTCCTGGCCGCGGTCCTCCACGTTGGTCAGGCCGATCACGTGCGCGGTCACCTCGCCGGCCGGATAGAAGCGCCGGTACTCGCGCTGCGGAAACACGCCGGGGATCTTCAGCGCCAGCGCCCGCGCGGCCTGTTCGGGCGGCAGCTGGCGCTTGAGCCACACGAAGTTGCGCTCGCGGTCGGACACGCGCCGCTGGATCTCGGCCGGCGTCATGCCCAGCACCTGCGACAGCGCCGCCACCTGGCGTGGATCGGCCTCGAAGTCCGCCGGGCTGGCCCAGATCGACTCGACCGGCGTCGAGATCGCCAGCGGCTTGCCGGCGCGGTCGAGCACCGCGCCGCGCGAGGCCGGGATTTCCACCACGCGCACGAAGCGCGATTCGCCCTTGGCCTGCAGGAAGTCGTTGTTGAAGCCCTGCAGGTACACCGCGCGCCCGACCAGGGCGGTGAAGCCGGCCAGGCAGAGCACCAGCACCACGCGCGCGCGCCGCCCGTCCAGCTTGAGGCGCAACCCCGGCTCGAGTCGCTGCGAGGCAAGCCTCATGGGCTCCTCCCGCTGGCCGGCGTACCGGCACGTGCCGGCGTGGACGCGGCGCCGCCGTCCATGACCAGGATGACGGTGCGTTTGGCGTCGGGTTGCACCATGCCGCGCTCGCGCGTGGCCTTCTGTTCGATGCGTTTGGCGGCGGTGAGCGTCTGCGCCTCGAGCTGCAGCTCGCGCCACTCGTGGTCGAGCTTGCGCGCCGCCTCCTGCTCGGCCTCCAGCGCGATGAACTGCTGGCGCGCCTGGTGCTGCGCGGTGACCAGCGACAGGCTCGCCGCCACCAGCACCAGCAACAGGATGAAGGTCATGCGGTTCATGGTACGTTCGTCCCGGCGCCTTTGGTGCCGGTGCGCCGTTGCGCGACGCGCATGATGGCGCTGCGGGCGCGCGGATTGGCCGCGACTTCCGCAGCGCCGGCCTTGACCGGCTTGCCGACGATGGTGAGCGTGGCCTCGTCGACTTCGCTTGCACGGATCGGCAATTTCGCCGGCAGGTGGTCGGCCTTCGCGGCATGGGCCATGAAGCGCTTGACGATGCGGTCTTCGAGCGAATGAAACGCGATCACCACCAACTTGCCTCCGGGCCGCAGCGCCTCAATGGCCTGCGGCAACAAAGCCTCTACTTCTTCAAGCTCCCGATTGATGAAAATCCGAACAGCTTGAAACGTGCGTGTCGCGGGGTGCTGGCCCGGCTCGCGCGTCCGGACGGCTTGACCCACGAGTTCGGCAAGTTGGCGCGTCCGCTGAAGACCGCCGGCGCCCCTTGCCGCAACAATCTGTCTTGCAATGCCCTGAGCAAACCGTTCTTCACCATAGTCCCTGATCACTCCCCGTATTTCTTGTTCTGTGGCGCGGGCCAGCCAATCGGCGGCCGATTCCCCGCGCGTGGTGTCCATGCGCATGTCGAGCGGGCCGTCCTTGGCAAAGGAAAAGCCGCGGCCGGCGACATCGAGCTGCGGCGAGGACACGCCCAGGTCGGCCAGCACGCCATCCACCGTGCCGGTGCCGACGCCCGCGTCCCGAAGCACGCCGGGTAACTCGCTGAAGCGTGCGTGGTGGATCGAGAAGCGCGGATCCGCGGCCTGCAGGGTGCGGCCGGCGGCGATGGCGTCCGGGTCGCGGTCGATGCCGATGACGCGCGCGCCAGGTCCCAGCTGCGCGAGCAGCCTTCGCGCGTGCCCGCCGCGGCCGAAGGTGCAATCGACGTACACGCCGTCGACGCGGCCGAGCAAGGCGGAGGTGGCTTCGCCGGCGAGGACTGTGACGTGGGCCGGCGAAGTGTCTGGATCATTCATTCAACCGGTCAGAGCGTGAAAGTCTCGGTGCCGGGGGGCAGTCCGGCGGCTCCCGAGGTGAGCGACTTCAGTTGCGCATCCCATGCGGCGACGTTCCAGATTTCGAAATGCGTGCCCTGGCCGACGAACATCACCTGCTTGTCGATGGCGGCGAACTTGCGCAATTCCGGCGACAACAGCACGCGGCCGTTGGCATCGAGCGTGTGCTCCTCGGCAAAGCCGATCAGCAGGCGCTTCCAGACGCTGGCGGTGCGGTCGAGACTGGGAAAGGTCATCACCTGATTGCGGATCGGCTCCCACGCACTCAACGGGTACATCAAGAGGCACCCTTCCGGATGCGCGGTGAGGACGAGTTTGCCCGCTGCGGGCGCGGTCAGCCCCTCACGATGCCGCACCGGCACCGCCATGCGGCCCTTCACGTCAAGGCTCAGTTCTGACGCACCCTGAAACACGATCGATGGCACTCCTCGTTGCGGCGCGGGCGTACGACCCCCTGCTCTGTCGTCGCGCCGGGAGTGGCAGGCCCCTGGTGCGGCCATTCGTGTTTCGCTTTCCGTCGACCATTCCGCCGCGATGGGTCGCGGCGGGGATTTCAAAAAAACAAAGCACGAACGGCAATGACCGTCCGCTTGTTATTCATCGGTGAACCGCGAGGGGGAAGCGGCGGCAATCACGGAAATTGTTGATTTGTCGCAAATTCCCCAAAAAACCCACTTTTCACCACTTGTGGACACTATAGGCAAACAAAAACCCGCGGTCAAGCGGGTTTTGAGGATTTTTTCTTTATTTGTCAGGGACTTACGCGTCGATCTTCAATCAAAATCCCTGTGGAAAACTTCGTTGATAATTAATGAGATATCAGAAAAACCTAAAGTAACTTCGCAAGACCTTGGGTTGAAAATGGCCTGATTTTGCAAGAATGGACTGTATTTTCATACAAGTCACGGGAAATTGAAGGCAACTGCGTGCTTCCCGCTTCCGGCCAGCAAGATCAGCGCGTGCGTCGCATGAGCGCACGGGGCGCACCTGTATCGGGACTGGGGCATTGCAGCCCGGCAGCCGGACGGCGTTCACACGCCGGCAAGACGCCCCAATTCCGCCCACTGCACATCGGTGACTTCGATGCCTTCGCTTGCGGCGCGGCGCGCCAGTTCGTCGCGCCGTGCGCCGGGCAGGCGCACCTCCGGATCGGCCAGGATCGCCTCGATGAGCGTTTCCACGCGCGACAGGCAGGTGTCGTTTCCGGACATCGCGCCCGGGTCGATCACCCAGAAGACCTGCCCGAGACGCGGCGCGTTGCCTTCGTCGACGAAGAATGAATCGGCCTCGAAGCCGAATGCCGCGCCGGTCAGCGCCACGCACAGCAGCTCCACGATCAGTGCCAGCATCGCGCCCTTGACGCCGCCGGCCGGCATCATGAAGCCTTCGAGCGCGGCCTTGGCATCCGTCGTCGGCTGGCCGTGCTTGTCCAGCGCCCAGCCCAACGGAATCGCTTCGCCCTTCTTTGCCGCCACCATGATTTTGCCGCGCGCGACTTCAGAGAGCGAGAGGTCGATCGACAACGGCGTGCCGTTTCTGCGCGGAAACGCCGCCGCTATCGGATTGGTGCCGAACAGTGCGCGTTTGCCGCCCCAGGCGGCCATGGCGGCGGGCGAATTGCCGAACGCCAGGCCCACGAGGCCCGCGCGTGCGACCGCTTCCAGGTGATACGCAGCCACGCCGAAATGGTGGCTGTTGGTCACCCCGGCGATGCAGGAGCCGGCGCTCCTGGCGCGCGCCATCGCTTCATCGATCGCCCGCTCGCAGGCCGCAAAGGCAAGCCCCTGCCCCGCATCGATCAAAACGGCCGCGGGCTTCTCGCGCACCACGTGGGGCACGGCGTTGCCGTCGGCGCGGCCATTTTTCAGGTGCGTGGTGTATTGCGCCACCCGCGACAGGCCGTGCGAGGCCAGTCCGCGCGCCTCCGCGTACACCAGCGCGCGCGCAGTCGCCGCGGCCATTCCGCCATTCGCACCCGAGGCGGCAAACGCCTGCGCGACACGTTGTTGCACGGCCTCGATCGCGTGGAGCGCCATGGTCAGGCTTGCAAGAGGAATTCGGTCACGCGTTCGGCAATCATCGACGAGACACGTTCATTCGACTCCGCCGTGACACCTGCAATGTGCGGCGTGAGCAGCACATTCGGACAACCGGCGAACACGTTGCCGGCCGGCAAGGGCTCGGCATCGAACACATCGAGCGCCGCGCCGCCGAGGCGCCCCGACTTGAGCGCATTGACCAGCGCCGCCTCGTCCACGATGCCGCCACGCGCGGTGTTGATCAGCACCGCATTGGCTTTCATCTGCCCAAGCCGCGCGGCATTGATGAGATTTTTCGTCGTTTCGATCAGCGGCACGTGCAGGCTCACCACATCGGATTGCGCGAGCAGTTCATCGAGGGTCGCGGGAGAAGTCTCCTGCGCTTTCCACACCGATGCGCCTGCGGGAATCAACGGATCGTGCGCGACCACGCGCATGCCCAGCCCACGCGCGAGTTGCGCGCTGAGTTGCCCGATGCCGCCGAAGCCGATCAGGCCCAGTGTCTTGCCGGCGGTCTCGCGGCCATTGGACAGTGCATTGCGGGGCCACTTGCCGTCCGCCACGGCTTGCGACGATGCGTAGGCACCGCGCAGCAAAATCATCGCCGCGCCGATGACATATTCGGCCACGGCCAGCGCGTTGGCACCGGTGGCTGGAATCACTTCGATGCCGCGCGATTTGCACGTGGCGACGTCGATGTTGTCCAGCCCCACGCCGAGGCGGCCGATGACCTTGACCTGTTTGCATGCATCGAGCAACACGCCCTTGACTTGGGTGCGGTTGCGCACGATGAAGACATCCGCGCCCGCGACCGCCGCCGCCAATTCATCCGGCCGGTCCACCAGGCCCGCATCGTAAGCCACGTCGAATTTCGCACGCAGCGCCTCAACGGCGGGCGCGTCCATGAATTCACTGATGAGGATTTTTGGGCGCATAGGGTATGGGGAAACTCAAGAACTGGCGCGCATCTTGAGACAAAAGCGGCCTGAACACCGCACCAGTACTAGGCTTTGCGCGGCTCAACGCGGGAATCCAAGCGCAAACGCTTGCCTGCCGCCTTACGCGCTCTCGTACAACCGCGTCAACACAAATTCCCGATGCCCCAGCGCCTCGGCGGCGGTCAAACGCCCATTGGCGGTGCGCAGCATCATGTCGAGCAACTTGTCGCCGGCCTGGTCGAGCGAAATCTCGCGCTGCAGGAGGCCGGAGGAATCGACGTCGATGTGCTCGCTCATGGTGCGCACGGTGCGCGGGTTGGCGCAGATCTTGATGACCGGCAGGATCGGGTTGCCGATGACGTTGCCCTGCCCGGTCGGGAAGAAATGCACCGCGAATCCCGCGGCCGCGCACAGGGTGACCATTTCGGCGGCTGCGGAGGAGGAATCCATGAACCACAGTCCCGGCCCGGTGGGACTCTCGGCCTTGTCCAACACGCCATCCACCAGGCACTTCTTGCCGATTTTCTGGATGTTGCCCAGCGCCTTCTCCTCGATGGTGGTCAAGCCCCCGGCGATGTTGCCCTTGGTCGGCTGTGAGTCGGACAAGTCGCTGGTCTTGTGGCGATTGATCAAATCCTGGTAGCGGTTGAAGACCTTCATGAAGTCCTCCGCAACCTGCGGCGTGCGGCAGCGACTGACGACGACTTTTTCGCCGCCGGTGATTTCACTGGTCTCGCCGAACACCAATGTGGCACCCACGCCATAGAGCTTGTCGAAAGCGCTGCCCACGGTGGGGTTGGCGCCGCAGCCCGACGTGGTGTCGGATTCGCCGCACTTGGTGGATACCCACAACTCCTCGATCTTGCACAACTCGCGGTGCTTCTCGGAGGCTGCCTGCAGCAACTCGCGCGCCGCTTTCGAGGCCTTCATGATGGTCTCGTGGTCGCCATGGCCTTCGATGCCGAACCCGACCACGGGCTTGCCCGACTTGGCGATGCCATCGACCACTTTCTGGGTCCAGCCATCCTCGATGCCGATCACCACCACTGCGGCCACGTTCGGGTTGCAGCCGGTGCCGATCAACGTGCGAAAGTGCAAGTCGAGGTCCGCGCCGAACTGGAGCCGCCCATACGGATGCGGAATCGCCAGCGTCCCCTTGATGTTGTTCGCTACCGCTTCGGACGATGCATTCGACAAATCGTCCACCGGCAGGATGATGACGTGGTTCCTCACGCCCACCCGCCCGTTTTCGCGGCGGTAACCCCAGAAAGTCGTGTCTTTGCTGATCATGTTTCACTCCGGCCATTCGATTCGATGCTCGCGGCACGCGCCGCACGCCACCCGCCACCGGCCACCCGTCACCAGCGCTTGGTCTTGATGTTGTGCACATGGGCGTGCTCGCCCTTCTTGATCGGCGTGACCACGCGGCCGATGTCGATGCCGTACTTGATGACGGTGTCGCCGGTGTTCATGTCGGACAAGGCGACCTTGTGGCCGATCGGAATCGGCTGCGTGGTGCGGACGGTGATCTCGCGATCCTCGTCCATGATCCAGGCGGTGGCATCGGTGCCGGCGGTGATGCCTTCGACCACCGCGACTGCGACCGTGTCCTTGGCGTCGTGCAATACAAAGTGAATCATGGGAAGCTCCTTGCGGTGGTCTGCCGCCGCACCTGCGCGTTTGCGATCCGCATGCGATGCACAAGCGATACGCCCGGACGCGGCCCTGCAGGGAAAGTCTAAGCCTTCGCCTCCCGCACGTCAACTACATCATCTATATGAGTTGTACCACCTGTCGATACCGGCTATGATCGGACGGTGTCACCTGCGCCCGCGATCCGACTGCGCCTGCCATGAACCCCGCCGACGACCACAACCTGCACGCCCGTCTGATGGCCGGCGCCGCGCCCGACTCGCCGTTGTACAAGGAGGTCAAGCGCCTGCTCACGCAAACCATCCAGGCCGGCGAGTGGAAGCCGGGCACGGCCATTCCATCGGAGCGGCAGTTGTCGGCACGCTTTCACGTCGCCGTCGGCACGCTGCGCAAGGCGGTGGACGAATTGGTGCAGGAGCGCATCCTGATCCGCCAGCAAGGCCGCGGCACGTTTGTTTCGGCGCACAACCGCGATCGCATGATGTTCCATTTCTTCCACATCCAGCGCGAGGACGGCGACAAACCCGCGCCGGATGTCGAGATGCTGTCGTTCAAGACGGGGCGCGCGGACGACGAGGAGGCGGCGCGGCTGGGCATCGGCGTGGGAGACCGCGTCTTCCGCATCGCCAACGTGCTGTCGCTCGCCGGCGACCGCATCATCTTTGACCGCATCAGCATTGCGAAAGCGCTGTTCCCGGGCATGACCGCGGCGCAGTTCAAGAACCGGCCCAGCACCATCTACCACTTGTACCAGAGCGCCTTCGGCATCACCGTGGTGCGCTCCGCGGAGCGCCTGCGCGCCGTGCGGGCCGATCCGGAGGTGGCGCAACTGCTCGATGTCGCCAAGGGTGCCCCATTGCTGGAGATCCGCCGGGTCGCCCTGACCTTCCACGACCAGCCAGTCGAGTACCGCCGGTCCCTGGTGGATACCGAGCACCACGAATACTTCAGCGACCTGGCGAAGTCCTGACGCGGCCGCCGCGCGGCGCGCAGGTCTGGCCGGCCGGCCATCAGCCCATCACCGACACTTGCGCCAGGCCCGCATCGACGAGGATGTTCTGCCCGGTGATGCCGTCGGAATCGTCGGCCGCCAGGAACAGCGCCGTGCGGGCGACATGGCCTGGGTCGAGGCGGTACTTCAGGCACTGCAACTCGATGAACTTCTTGTCCTCGTCGGGATTCCTCCACAACGCGCTTTGCCGCTCGGTGACGATGGCGCCGGGCACCAGCGCATTGACACGGACGTTGCGGTCGCCCAATTCGCGCGCCAGCGTGCGGGTCAGGCCCGAAATCGCGGCTTTCGATGTCGTGTAGCCCACCAGGTTCGGCCGGCCGCGCATCCAGGAAATCGAGCCCAGGTTGATGATCGACCCCCCGCCCGCCGCTGCCATGCCCGGGGCCACGGCCTGCGCGGCGAACACGTGGTGGTTCAAGTTCAACGCCAGGCACTGGTTCCAGAATTCGAGCGTGAGATCCTCCAACGCGTGGCGCTGGTCGTTGCCGGCGTTGTTGACCAGCGCGCGGATCGGGCCGAACTCCCTTTGCACAGCGCCGAGGACGGCCTTGAGCGCCCCCACATCGGTGACATCGCAGCGCAAGAACCGTGCACCGTGGCGCTGCGCGACGATTGCCGCCGCCGCCTCGTCGATGTCACAAAACGCCACGCGCGCGCCCTGCTCTGCAAACGCCTGGACCAGCACCGCGCCGATGCCGGACGCCCCACCGGAGATGAAGACCACGCGGTCCTTGAGGCTGGGATAGCTTGCCATCGTCTTGTCCTTGATCAATCGCGATAAAGCGGCTCTGCGCGGCCGGCCATCGGCAACCGGATGGCGAACAGCCGGCCTGCATTCGGAAAGCGCGCCACTTCGTCTTCGGTAGCCCCTTCGCGCGCGGTGGTGATGAACATCGTCTGCAGGTCCTTGCCGCCAAACGCCACCATCGTGGTGCGCCGCGCCGCGACACTCACCCTGCCGATCACGTCGCCGTCACGCGAATAGCGCAGGACCTGCGCGCCCTCGAACTGCGCGCTCCAATAGCAGCCCTCGACATCGATGGCCGCACCATCGGGACGGCCACCATAGTCGGGATCGCTGCGGTTTGCCGGACGCCGGGCGAATTCACGCCGGTTGGACACCGCGCCGCGCGCGGCATCGTAGTCGAATTGGTGGATGACGTGGTTGGGCGTATCCGATTGGAACAGTGTTTTGCCATCGGCGGAAAACGCCAGGCCGTTGCTCACCTTGACGCCCCAGCCCTGCCCCGGCCCCCACGCCTCGCGCACGCATCCATTCTCAAGCACGAACATCGATGCGCGCTCGTGCGTGCGCGCCTCGAACATCGCGCCGGCAAAAAAACGACCGGCGGCATCGCAGCGGCCGTCGTTGAAGCGATATTGCGCTGGGTCATAGGGCGCATCGGCGATCTTCGCCACCGCGCCGGTGACCGGATCGAAACGGCAAAACCCGTGGCGCAATGCCACGATCAACCCTCCCGATTCGGCGAGCGCCATGCAACCGGGCTCCGAGGGCATCGGCCACATCGATGCGGCGCGAGTTCCAGGGTTGAATCGATGGATTGCGCGCCCGGAAATATCGACCCAGTACAGCGCCTGCTCCGCGACCGACCACAACGGACATTCGCCCAATTGCGCCACCGCGCTGCCCACCGGTTGCGCGGTGCCGTACTCGATCATGACCGATGCTCCAGGACACGCAGGGTCATCGACTCCGCCCAGGTCTCTCCCGGCTTCAACACGCGCATGCCGGTGTCCTGCACCCCGCGGGC
The DNA here is from genome assembly GCA_016790765.1 of Betaproteobacteria bacterium. GTDB lineage: Bacteria > Pseudomonadota > Gammaproteobacteria > Burkholderiales > Usitatibacteraceae > UKL13-2. Next base: position 10,399 of record JAEUMZ010000152.1, read on the forward strand.
GGCCAGATTGAAGGCGTCGATGATGTGCGACACCGGCTCCAGCGCAATGAAGGGCCGGTTGTCGGTGGGCACGAAACACACGCAATGGCCGAACCCTCCGGAAGCGGTGAGTTCGGTGCGGTGCGTGGCGTACCCGAGGGTGGCTTTGCCAGACCACCCGGTGAAGCAGTTGTCGATGCGCCACGCGCCAATGGGGAGCGCTTTCGAAAAGTCCGCATCGGAGGGAATTGCGCGATGTTCGATCGGCACCTTGGCCTCGCTCATGGTCCACAGCCCCTGCCAGCGCGTTTCCAGCGTGGTGTCCCCGGTACGCGGAAAGAACGGATGGAAGCCCAGGCCGGCGGGCATCGGAACGCTGCCGGAATTGGTCAGCGCCAGTTCCACGCGCAGCGCATCGGCCGTGAGGTCGAAACGCTGGTGGGCCACGCAGTGAAACGGCCAGTCGGCGTCGGGTTCGTGGTTGAGCACCAGTTGGAGCTGGGTGGATGACGCACGCGTTGGTTGCCATGCACGCTGCCAGCCCACGCCGTGGATGGCATGCGGCTCGGTCCCGAAATTCGGCCTCAAAGCATGTTCGCGGCCGGCAAACTTGAGCTTGGCGTTGACGATGCGATTCGAGTACGGCACCAGGGGATAGGAGGCCATCTGGCGAACGAGGTTTTCCTCGATCGCCTTGTCCGGCGTGGGGCGCAGGATGTCGAGTTCGCCGTACTTGAGGCGCACGAGGGCGCCGCCGATCCCGGGGGCAATGGTGGCAGCGTACTTGCCGTGGGTGAGTTGGACGAGTGCGGTCATGTCATCGGCGTGATTCGGTGGGATTGCGGCGTGATTGCGGCGGACGCCGGAATCGAGGGGTGTTCTATTCAGTGAAAGTCAACGACGTTGGATCCCGGCCCGGCGCCACCCCGGATGGGGTCCGCCGGGATGATCGCCCGTGCGCCAGCCGCGTCGCCTACGATTCTCGCACCAACACCCGCCGGTCTCCCATGTCCCGCACCTCGACGCCCGGCGTGGCACGGCATTGATGGCTGGTCACGCCGCCGATGTTCACCTCCCTGCCGCGTGCTTCAAACAACAGCACGCCGCCCAGGACCACCGGTGCCTGTCGCGGCAGGCCGAACAGCCGCAACTCCTCGACCGGGTTCGCCAGGTCGATTTCTCCCGTGTGCTGCACCGCGCGGCCCAAGGCCAATGCATGGCCTCCGCGGCCGTAGACGGGCAATTGATCGATGGGCTTGGCGACGCGTTTGACCTGGCCGCCATCCATTCTCTCGCCGGTGAAAAAGTCAAACCAGGTTTCCCCTGTCGGGAAATACACGTCCACTTCCCCACCCGGCCGGAAAATCGGCGCCACCAGCAGCGCATCGCCAAACAAGTACTGCGTCTCGAAGCCGCGCGCGAAGCGGTCATTTGGACACGCCAGCGGCATCGCGCGCATCAGCGGCAGGCCGGTGCGGGCGGCTTGCTCCGCGCAACCGGCGATATAGGGAATCAATCGATAGCGCAGTGCGAGCAATCGCTTGGCGGTGTCCAGCGCCGCATCTCCGAACGCCCACGGCTCGCGCTCGCCGATGCCGTGGTAACGAAAATGCGAGGAGAAGATCGCGTTGGCGGTCCAGCGCAAATAGAGTTCGGCGTCCGGTTGCGTGGCTCCGTAGAAACCGCCGACATCGGTGGCGTAGTACGGGACGCCGCTCATGCCGTAGCCCAAGCCCGCGCGGATGCTCGCCGCCATCGCCTCCCAGTCGGTCTGCGGATCGCCGCCCCATTGCATCGGGTAGCGCTGCGATCCGATGAAGCCGTCGCGCCCCCAGACCATTGCCGCGCCCTTGCCGTGTGCATCGTTGTAGCGTTGCGTGGCCTCGAACACGGTGCGGTTGTAGAGCAGCGGATAGACGTTGTGCAGCGCGCGGCCGGTGTCGCCGTTGGACGCCACCATGTCGTCCTCGACCTGCTCGCCGAAATCGGTCTTCAGCACATCGACGCCGTCGTCGAACAGCTTGTTGTGCGAATCGGCCCAAAATTTCGCGGCGTCCGGATGCGTGAAATCGAGGATGCCCGACGGCGGCAGCGGCGTGAGCACCTTGCCGAACGGATCATCGGTGGGATCCTTGACCCAATCGAACACGTAGGCCTTGCCGTCCTTGTTCTTCAGCAGCCACCCTTTCGATTCCAGTTCCGCGAACAGCGGGTTGTGGATCGAAACGTACGGGTACTCCCACACGCAAACTTTGAGGTTGTGGCTCTTCAACGCATCCATCGTTTGCTTGGGATTGTCGAAGCGGCTCTTGTCCCATTCGAAGGCAAAGCGCGTGCGCACCTCCCACGCCGCGCGGCCGTCGAGCGTGATCACGTCGCACGGCACCCGCAGTTTGCGCAATTGCGCGGCGGCGTCGATGGCCTCCTGCGGCACCTTGTAGTAGGCGCGCGACAGCCACATGCCGTAGCCCCACAGCGGCGGCTCGGCGGGGCGGCCGGTGAGTTGCGTGTAGGCATCGAGAATTTGCGCGGGCTCGCCTGCGAACAGGAACACGTCCAGATGATCGTCTTCCACTTCCGCAATGTATGAGCGGTGCGACCACTGCGGATATCCTGCGCCGTGGCGCACCGTGCCGGTGGAATGGATCAGCGCGCCCCAACCATCGGAGGTCCAGAAAAACGGGATGTTCTTGTAGGACAGTTCCGTGTTTACGCCCAGCGCGTCCTCGATGCGGCCGCGAATAAGTTGACCGCGCTTGTCGAGCGGCCCGAATTTTTCGCCAAAGCCGTAGAGCGCCGTCTCGCTGTCAAGCGCCAATCCCATGCACCACTTGCCCTTCGTTGCATCGCGCCCGAATGCGGGCACGCGCGACCGGCCGCGGAAGTGCTGATCGGTGATCGAGGTCACCCTTGACTTGCTGCGCTGCGAAAGCGCGATGCGCAGCGGTGAGGCGCCCACTTCCAGCACCAATTCGCCTGAGACGAGGCGGAAGCCGAACTCGGTGGATTCGCAGGCGATGCGGCCTTGTGGCTCCGCGACGGTCAGGAGGCCGTAATCCGGGCGGCCGGTCTTGCCCACCGTGACACGCAGCACGCCCGGCAAGTGGGCCGAAACGGCGACCGGGATACCGCTGCAATCGAACGTGACATGCGTTTGCGTGGCGGAAACCATCCGCGCACCCTCGAGCCGCGCGTAGTCCGATTGATTGAAGGCGTCCGTACTCATTGCATTTGTCCTGAGAATTGAAACTCAAGCACTGGCACGGCGTTTGGGCCAACAATGGCCCAGAAAGCACGCCAGTCCTAGCCTTTGACCCCACCCGACGTCAACCCGCTCACCACCCGCTCCTGGAAAATCAGGATCACGATGACCACCGGAATCATCGCGATCACCAGCGCGGCGGAAATCGTCGGCCAGGGAAATGAAAACTCGCCCTGGTACATCTGGATGCCGACCGGCAGGGTGCGGTAGGCGGCGGCGGAATTGAACGACAACGCCAGCAGGAATTCATCCCACGAATTCACAAACGCGAGGATGCCCGCCGTGAACACGCCCGGCGCGGCCAAGGGCACCACCACGCGCCACAGGGCGCCCATGCGCGTGCAGCCGTCGATCATCGCGGCATTCTCCAGGTCGCGCGGGATGTCCTGGAAAAAGCTGGTCAGCACCAGCGTGCAGATGGGCAGGTTCAGCACGGTGTACGGCAGCACCAGCGCCCAATAGCTGTTGAGCAAATTCAAGCCGCGCATGATCTCGAACAGCGGCACCATGAGCGTGACCAGGGGAAACATCGACACGGCGATGATGCTGGTGAGGATCGCGCCGCGGTATTTCAAATTCAGCCGCGCGATGGCGTAGGCCGCGAGCGAGGCGATGAACAGCGACACCACCATCGACGACAGCGCCACGATGATGCTGTTGAGCAAGTACGCCGGCAAGGGTTGATCGTTGAACGCCGACATGAAATTGGCCAGCGTCGGATCGCGCGGGAACCAGGTGATGGGTTTGGCGGTGAGCTCGACTTCGGCCTTGAAGGCGGTGGCCAGGATCCACAGCGCCGGAAAGAAACCATTGAGCAGCACGATGGCGGCGGCGAACCATCTGAGTCGTTTGGCGGTGAGCACGTTATTCATTTGCCACCTTCACTTTCCCTCCGCCCGCACGTATTTCAAATACACGAACGTCGTCGCCATCGAGAGCCCGAACATCACCACCGCCAGCGCCGAGCTGTAACCGAGGTCCAGATAGTCCACCGCGTTCATGTGGATGTACATCGCCAGGGTTTGCGTCTCCTCGCCGGGGCCGGGCATGGAATACGGAATGTCGAACGATTGGATCGCGGTCAGCGTGCGGAAGATCAGCGCCACCAGCATCGACGGCACCAGCAGGGGCAGCGTGATGTCGGTGAATTGGCGCCAGTGGCTTGCGCCATCGACCTCGGCCGCTTCATAGAGCGACTTCGGAATCGTCTGCAAACCGGCCAGCAAGATCAACGCCATGAAGGACGAGGTCTTCCAGATGGTGGCGATGCAGATCGCCATCAGCGTCAGCGGCCCGGAGTTGAACCAGATCTGCGGCTGCATCCCGAAGCGGCGCAGCACGTCGTTGATGACGCCGTATTCGCTGTTGAAGAACCAGGCGAAGATCAGTCCGACAAACGCCAGCGGCATGGCCCACGGCAAGAGCAGCGCAAGGCGGATCGGCCCACGCGACTTGAACGGCATGTTGGCCAGCATCGCCAGCGCCAGGCCGCAGACCAGGGCGCCGGGAACGGTCACGAAGACGATGATGAGCGTGTTCCTCACCGCACGCCAGAATTGTGCATCGGACATCACCAGCAGGTAATTCTCGATGCCGGCGAAACGCGCCGGTTTGCCGGTGAGCAGGCGCACGTCGTTGAAGCTGTTCCACACCAGCGTGGCGACCGGATAGACGACAATGATCGAAATGAAGATGAAAGCCGGGGCGAGCAAACAGACCGCCAGCATGCGCTCGTCCATGTCGGCCAGACGGTCGAACAGCGAGCGTTGCGCGGTGGGTGTGGAATTCATGGTCATCGTAGCGCCCTGCCGATGCGATGCTCGATCTCGTCGAGCGCCTGCTGCGGCGTGCGCGCGCCGGCCATCACGCTGTTGAGGTTGAGCCGCAGCGCGTCTGACACGGGGCGGTACATCGGCGTCACAGGGCGCGGGCGGGCAGTTTCCACCACCGGCAACGCGTCCCGAAACCACGGGATCGCGGCGACGATGTCCGGATCGGTGAAGACGTCGCCGAACACCGGTTGCATCGAGCCCTTGAGCGCGAGGGTCTTGGCGACCGCCGGGCTCGAAAGCCAGCGCACCAGCTTGACCGCCTGCGCCTTGTTGCGCGAAAACGCCGACACGGCATAGCTCCACCCGCCCATGCAGGACACCGACTCACCGCCCGGCATGGCGGGGAGTTTCACCACGCCGACTTTCCCCTTGACGTTGCTGTCCGGCGCGTTCTGGAACAGGTTCCACGCATAGCCCCAGACCACCGCAAACACCGCCTTGCCGGCCTGGAATTCCTTGCGGGTGTCGTCGGTGCCGACTTCCGACACATTGGACTTGGCCACCCCCTCGGCGATCATGCGCCGCCACATGGCCAGCCCTGCCTCGGCCTTCTGCCGGTCAAAACTCAGCTTGCCGTCCTTCACCACTTCGCCGCCCAGGCTCCAATACGGCAACAGGAACGTGCACACCGCACCTTCGATGGCCTTGCCCTGGAAACTGAGGCCTTGCAGATTCGCATCCTTCTCCTGCGCGAGCACTTTCTTGGCGATGCGCGCCAGGTCGTCCCAGGTTTTCGGCGGGGTTTCGTTGACCTTGTCGAGCAGGTCCTTGCGGTAGTAGAGATACATCGCATCCGAAAAGGCCGGCAGCGACACCGTGCGCCCGTCGATCGTATTGGCCGCGCGATAGAGCGGCAGGTATTTCGACAGTACCGCCTCGCGTTCGGCACCGAAATAGTCGTCCAGCGGCTCAGACCAGCGCGCGGCGGCGAACTGCGCGGGACGCACCACGTCGATGAGGAACGCATCCAGCGTGGGGTCGCTCGCGGTCAGCACGGTATTCAGGTAGCGTTGCAGCAGCTCCGAGGTTGCGCCGCCGACTTCCAGGGTGACGGTCACGCCGGGGTTGGCGGCCGCGTACTCCTTGAACAATTCGCGGTACACATCGGGACGATGCTGGCCGCCGACGAGGAATTTGAGATTGACTGCGGCTTGCGCGAACGCCGGCGCGGCACCGGACAGCGTGAGCGCAGTCGCGAATGCAAGGCCCAGCCGCAGCGCGATTCGCTTCACAGCGCGGTTCCGTGGTCCGCGCCAAACACATGGCACTTGTTGAGATCGATGTGAATTCCCGCCGCATCGCCCGGTGCGAATTTCACTTCGGGGGCCAAACGGGCGACCAGATCGCCGCCTTCGGTGGCGAACGTCACCAGCGTCTCCGCGCCGAGCGGCTCCACCACGACGACCTTGGCCTGCAAGGCGTGACTCGCATCGCCTTGCGCCGCTGCGCTGACATCTTCGGGCCGGATGCCGAAATCCACGCTGCGACCGGCGTGAGCGGCCAAACGCTCCCGCCATGCGGGCGGCAGCATGATTACCGACTTTTCCCCGACACGAATGGCCGCTGAATCGCCCACTTCAATCGTCGCCTTGAGGAAATTCATCGGTGGCGACCCGGTGAATCCTGCGACAAACTTCGAGCGCGGATGGTTGTAGATGTCGTCCGGCGTGCCCACCTGCATGATGTTGCCGCCCGAGAGCACCACGATGCGCTGCGCCAGCGTCATCGCTTCGACCTGGTCGTGCGTCACATAGATGGTGGTGGCGCCGATGCGCTGGTGCAGCTTCTTGATCTCGACGCGCATCTCCGATCGCAGCAAGGCATCCAGATTGGACAGCGGCTCGTCGAACAGGAACAGTTTCGGTGCACGAACGATGGCGCGGCCCATCGCCACGCGCTGCCGTTGTCCGCCGGACAGGGCGCGCGGCTTCCTGTCGAGCAGATGTTCGATCTTCAGGATGGCCGCCGCATCGCCGACGCGCTTCCTGATCTCGTCCTCGGAGAACTTGCGCAGCCGCAACCCGAAAGCCAGGTTTTCGAACACGTTCTTGTGCGGATACAACGCATAATCCTGGAACACCATGGCCACGTCGCGCTCGCGCGGCGGCAGGTCGTTCACGACACGGCCCTCGATGGAAATCGTGCCGCCGCTGATCGACTCCAGTCCGGCCACCATGCGCATGAGCGTGGACTTGCCGCAGCCGGAAGGCCCGACAAACACCACGAACTCGCCCTGGGCGATGGTGAGGTCCACCCCGTGGATGACCTTCACGCCGTTGTCGTAAACCTTGATGACTTTTTCGAGGGTGACGCTCATGGGGATGCGACTCGTTCTTCCTTGGCAGACTGGTTGTGTTGCCTCCCCGGCGCAGGCCGGGGCCCAATTTGACGTTTTCTCACTTGGACCCCGGAACAAGTCCGGGGCGACATCAATGCGTGCTGCGCCAATGCGACGACGGCGGTGCATCAGCCACCCAAATCAATACACACTCCCCGACAAACTCTTCGCCAGCGCCGGCTTGATCGCCGACAAAAACTGATTGGCCTGCCGCATCATCATGCCCATGTCGGACGCCACGGCCACATAGGTGTAACCATCGGCGATGAACTGCTGCACCATTTCCGGCGTGGGCCCGACGATGCCAATGGGCTTGCCGATTTTCGTCGCACGCGCCGCCGCATCCTTCAACGCCGCTTGCACCTCTGGATGCGCGAGATTGCCAATCTCGCCCATCGCGGAACTCAAGTCCCCCGGCCCCATGAACAGCGCATCGACACCCTCGACCGCCGCGATCTCCTCCAACTTCGACAAGGCCGCCGGGGTTTCCAACTGGATCATGCGGTAGATGCCGTCGTTGGCCCGCCTGCCGTAGTCAGCAGCCGTGGTGTAGCGGCTGGCGCGATGCATCGCGGCAAAGCCACGCGTGCCGCTGCGATCCTCGCGCGTCGGGTAGCGCGTGGCCGCCACGGCGCGCTTGGCCTCTTCCGCGTTCTGCACAAACGGAAACATCAGCGTCTGCGCGCCGATGTCGAGCGCGCGCTTGATGAGCACGGTGTCGTTCCACGCGAGGCGGACCACCGGCGTGGCCCGCGTGCCGGCAATGGCCTGCAGCAGGTGATAGGCATCCTTGTAGTCGATCGGCACGTGCTCCATGTCCACCACCAGCCAATCGAACCCGAGCGACCCCATCGCCTCGGCCGTCGACGGCGCCCCGGACATGAGCCAGGTGCCGAGCGGGATGCTCGGCTGCTTGAGCAATTCGCGGAATGGGTTGACCGCGGGGTCGAATGCGCTCATGTGTTTTTCTCAATAGATCGGCGGTTCGGCCGTGGGCGCGTTGCCCATCAGGAAATCGAAGTCGCAGCCTTCGTGGGCCTGCTTGACGTGCTCGACGTAGAGGCGTTGGAAGCCGCGCTCGGCCACGCGCGGCGGCGGCGACCACGCGGCGCGGCGGCGCGCGAATTCTTCGTCGCTGACTTCGGCATTCAGCGTGCGGGCCTCGACATCGAGCGCGATCCAGTCGTCGGTCCGGATGAGGGCCAGCGGCCCGCCGACGGCGGACTCCGGTGCAATGTGCACCACACAGGACCCATAGTGCGTACCACTCATGCGTGCGTCGGACAGTCTCACCATGTCGCGCACACCGGCTTGCAGGAGTTTTTTCGGGATGGGCAGGTTGCCCCATTCGGGCATGCCGGGGGCACCCACGGGGCCGGCGTTGCGCAAGACTACAACGGTGTTCTCGTCCACGTCCAAAGAGGGATCGTGGATTTTCGCGAGCATGTCCGCGTTGGAATCGAACACCAACGCGCGGCCGCGGTGTTTTCTGAATTTTTCGCTCATCGCAGAGGGCTTGATGACCGCGCCGGCCGGGCACAGGTTGCCCTTCAACACCGCGAGCGCCCCTGCGGTGGACACCGGATTCGATGCCGGGCGGATGATGTCCGGATCGCCCGAAACGGCACCCTCAATGTTGTCGCCGAGTGTGCGGCCATTGACGGTGCGGCATCCCAGATCGAGAACGCCGCGAATTTCATGGAGCAACGCGGGCAGGCCACCGGCGTAGAAAAAATCCTCCATCAGCTTGTCGCCCGAAGGAAACAGGTTGGCCAGCACCGGAACTTTCCTCGCAAGCGCATCCATTTCGTCGAGCGTCAACGTGATGCCTGCGCGCCCGGCCATGGCGATAGTATGGATCGCCGCATTGGTCGAGCCGCCCATCGCCATGTAGGTCGCGATGCCGTTCATGACCGAGGCGCGCGTAAAGAAGGATGAAGGCTTCAAGTCCTCCCACACCATCTCCACGGCGCGTGCGCCGCAGGCCGAGGCCATGCGCGAATGGTTGGCGTCCATCGCCGGGATGCTCGACGCGCC
>JAEUMZ010000154.1 GCA_016790765.1 Betaproteobacteria bacterium
TGGCGCAGGCCAGCTTTGGCGCCACGCCGGCCGAGATCGCGCGCGTCGCCGGCCTCGGCGTGGAGGGTTACCTCACCGAGCAGTTCGCGGCCGCGCAGACTTCGCACCTCACCACCGTGCGCAACGACCCGCTGTATCCGACCGAGCCCTACTCGGTGATGATGCCGTCGATCTGGAAGCAGTTCTTCGAAGCCAACGACCAGCTGCGCCAGCGCATGGTGTTCGCGCTTTCGCAGATCCTGGTGATCTCGATGAACAACAACACGCTGGGCGACCAGGCGTGCGCGACGGGCTCCTACCTCGACCTGCTGGGCACGCACGCGTTCGGCAACTTCAAGGACCTGCTCAAGGCGGTGACCCTGAGCCCGGCGATGGGCGAGTACCTCGACTTGAAGGGCTCGGCCAAGGCCGATCCGGTGCTGCTGGCCATCCCCAACGAGAACTATCCGCGCGAGCTGATGCAGCTGTTCTCGATCGGCACCGTGATGCTCAATGACGACGGCTCGGTGCAGTTTGCCAACGGCAAGCCGATCCCGACCTACAACGAGAACGCGGTCAAGGAGTTCGCGCGCGCGCTGACCGGCTGGACCTTTGCCGGGCAGAACCAGGCCCAGTCGTGGCGCTGGCTGTACCCCGATGTGCCGTATCCGTCCGACGCCGCCTCGGCGGCCAAGGCCTGCACCGCCTGGTCCACGCCGATGGAGCCGTGGACCGCCACCTACCGCGCCAACGACGACATGCGCAACATCACCGGCGGCGCGCACGATTTGGGCGCCAAGACCTTGTTGACGTACCCCGGTTCAACGTCGCATTCGCAAAACGTGCCGGCCTTCACCACGCCGAATCCCACACCGGCGCAGCTCGCGGCCGCGGCAATGGCCGACGTCGATGCGGTCGTGGACAACCTGTTCAACCATCCGAACGTCGGGCCCTTCATCGGCGAACAGTTGATCCAGCGCCTGGTGATGAGCAACCCGTCGGGCGCCTACGTGGCGCGCGTGAGTGCCGCGTTCAACAACAACGGGGCCGGCGTGCGCGGCGACATGAAGGCGGTGATCCGCGCCATCCTCACCGACCCCGAGGCGCGCCAGCCGCGCAGCGCGCAGTCGGCCGGCTTCGGCAAGCTGCGCGAACCGGTGCTGCGCTTCGTGCATCTGCACCGCGCGTTCAACGCGCGCATGGCCGGCGGCAGCTATCGCGGCATCTACGACCTCACCAGCTCGGATTCGCTGGGACAGAACCCGCTGCGCGCGCCCTCGGTGTTCAATTTCTACCACCCCGACTACGGCCCCTCGGGCGTGATGGCGCAGGCCGGCCTGCTGGGCCCGGAATTCGAGATCACCAACAGCGCCACCATCGCCGGCTTCATGGACTTTGCCAACTACGGCATCGTCGGCGGCTTCGGCCAGTACGACGCCGACCCCAACCGCCGCACCAACCCGGACTACGCGCCCTACATCGCGTTGGCCAACGACCCGCCGGCGATGATCGACGCCATGAACCTCACGCTGATGGCGGGCGGCATGAGCGCGCAATTCCGCAACGCGCTGATCACCCTGGTGACGCGCCTGACCGACAGCAACGCCACCACGCAGGCCACCGAGCGTTTCAAGACCGCGCTGTGGCTGATGCTCAACTCGCCCGAATACTCGATCCAGAAGTAACGGAGTCCCCGTGCACATTGCCGACCTACACCACGACCGCCGCCGCTTCATGAAAATGATGTCGCTGGCGGCCGGCACGCCCATGATGGGCAACCTGATGCAGGCGGCCTACGCGGCCGGGCCGTTCAACGATTACCGCGCCCTGGTGTGCGTGTTCCTGTTCGGCGGCAACGATGCGCACAACATGATCATCCCGCTCGGCGCCGAGCACGCGGGCTATGCCAGCGGGCGCGGCAACCTGGCGATCCCGCAGGCCAATGCGCTGCCGGTGTCCGCGGGCCTGTCCGGCCGCGCGTTCGGATTCCATCCGAGCCTGACCGGCCTGGCCAACATCTTCAACGGCAGCCGCAAGTTGGCCTGCGTGAACAATGTCAGCGTGCTGCTGCAACCGACCACGCTCACGCAGTACAACAACGAGGTCAACCTGCCGCCCAACCTGTTCTCGCACTCCGACATGCAAAGCCACTGGCAGACCGGCCGCGCGGACGCGCCCGCGGAGACCGGCTGGGGCGGGCGTCTTGCGGACTTGATCGAGTCCGCCAACGGCTCGAGCCAGGTGTCGGTGTCGATCACGGCGGCGGGCCAGAGCCTGTTCCAGAAGGGCAGCAACGTGGTGGCGTACGCGGTGTCGGGATGGAGCAACACGCGCAGCACCATCGTGCGGCGCCTGCGCTCGTACCGCAGCTGGGACAATTACTCGCCCACGCGCCCCAACCCGCAGGGGGTGTTCGAGGGCCAGTTCAACGTGCCGCGCTTCAACAAGCTCGAGGACCAATGGGGCGACATGGCGGCGCGCGCGCTGGCCACCGGGGAATTCGTCAACGCCACGCTCTACAACCTCGACGCGGCCGGCAATCCGGTGCGCGACGCGCAGAGCAACGTGTCGGAGAAGTTCCCGATTTCGCCCACGCCGCCGGTGACCTTCATCAATTCCTCCGGCGCCAGCCAAAGCAACCGCCTGGCCGGGCAGCTGCGCTCGGTGGCCAACATGATCGCGGCGCGCGACGTGTTCGGCGTCAAGCGGCAGATCTTCTTTGTCTCGCTGGGCGGGTTCGACAACCACGGTGACCAGTTCCGCAACTCCAACAACGCCACCACGCCGATCCTGTCCGGCCTGCACGCAGATTTGCTCAAACAACTCGACCAGGCGCTGAGCTGGTTCTACGACTGGACCGTCGCGCAGGGCCTGGCCAACAACGTCACCAGCTTCACCATGTCCGACTTCGGCCGCACGCTCACCTCCAACGGCCAGGGCAGCGACCACGGCTGGGGGTGCCACAATTTCGTGCTGGGCGGCGCCGTCAGCGGCGGCGCATTCTACGGCGGCCCGAACGCGGGGCAGGAGTTTCCGACCGTGGCGCTGGGCGCCAACACCGATGTCGGCCAGGGGCGCTTGCTGCCGACCACGTCGGTCGATGAGTACGGCGCCACCTTCGCCAAATGGATGGGCGCCTCCAACAGCGAGCTCAACACGGTGTTCCCGAACCTGTCGCGCTTTGCGCGCAACACCGGGATGTCATTCCTTGCCTGAGTGCAGCGCGCGCTCGCGCATGTACAGGAACGCCGGCAATGCGAAGGACAATCCGATCAGCACGTTGGTGAGCACGTAGAGCCACGGCGCGCGCAGGCCGAGGCGCCGGGATTCGGCAAACACGAACGGCCAGAACACCAGGCAGGAGATCGTGAAGTCGGCCAGCGTGGCAGCCGCGATCGGCGAGCCCCAGGCCAGCGACAGCGCACCCGAGCTGCCCGGCACCCAGGTGAGGTAGCCGAAGTACACCGCGTAGGGGGCGATGGCGCCGAGCAGGGCGGCGCAAAGGTAGAAACGCTTCATGCGAGAGTGTTTGCGGGTAGGGGTTTCCGTGTTGATCCAGCCTACGCGTGGAACTGCAACGCCGCCAGCCCCGCGTACAACCCGCCCCTCGCCACCAGCGTATCGTGCGTGCCGGTTTCGACGATGCGGCCCTGGTCGAGCACGACGATGCGGTCGGCGCGCTTGACCGTGGCCAGGCGGTGGGCGATGACCAGCGTGGTGCGCCCCGCCATCGCCGCCTCCAGGGCCTCCTGCACCAGCCGCTCGGATTCGGCGTCGAGCGCGCTGGTGGCCTCGTCGAGCAGCAAGAGCGGCGGGTTCTTGAGCAGTGCGCGCGCGATGGCGATGCGCTGGCGCTGCCCACCCGACAGGCGCACTCCGCGCTCACCCAGGAAGGTCTTGTAGCCCTCGGGCAGTTGCGCGATGAATTCGTGCGCATGCGCGCGCGTGGCCGCGGCCACCACCTCTTCGTCGGTCGCGTCGGCCCGGCCGTAGCGGATGTTCTCGAACGCGTCCGCCCCGAAGATCACGGTGTCCTGCGGCACGATGCCGAGGGTGCCGCGCAGGTCGTGCAGCGCCAGTGTGCGCACGTCCGTCCCGTCGAGGGCGATCGACCCGGCCTGCGGGTCATAGAGGCGCAGCAGCAGCTGGAACAGCGTGGTCTTGCCCGCGCCCGAGGGACCGACGATCGCCACTGTCTCCCCGGGCGCCACCGCAAGCGACACCTGGTCCAGTGCATGGCGGTCCGGGCGCGATGGATAGTGAAAGGTCACGCGGTCCAGCGTGAACGCTGCGCCGCGGCCGGATCGTGCGGGCAGGGGCGCCGGATTCGCTGGCGAAACGATCGCCGATTTTGACTGCAGCAGCTCGAGCAGCCGTTCGGTGGCGCCGGCGGCGCGCTGCGCCTCGCCCAGGGTTTCGGCCAGCGCCCCGGTGGCGCCGGCCACGATGGCCGAATAGAGGATGAACTGCGCCAGCAGGCCGCCGGTCATGTCGCCGCGCATCACCGCGTGTGCGCCCAGCCACAGCACGAACACGATGGCGCCGAACACCAGCAGGATCGCCATCACGGTCAACCAGGCGCGGGCGCGCACGCGGCGGATGGCGGTGGAAAACGCGCGCTCGACCGATTCACCGAAGCGGCGCGCCTCGATGCCCTCGTGGGTGAACGCCTGCACCACCGTCATCGCGTTGAGCACCTCGCCGGCCATCGCCGAGGCATCCGCCACGCGGTCCTGCGAATCGCGCGACAGCGTGCGCACGCGCCGGCCGAAGGCCAGGATTGGTGCGATCACGGCCACCAGGGTGACGATCATGATCGCCGACAGCCTGGGGCTGGTGACGAACATCATGATGAGCCCGCCCGCGAACAGCAGCGTATTGCGCAGCGCCACCGAAATGCTGGTTCCCACCACCGTCTGCACCAGCGTGGTGTCGGTGGTCAGGCGCGAGAGCACCTCGCCGGTCTTGGTGGTCTCGAAAAACACCGGGCTTTGCTCGATCACGTGCCGGTACACCGCGGCGCGCAGGTCCGCCGTGACGCGTTCGCCCAGCCAGGAAACGGCGTAGAAGCGCGCGGCCGTGGCGGCGGCCAGCACGCAGGCCACGCCGAACAGGGCGAGGAAATAGAAATCGATGTGCGCGGCACTGCCGGCGCCCGCCGCATTGGCAGCACCGGCGGTGGCAAACCCCAGGTCGATCATCTGCTTGAAGGCCAGCGGCAGGGCCAGCGTGGCGCAGGCGGCCACCAGCAGCGCGACGCCGGCGAAGGCAAAGTGCCGCCGATAGGGCTTGAGGAAGGGCAGCAGGCCGGAGAGCGAAGCGAGCGCGGAGGGGCGCTCGCGCGCCGGAACGGAATCTGTCATCCCGGCATTCTCGCCGGAATGCGGCCGCGCCAAAGAAAGCTATTCCGTTTTCATCAAGGCCACCAATTGGTCGAGCGCCGCGCCCCAGCCGTGCTCGAAGCCCATCTCGGCGTGGCGCTTGCAGTTCTCCGCATCCGGGTGCAACGCCCACGCCACGTAGCGCGTCCCGGTGCCTTTCGGTTCCAGGGTCACCACGGCGGTCATCAACAGTTCCGCGCATTCGTGGCCGGGGGAAAGGGTCAGCTTGGCCGGGCGGAAGCCCTCGGTCAGGCTGCCGGTGAAGACGAGTTTGCGGCCCGGCACGATCTCCAGCAGGCAGCCGCGGTTGGGGAACAGCTGCCCCTCGGGCGAGCGCATCACCGAATTGAACTTGCCACCCGGTTTCAGATCGAGCTCCACGCTGGCCGTGGACCAGGGCGCGGGGGTGAACCACTGCACCAGCAGTTCCGGGTCGGTCCACGCGGCCCACACCTTCTCGACCGGGACGTCGATGTAGCGCTCCAGGATCAAGTCGGTCTCGGGGTTGAAGCCGTCGGGGCGGGTGGCGGTGTTCATGGTTTCTTGCTCCGTTGGGACAGTAACAGGGAATCGAGCTGGTCGAGGCGTGTGTTCCAGCGGTCGCGTTGCCGGGACAGCCACTGCTCGGCGGGCTTGAGCGCCTGCGGGGTCAGCCGGTAGGTGCGCACGCGCCCTTCCTTCTCCGACGCCACCAGGCCGCCGCGCTCGAGGGTGGCGAGGTGCTGCATGAGGGACGGCAGCGCCATGTCGAACGGCTCGGCCAGCTCGCTCACCGCCGCCGGCCCCTTGGCCAGGCGCTCGATGAGCGCGCGGCGGGTGGCATCCGAGAGCGCGGCAAAGACGGCATCGAGGACCGGTTGTTGGTTAGGCATGGACCTAACTATAGGCGTCGATTTTGCTTAGGTCAATACCTAAGTGAAAGCTTTCCGGTGGCGATGTGGGACCGCGCAACCCGTTTCGGGAGGTGCGACGTTTCATGGGTATCGCCCCACTGGAGCCACCCGTGAAACCGACTCGTACCCTATACGCGCTTCTGCTTGCCCTGTGTTCCAAGGCCCCGCTCGCGTGGGCTGCCGCGCCGCCGTCACAGGGCCTGGTCGCATTCCGCGACGAGGCGGATCTCAAGGCCTGGCTGGCCACCTTCCAGAAAAAACGCCAGGACGCGCAGCGCAGCGCGTCCGTGACCGCGGGCATCGCGCTGGCCCCGGCGCCTGCGGCATCGCCTGCGCCGTCCCAGCCGGCCAAGGCGCTCGAGAGCGTCACCGTCACCGGCAGCCGTGTCGAGGCCGCCGACAGCGTGACCAATGTGCAGACGGCCGGCGTGGACGAGGGCGGCATCGTCAAGACCCACGGCGACCACCTGGTGATCCTGCGCCGCGGGCGGCTGTTCACGGTGAGCCTGAAGGACCGGCTGCGGCCGGTCGCGCATGCCGACGCGTTCGGGCCCGGCCTGGCCGGCGGCGCGTGGATCGACGAAATGCTCATCCACGGCGACACCCTCATCGTCATCGGCTTTTCCTACGCACGCGGCGGCACCGAGATCGGCCTGTTCGACATCGGCCGGGACGGGCGCATCGCCTACCGCGACACCTATCACCTGCGTTCCAACGACTACTATTCCTCGCGCAACTACGCCAGCCGCCTGGTCGACGGCAAGCTGGTGTTCTATGCCCCGCTGATGCTGGGGTACGCCGCCGATCCGTGGTCGCAACTGCCGGCCTTGCGGCGTTGGGGACGCGGGACGGGTGCCGGCACCCCGGCGCCGTTCAAGCCCATCGCGCCGGCCACGCGCATCTACCGGAGCGGCGACGAGATCGCGCCGCACGAACTCACGCTGCATTCGGTGACCACCTGTGACCTGTCCCAACGCGACATGTCCTGCGAATCCACCGGCGTGCTGGCGCCGTCCGGACGGGTGTTTTATGTCTCCGCGACCTCGGTGTACGTGTGGACCGGCTCGCGCGGATCGCGCAGGAGCGCGCCCGGCGCGGCATCCGCGCTGTTCCGCATGCCGCTCGACGGCGCCGCGCCCACGGGCATCAGGACCTCGGGGGGGCAGCCCATCGACCAGTTCTCTTTTCTCGAGGATGCGGGGGGCCACCTGAACGTTTTCTTGCAAGGCTTTGCACGCGGCGACGGCATGTGGTCCGCCGAATTTGGCGAACCCGGGGGCGCGGCACACCTGCTGCGGGTGCCGCTGTCCGCCTTCAGCGCGCGCATGGACCCTGCGCCGGACACGGCATTCCGGCGGCTGCCTGCCGCGAACGGCGGCGCAGTGCAGAACCGTTTTGTCGGCGACTACCTGCTGTATGGCACCGGCAACACCTGGTGGCGCGCCGAGGCGCGACTTGCGCACGCCCTGCATGCCGTGCGCTACGCAGCCAACGATCCGGCCCAGACCATCGCGTTGCCGCACGGCGTGGATCGCATTGAAGCGATGGGCACGCACGCCGTGGTGATCGGCACGGCGGGCAAGGACCTGCTGTTTTCCAGCGTGGCCCTGCAGCGCGAAGCGAGCATCCCGTTCCGCTTCACGCAGCCCGACGCCGCACAGGGGGAGACGCGC
>JAEUMZ010000014.1 GCA_016790765.1 Betaproteobacteria bacterium
GTGGTGGCCATGACCGACCCTGCGGATGCGTTCACGCTGGAGGCGCTGTCCGCCGCCACGCAGAAGACGGTGGTCCCCCGGTTGCTGGCGACGACCGATTTCGAGACCGTATACGAGCGGCTCTACGGGTCCGGCAAGTCCTCGATGGGGCAGATCGTGGACAACATCTCCACGCGCGACGAAGAGCAGGACTTCGGCGACATCGAGCAGTTGAAGGACCTGGCCTCCGAAGCGCCGGTGATCCGGCTGGTGAACCTGATCATCAACCACGCGCTGGAGCGCCGCGCCTCGGACATTCACATCGAGCCATTTGAAAACCAGTTGATCGTGCGCTACCGCATCGATGGCGTGCTGCACGAGACCGAGTCGCCGCCGCGCCGCCTCTCTGCGGCGGTGATTTCGCGCATCAAGATCATGGCGAATCTCGATATCGCCGAGCGGCGGTTGCCGCAGGATGGCCGCATCAAATTGCGCGTGCAGGGCAAGGAAATCGACCTGCGGGTTTCCACCGTGCCCACCATGCACGGCGAATCGGTGGTCATGCGGATCCTCGACAAGGGCGGCGTGGCGCTGGATTTTCACGCGCTCGGTTTCGACGAGGACAACCTGAAAGTATTCCTGGATCTGCTTGATCAGCCGCATGGCATCCTGCTGGTGACCGGTCCCACGGGATCCGGCAAGACCACCACGCTCTACACCGCCCTGGACCGGCTCAACAAGCCGGACATGAAGATCCTCACGGTGGAGGACCCGGTCGAGTACCAGATGCCGGGCATCAACCAGATCCAGGTCAAGCCGCAGATCGATTTGACGTTCGCCAATGCGCTGCGCTCCATCGTGCGCCAGGACCCGGACGTGATCATGATCGGCGAAATCCGCGACCTGGAAACCGCGCAGATCGCCGTGCAGTCCGCGCTCACCGGCCACCTGGTGCTGTCGACGTTGCATACCAACGACGCGGCGTCCACCATCAACCGCCTGCTCGACATGGGGGTGGACGACTACCTGCTCACCTCCACCGTCATCGGCATCCAGGCGCAGCGCCTGGTGCGCACGCTGTGCCCGCATTGCAAGGAGGCGTACCAGCCGGTGCAGGAGATGGTCGAGCAGATGGGCCTGCGGCGCTACGCACGGGACCCCGGGATGACGTTGTTCCACGCCAAGGGGTGCGAGCATTGCGGGCATACCGGCTACTTTGGGCGCCAGTCGATCATGGAAGTATTGCCGATGACCGACGGACTGCGCAGCCTGGTCATGCGCCATGCGACCGCCTCCGAGATGCGCGCCGAAGCGGTGAAGCTGGGCATGGAGACGATGTATGAGAACGGCCTGAAGCACGCGGTGCGCGGGGAAACCACGATCGAGGAAGTCCTGCGCGTCACGCGCGAGGCCTAGGACCGGGACGCGCCGATGCCGATGTTTCAGTACAAGGCCGTGTCGCCGGCCGGCGAGGTCAAGGAGGGGGTCCTCGAGGGCGCGACCCACGGCAGTGTCATCGCGCACCTGCAGTCGCTGGGGTTGATCCCGATCCGCGCCGCGGAGATCGGCGCCGCGGGCACCGTCAAGGGCGCTGCCGGGGCGCCCGCAACGCCGAAGGCGGGCCGGCGCGGGCGCGTCACGCAGGACGACCTGGCGATCGTTACGCGCGAGCTGGCCACCCTGGTGCGCGCCGGGCTGCCGCTCGATCGCAGCATGGAAATCCTCATCGGCCTGGCCGAAAAGCAAAGCGTCGCGGACCTGCTCGCCGCCCTCCGCAACGAGATTCGCGGCGGCACGGCGCTGTCCAAGGCGCTCGACCAGCACCGCGACGTGTTCTCGCGCTTTTACATCAACATGGTCAAGGCCGGCGAAGTGGGCGGCGCGCTGGGCAACGTCCTGCTGCGGCTGGCCGACTTCATGGAGCGCAGCAAGGAACTGAAGGACAGCGTGATCTCGTCGATGATCTACCCGATCATCCTCCTCGGGGTCTCGGTGTTGTCGGTCCTGATCCTGGTGATCTTCGTGGTGCCGCAGTTCAAGCAGATCTTCGACCAGTCCGGCAAGGCGCTGCCGTTGATGACCGAAATCGTGCTGACCACCGGCATCTTCCTGCGCAAGAACTGGCCCATCTTGCTGGCCGCGCTGGTGGCCGGCCTCTGGCTGTTCAGGCGTTCGCTGAAAAACCCGCAAACGCAGGCCAAGTGGGATGCGCGCATGCTGCGCTGGCCGATCGCGGGCGGACTGATCGCGCGCCTGGAGATGGCGCGCTTTTCGCGCTCGCTGGGCACCCTGCTGCAGAACGGCGTGCCGCTGCTGACCGGCCTGTCGATCCTCAAGGAAACGCTCGGCAATGCGGTTTACCGGGAGGCGGTGGAGGCCGTAGCGCGCGAACTCAAGGAAGGCCGCGGCATGGCCAAGCCGATGAACGAGGCCGGCGTGTTCCCCAAGCTCGCGGTGCAGATGATCGGCGTCGGCGAGGAAACCGGGCGGCTCGACGACATGCTGTTCCAGGTCGCAGATGTCTATGACCGCGAAGTCGCCTCGGCCATCAAGCGCGGGCTCGCGATCCTGCAGCCGGTGATGATCATCGGCCTGGCCGTGCTCATCGTCCTCATCATCATGTCCATCCTGGTCGCCATGTTCGGCCTGATGGACCTGCCTTTCTAGTTACGGCAACTTTCGGAGATGTCACCCATGAATCGCAACGCAGCTTCCACTCGACAGGCGGGCTTCTCGCTGATCGAAATCATCATCGTCATCACCTTGATCGGCCTCATCGTCGGTTGGGCGGCCACGCAGCTGTTCGGCAAGCAGGACCAGGCGCTGTGGCGCGCCGGCAAGGCGCAGCTCACGCAACTCGGCGGCGAGCTCGATCGCTACAAGCTCGACACCGGGCGCTATCCCAATACGCAGGAAGGCCTGCAGGCGCTGGTCAAGCAGCCCGCGGGCGTGGCGAACTGGATCGGTCCCTACACCAAGGCGGACAACCTCAAGGACCCGTGGAAGAACGACATCGTCTACCGCGCGCCCGGCGCAGACAACCGCCCCTATGAGCTGGTGTCCTATGGCGCCGACGGCAAGGAGGGCGGCGAAGGCGTGCCGAACAAGGACATCCGGTCCTGGGAAAACTGAGCACCATGAAGGCAGGCCGGGAAACTTGACCATGGTGCGCGCGCGCGGATTCACGCTGCTCGAGGCGATGCTGGTGCTGGTGATCATCGCCATCGCCTATACGCTGCTGCCGCGCATGGTGTTCTCCGGCGTGTCGGGCGCGGAGCTGCGCAGCAGCGCGCGCGCCGTCGCGACCGGCCTGAGAATGACGCGCGACAAGGCCATCCACAGCAAGCGCGAAGCATCGTTGACGCTGGATCTGGAACAGCGCGCATTCATCGTGCCCACGGATGAGCGGCCGCACAAGCTCCACGAGCAGCTCGAGGTGAAGTTGTTCACGGCGCAGGCCGACCTGGTGTCGGACAAGGTCGGCAGCATCCGTTTCTACCCGGACGGCTCGTCCAACGGCGGCCGCGTGTCGATCGGCGCCGGGGGCCGCGTGTTCGAGATCGATGTCGATTGGCTGACCGGGCATGTCACGGTGGGCGAGAAGACCGGGGACTCGCGTGCCTAGTGCCACGGCCAAAACTCCAGCACTGACGCGGCTTCCGGGCCAAAATGCCGTCAAGCCCCGCGCCCATGCTGGGTTTTCACTGCTGGAAGTCCTGGTGGCATTCACGGTGTTCTCGGTGATCACGGCGGTGGTCCTGCAAATCTTCTCCGCGGGCGTCACCGGCGCGACCGTCGCGGAGAAATACGCCATCGCGGCGCAGTTTGCGGAATCGAAACTGTCCGCCGCGGGCGTGGAGGAGGGGCTCAAGGAAGGCACCAAGGACGGCGCCTTCAACGACGACTACCGCTGGCGCGTCGAGGTGCGCCGGTTCGAGGACCCGGTGCCGCGCGATCCGCTGAGCATCGATTTCGAAAAACTCCACTTCGTACAGCTCTACGAGGTGGTCGCCACGGTCAGCTTCACCACCGATGACCGGCAGGAACGCAGCGTCGTGCTGGCCACGCTGTTGTTGGCCCCCAAGGCGGCCACATGAGGCGCATCCGGCTCGCGCGCGGATTCACGCTGCTTGAGATGCTCATCGGGTTGTCCTTGCTGGGCATGCTGCTCATCCTCGTCTATGCGTCGTTGAACATCGGCGTGCGCGCCTGGGACAGCGGCGACCGCCACGTCGCGGCGGCGGCCCACCAGCGCATCGTGCATGCCTTCCTGCGCCGCGAATTGACGCAGGTGTTTCCAGTGCGCTGGCGCGGCATTGCGGAGCCGAAGATCGCGTTCGAGGGGGCGAAATCGACGTTGCGCTTCGTCACCACCCTGAACCTGGGCGCCGGCTTCCGGGACGGCGGCCTGCAGTGGGGCGAGATCTACGTGGCCGAAGACGCGGACACCGAGGCGCGCGGCCGCGCCTTGTTCATCCGGCGCGAGTCCTTCGACTTGCGGGCCAAGGACTGGGAAACGCTGGGCAACGCCAAGCCGATCCGGTTGATGCAGGACGTGGAGGCCATCGAACTGTCGTATTTCGGCGCCGAGACCGACGTGGCCGAGCCGAAGTGGGTCGACGAATGGAAAGTTCCGCAACGCCTGCCCCTGCTCATCAAGGTTACGTTCAAGTCCGCCGGCACCCGGGCGATCCCCGACCTCGTGGTGGCGCCGCGCATGGGCGAGGAGGCCGGCTGCTACGACAACGGCTTCCAGCGCCAATGCCCGCCGAGGAAGGCCTGAGCATGCGCTCCCGTCATTCGCAACGCGGCGTTGCGCTCATCATCGTGATCTGGATCGCGACCCTGCTCACGCTGCTGGCTTCGAGCTTCATCCACGCCATGCGCAGCGACATCCAGATCGTCGGCAACTCCGTGCAGCGCGCGCGCCTGGAGGCGGCTGCGCACGCGGGTGTGCAGCGCGCCATCCTCGAATTCATGAAGCCGCCGCAGCTGGCCGGACGATGGACCACCGACGGTACTCCGAATGCCTGGGCGTTCCGCGGCAACGCGCTCGAGGTGACGATCACCGACGAGTCGGCCAAGATCGACATCAACGTGGCGCCGGATGCCCTGGTGCGCGCACTGCTGATGGCGCAAGGCGTGCCGGAAGTGGAGGCGATCGCGCTGACCGATGCGATCCTCGACTGGAAGGACGGCGACACGCTCAAGCGCACGCGCGGCGCCGAGGATGCCGAATACGAGTCGGCGGGCCTGGCGTACCGTCCGGCCAATGCGGCGTTCCAGTCCATCGAGGAACTGAAACTCGTGTTCGGCATGACGCCGGCGATCTACGAACGGGTTGCGCCCCTGCTCACCATCTACTCGCGCCAGCCGGGCATCAATTCGCAAATCGCGCCGCGCGAGGTGTTGCGCGCCTTGCCGGGCGTGACCGAGGCGCAGATCGACGAATTCCTCGCGCGGCGCGAGGCTGCCCGTGCGGCCAAGCTGCCGGTCCCGGCGTTTCCGTCGCCTTTCGCCAACAGCTTTGCCAACCTGGCGGTGACCCAGATCCGCGTGGAAGCGAAGGCCGAAGATGGCGCCTCCTTCGTGCGCGAGGCCATCGTCCAGCGCTTGCCGAATCCGAGGCGCTCCTATACCTTCCTGCGCTGGCAGGAGGGGCGGCCGGGCGAACCTTCATCGGCACCCGGCACTCCCACACTCCCCACCCCGGCGGCGGACGCGCCGAAGGCCTGATCCGCGCTCCTGAATGGCATGACGAGAGAACTGAATTGAGCACTGCATCCCCAACCTTCCGGCCGGCATCGACCCTCGGCGCGTATGCGCGATGGTGGCTCGACGAGCTGCGCGGCCTGCTGCCGGCCACCGTCGCGGGCTGGTTTGCGGGCGATGGCGCACTCACCGATGTCGGCATCGACGACCAAAGCGTGCGCCTGTTGCGCATCGAGCGCGGCCAGGTGAGCACCGTGCAGAGCGTTGCGCGGGCGGAGCTTGGCACCAGTCCCGTGCTGCGCGGGATCGTGGCCAATGAACAGGAGCGCGTGCGCCTGGTCCTGTCCACGGGCCAGGTCCTGGTGCGCACCCTGTCGTTGCCATCGGCGATCGAGGAGAACCTGGCCGAGGCGATCGGATTCGAGATCGATCGCGTGACGCCCTTCAAGGCCGACCAGGTCCATCATGCGGCGTGCGTGGTGGGCCGCGATGCGCAGCAGGACACCATCGAGGTCCTGCTGGTCGTGGCGCAGCGTGCGCGGCTCGATGCCTGGCTGGCCGGCTTGCGGCAGGGCGGGTTGGCCGTGGTCGAGGCGGGTGCCGAACCGGCGCTGACGCGCGGCCTGTTCATCGACCTGCTGCCGGCTGCGATGAAACCCGACCGGCGCTGGAGCCAGATGACGCGCATCAACCTCGCCTTGGCGGCGGTGGCCGGGGCCTTGCTGTTGCTGGCCCTGTTGCTGCCGATCTGGCAGAAGCGCGAGCGCGTGATCGCGCTGATCCCCATGGTCGACAAGGCCGAATCGGAGTTTGCGGCCAACCGCAAGGTCTACGACGATTATGCGAGGCTGGCGGGCGAGTACAACCACATCGCCACGCGCAAGCACGCGGCACAGCCGGTGTTGGCCGTCATCGAGGAAGTCACGCGCATTTCCCCGGACACGACTTTCACGCAGACCATGGAACTCAAGTCCACCGGCAAGGTGCGCGAGCTGGTGATGATGGGCGAAGCGGCGTCGGCATCAAAGGTCATCGAATCGCTGGAGCAATCGCCGCTGTTCCAGAACGCAACGCAACGCGCGCAAACCACGCGCGGCAGCCAGGCCAATACGGAGCGCTACCACGTTTCCACGGAGGTCAAGCCGCGCCCGGTGCCCGCTGCCGTGCTGGCCGCGCTCGAGCCGGTTGCGCCGGCCGTCCTTCCCGCCGAGGCCGTGAATGTCGTTCCACCTGCCGCGACCACGCCGCCCGAGTCCAGGCCCCCGACGGCGGATGCTAAGGCGGGGAATGCAGGGACTCCGGCAACTGGTTCTGCGCCGCCCGTCGCCGCGGGCCCGCCGATTTCGAATCCCAACCCCGCAAACGGTGTCCAGCCGGTCCCCGCGCAAGTCACGCCCATCGCGCCCGCCAAGCCGGGCGCAGCCGCCGTTCCGCCCAAGGGCACCGCGGCCCAGGGCGGGCCGGCGCCGGCCACGCCGCCCGCGCCACCCCCGAACGCCAAGGGGCAGCCATGAACCCGGCGTTGAGGCTACCCGCGGATCCGCAGGCGCGGCGGGCATTGGCCATCGGGCTTCTGGTGGTCGCCGCCGCCGCCGTGACGGCGGCGGTTGCAGTCCCGGTGATCCTGCTGCACCGGCACTATGATGCCGCCATCGATCGCATGACGCGCCAATGGCAGTCGCAGACTGCGTTCAATGCCCGCCGTCAGCAGATGGCGGGCGCGCTCGATGCGCTGAAGGCGCGGGAGCCGCGCAAATTGTTCTTGAAGGGGACAACGGCCGCGCTGGCAGCGGCTGAACTGCAGGATGTGGTCAAGCAGGCCGTGGAAGCCCATGGGGGACGCGTGATCTCGGTCCAGGGCATCCCCACCAAGGAGGACGCGGGCTATCGGGTGGTGGCGGCGACGTACATGCTGAACGTGAACAACGTCAACCTGCGCCGCGTGTTGCATGCGCTGGAGTCTCAACAGCCCTACCTTTTTTTGGACAACCTGACCGTGCGATCCCATACGCCGCCCGGGTACCGGCCTCCGCCAGGCGGGCAGGAGCCGGACCTCTACGTTCAATTCGATGTCTCCGGCCTGGCCATGGCCAATCCTGATGCGCCACCGGCCCAGGCGGCCGCGGCGCCGCCGCAGGTCGCAACCAAGGGGAACGCCCCATGAGCCCTTCGAAAGCCTGGTGGCAGCAATTCGGATTGACGGCCATCCTGGGGGCTGCGGCCGTCGCGGGTCTTGCCGCCATCGGCATCGAGACCGAGTGGGGGCGCGCCCTGCGTCCATCGGCGGCGCCCGAGAGGCGCGATTCGGCGGCCGCAGAGCTTACGCCGACGGTTCCTGCTTTCAAACTCGGCGAACTCGACGTTGCGTACAAGGATAGCGGCGAGCGTCCGCTTTTCACACCCACACGCCGCCCGCCACAGGCGATCCAGTCGGCGGCGACGCCGCAAATGAAGCGCGGTTTGTTCAAGTTGGCCGGTACCGTGGTCAATGCCGAGACCAGCGTGGCGTATCTGGTGGAAATTGCCGGCAACAAGACGCACCGCGTCAACAAGGGCGCGGAAGTGCTCGGCCAGCCAGGGTTGATCGTCGAAGCCGTGGAACCGAACCGGGTGACCTTGAAGATGGGTGAGGAATCCGAGGTGTTGGAACTTCGGACGGCCGCCTCCCCGCCCCGACCGCCCGCGCCGCCAGCGGTCCAGACGGCTGTACCCGCAGGGGTGCCGAATCCTGCAGGGGCCGCGCAATCCACACAACCCGTGCCGGTTGCGTCGGTTCCACAACAAGCATCACCCCCCGCATTCCTGCCCGGCATGGGTGCGACGGCCGGTTTCGTGTCCGGTGCACCGGGTGCGTTGCCGCAATCGGCTCAACCCGGTGCTGCTGCCGCAACAGACGCCAATGCCGCTGCCCAGCGCCGGCGGCGGTTTCCGCAAACGCCCCCTGCCAACCAGTAGTGGCGCACTCCCCAATCCCAACCAAGCACAACATGAACGTGGAAAACTCTCGAATCGCCCCGGCGTACCGATGTCAGCCCCGGATCAAGCAGTCGATCATGGGCATGGCCGTGGCCATCAGCCTGGCGGGCCTTCCAGGATGCGCGCTCGTCAAGAAACTCGAGGGCGGCGATGCGCAAGCCGCGCCTGCCGCCCAGATGCCGCCGGCCGGGCCCCTGCCCCCTTCGTCGCAGGGGAAGCTGCCGGACGGCCAGGCCCGGCCGCAGGTCGCGGGCGTGCCGGCCAGCAAGGACACCCTGCTGCATCTGGGCACCGGGAACTTCGTCAAGCAGACCCCGCCGACCGCATCGGCAGCGCAAGGCCCAGAGGAGTTCAACCTGAACTTCGAAGCCACGGATATCCGCGCCATCGTGCAATCGATCCTGGGCGACTACCTGCGCGAGTCGTTTGCGATCCATCCCCAGGCCAGCGGGACGGCCACCATCCGGTTGTCGCGGCCGGTGAGTCGCAAGGACCTGATCCCGATTCTCGAAATGCTGCTGCGCCAGAACAACCTGGTCATGGTGCGCGAAGAAGGGCTTTACAAGATCCTGCCGGCAGCGGCAGGCACGCGCGGGACGATCACCCCGCAGGTTGCGCAGGGACCGGCACAGCTTCCGCCCGGCTATTCCGTGCAGATCGTGCAGCTCAAGTACGCGGGTGCCGCCGACATGCAGCGCATCCTCACACCGTACGCCACCGATCCCATGGCAACGATCCAGGTGGATGCGGTCAGGAACCTGGTCATCCTGTCCGGCACGCAACGCGAGCTCAAGCATCTGCTCGAAATCGTGGAGTTGTTCGATGTCGATTTCCTGTCCGGTTATTCCGTGGGCCTGTTCCCGATGTCGACGGACGTCAAGGCGCTGGCCGCGGACCTGGACAAGATCTTCGGCGATGCCACGAAGAGCCCGCTTGCCGGCATCGTCCGGATCATCCCCATCGAGCGCATGAACGGCTTGCTGGTGGTGAGCACGCAGCCGCGGTATCTCGAAGAAGCGCGGAAATGGATCGAACGTCTGGACCGCAGCGGCGGCGTGTCGGGCGGAATGCGGCTGCATGTGTACCAGGTGCAGCACGGCAAGGCAGAGAAACTCGCACAGCTCCTCTCTGACATCTATGGCAACAAGCAAGGCAGCGGCACCGCGCCTTCCTTGGCTCCAGGACAACGCCCGGCGACCATTGCGACCCCTGCTACACCGACTTCGCCAGGAACTCCGGCGGCGCCCGCCGCGACACAGCCATCGGTGTCGTTCTCCGGCAGTGGCGTGTCGGTCTCGAAGGACGTGCGGATCATCGCCGACAACGACAACAACTCGTTGTTGATCCTGGCGTCTCCATCGGACTATGAGACGATCCAAGGGGCCCTGAGGCAGCTGGATGTGCCGCGGCGCCAGGTGTCGGTGGAGGTCCTGGTGGCCGAAGTGGAGCTGACGGACAACTTGCAGTTCGGGGTCGAAGCGTTCATCAACAGCCAGCGCGACAATTTGACTGGCGCGCTGCGCAGCAGCTCCACGGCGTTGCCGGCGCGTCCGGCGCTACTAGCCGACAAGACGCCCCTCGAGCAGCTGGCGCGCGGCGCCAACGGGTTGCAACTGGTCAATGCCGTTGGCGGCAACATTCGTGGTGTGATTCAGGCCTTGGGAACCGATGGCCGGGCGCAGGTGGTTTCCACGCCGCGGGTCTTGGTGCTGGACAACGAAAAGGCGTCGATCAACGTCGGCACGCAGATCTCGGTGGACACCGGGACGTCCACCGGGGGTACCAATTCCAACATCGTCACGGCGCGCCAATACATCAGCACCGGGGTCATTTTGACGGTGACTCCACGCATTAATTCCGGCGGGCGGGTCACATTGGATGTTGTTCAGGAGGTCAGTTCCCCCGGAAACGCTGACCCCGGGGTCAATCCGCCGATTAACCAGCGAAAAGCGCAGACCGTGGTGACCGTCGGGTCCGGCGAGACCATGGTCCTTGCCGGGATGATCCAGAAGGACACCGGGACGTCCTCGACCGGGATTCCATTGATTTCGAAGATTCCACTGGTGGGTGCGCTGTTTGGAACCCAGGGGTATCGAAATCGCCGCACCGAGCTCGTCATCCTGATTACGCCGACCGTGGTTTCGGGCGGCGAGGAAATCCGCGCATTGACGGATGAGATTCGCGCAAAGATGCCCTTGTTGGAGGTCTTCATGCGTCCCAAGTCTGCTGACACAGACAAGAAACCCTAA
>JAEUMZ010000012.1 GCA_016790765.1 Betaproteobacteria bacterium
GACGTAGAAGCCGGTGCCGCGGATGCCCACCGTGGCGGTCGGCGTCCTGAGCCGCATCGGCTGGTTGCGCGACACGCTCAACAGCGCCCCGGTCAGCATGCGCAGGCCGGAAACGATCACCGAATCGGCCTTCTTTTCGGATTCGATCACCACGTTGCTGTTGGCGCGCAGGATCATCGCCTGCGTGTTGACCACGAACACCAGTTCGCTGTCCTTGCCGGTTTTCACCGTGTCGCCGGGGCTGACCTTGGTGCCCAGCGCGGCGGGCTTGTCGTTGATGGTGGCGGTGCCGGAAATGCGGTAGATCGATTGACCCGCAGGCAGGCGCGCCGGGCGCGAGCCGAAGATGTTGGCCACCTGCGCCAGCGCCGCCGGGGACAATGCGCCCAGTCCGCCCAGGGTCAACAGTTGAATCAGCGTGCGGCGGCGGGGATCGTCGCGGTTCTTGTCGATCAGGTACATGGTGGGTCCTCTGGTGGCTTCTCCGCCGCGGGTGAACAACGGCCGGGCGTGACGCGTGGAAATTGCGATGGCAGCGTGGATGGTGCGTCGTGGGCGATGCCGATGGGTACGTTCATCCCCCTTCAACGGATGCGGGCGATGTTAGTGCACTTTCCCCCGGCCGACTAGTCCACGCGCGCATGCCAAGCCCGATGCGCCGGGTCGATTGCGCAAGGAGTCATGGCTGAAACTCCAGACCTGGCGCGGATCACAGGCCCATAGTGCCCGAAACACCGCACCAGTGCTTGTGTTTGTCGTTGGATGCGCCGCAACCCTCCCCTGACTGCGGTATCTCGCCAACAGGCGCAGGACGCTGCGTTAAACTGCCTGTCGAGTTTTGCTGGCGTCACCCTTGCGCGGGATGCGACAAGATCACCAACATCCGCCCCGCGCCGCCCATCAGCCCCGCATTCTGGGAGACAACGTGGAAAAGCTGAAGACCCTCTGGACGCGCTATTTCTCATCCATCAATGCAGCGATCCGGGCGGGCCTCGGCCTCGGCATCGTGTTCCTGTTCGTGCTGCTGTACGCGGCGGAAAACTTCCCGGTCCTCAAGGCCACCGTCGGATTCCTCGGCCGGCTGGAGAACCAGACCTACGACGTGCGCCTGCGCGCCACCATGTCCAACAAGATGGATCCGCGCATCGTGATCATCGACGTGGATGAGAAGACGCTGGCGGCCGAGGGGCGCTGGCCGCTGTCGCGCGACCGCTGGGTGAAGATGCTGACCCAGCTCTACGACAACTACAAGATCAAGGTGGTCGGCTTCGACGTGATCTTCACCGAGCCGGACACCAGCTCCGGGCTCGACAAGCTCGAGTCGATGGCGCAGACCGAATTCAAGAACAACGCCGAGTTCCAGGAGAAGCTCAACCAGTTGCGGCCGACCCTCGACTACGACTCGCAGTTCGCCGAGGTGCTGAAGAAATATCCGGTGGTGCTCGCCTTCGCCGGCAACAACCAGCGTTCCGGCCTCGAGACGCTCCAGTTGGGTGACCTGCCGAAGCCGACCTTTTCGCTGGAAAAGAAGGCCAAGCCGTTCCTGTCGATGGAGATCGACGGCTACAGCGGCAACCTGAAGAGCATCCAGGAGGCCGCGGCGGCCACCGGCCACATCCTGCCGCACGTGGACTTCGACGGCGTGTTGCGGCGCATCCCGGCGTTCGTGAAATTCAAGGACGGCTATTACGAGTCCCTGTCGATCGCCACCTTCCGCACCTTCCTGGACAACGAGCCGCTGCTGATCAAGACACGCCTGGACGACGTCGACGGCGTGCCGAAGTTCAGCCGCCTGCAGATCGGCAAGACCGTGATGCACCTCGACGAGGACGCCACCCTGCTGATCCCGTACCGCGGGCCGAGCCCGATGTACCGCTACATTTCGGCCACCGACGTGATCCGCGGCAAGCTCACGCCGGCGGAACTGCAGGGCAAGATCGCGCTGGTGGGCACCTCGGCCCAGGGCCTGTTCGACCTGCGCAACACGCCGGTCGGCGAGGTCTACCCGGGGGTGGAGACGCACGCCAACATGCTGTCCGCCTACCTCGACAACTCGCTCAAGCAGAAGCCGCCCTACGAACTGGCGATCAAGGCGCTGATCGTCATGTTCCTCGGCATCCCGCTGGCGATCGCGCTGGTGAAGCTCAACCCGCTGGTCTCCACGCTGACGGTGTTCCTGACCGCGCTGGCCTACATCGGCTTCAACGTGTACTGGTGGAACGCCGGTTACGTGCTGCCGCTGGCCATCCCGCTGTTGATGATCCTGAGCCTGTTCATGCTCAACATGGCCTACGGCTTTTTCGTCGAGGCGCGCAGCAAGCGCGCCATCACCGGCATTTTCGGCACCTATGTGCCGAAGGAGCTGGTGGCGCAGATGGCCGAGAACCCCGACGCCTACACCACCAAGGGTGAAAGCCGCGACATGACGGTGCTGTTCTCCGACGTGCGCAATTTCACGTCGATCTCCGAGGGCCTGTCGCCGACCGAGCTGACGGCGATGATGAACGACTACCTCACCAAGATGACGGAGTCGATCCAGACCACGCGCGGCACCATCGACAAGTACATCGGCGACGCGATCATGGCGTTCTGGGGCGCGCCGCTGGCGGACCCGAAGCACCCGGAGAATGCGCTGATCACCGCCATCGAAATGCAGAAACGCATCCGCGACATCGGCCCGGAGTATGTCAAGCGCGGCTGGCCGAAGCTGGAGATCGGCGTGGGCTTGAATTGCGGGGTGATGAACGTCGGCGACATGGGCTCCTCGTTCCGCCGCGCCTACACGGTGATGGGCGACGCGGTGAACCTCGCCTCGCGGCTGGAAGCGCTGACCAAGGAATACGGGGTCGGCATCCTGGTGTCGGAGAACATCGTCAAGGCCGTGGACATTGCGATCTACCGCGAAATCGACCGCGTGCGGGTCAAGGGCAAGCTCGAGCCGGTGACGATTTACGAACCGGCGGGACTCAAGACCGAGGTGGTGAACCAGGTGATCGACGAGATCGACCGCTTCCACCGCGCGCTCGACAAATACCGCTCGCAGGCCTGGGACGATGCCGAGGCGGCCCTGCGCGCGCTGTCGCACGCCGACCCGAAGCGCAAGGTCTACCAGCTGTACCTGGCGCGCATCCGTGAACTGCGCGAGCAGCCGCCCGGCGCCAACTGGGACGGCGTGTACACCTTCACGCACAAGTAGGCCCATGCCGATGTCCATGAACGCGGCGCGCAGCGCCCCGGGCTGCTGCGCGTGATCGACTACCCTTTCGAGGCGGTGCCCGCGCCCGGCGAGGCCATGCAGGTGGCCACCGGCATCCACTGGCTCAGGATGCCGCTGCCGTTCAAGCCCGACCACATCAACCTGTGGCTCCTGCAGGACGATGACGAGGACGGGCCGGGCTGGACGATCGTCGACACCGGCTACGCGGTCGATCAGACACGGACGCTGTGGGAGCAATTGCTGGCCGGCCCGATGGCCAATGGGCGCGTCAAGCGCATCATCGTCACGCACTTCCACCCGGACCACGTCGGCTGCGCGCGCTGGTTGTCCGAGAAAACCGGCGCAATGGTCTGGATGACCACCGGCGAGTACCTGTCCGCGCACGCGGCGCATGCGGACGTGGGCGGCTTCGACCGCGCCAACACCGGCCGGCTGTTCATGCGTCATGGCCTGGGCAAGGTCCTCTCCGCGCCGCCCGCGCCGACGTCCGACCCGCGTGCAGCCGCGCCCACCGGGGAACGCCGCGACCCACCGGTGCCGGCGTGCTATCGCCGCCTGATGGACGGCGAGCAACTGAGCATCGGTGCGCACCGCTGGCGCGTCATCACGGCCTTCGGGCATGCGCCCGAGCACGCCACGCTGGCCTGCGAGGATGCCGCCGTGCTCATCGCGGGGGACCAGATCCTGCCCACCATCACACCCAACATCTCGGTGTGGGGCAACCAGCCGGAGTCGAACCCGCTCGGGCAGTACCTGGGCAGCCTCTCCCGATTCGAACCGCTGGCGGAAAACACCTTGGTGCTGCCCTCACACGGCCGCGTGTTCCTGGGGCTGCATGAACGCCTTGCCGCGTTGCGCACGCACCACGAGGACAAGCTCGAGGCCCTCCTGGCCGAGCTCGGGGAGCCGCGTTGCGCGGCCGACATCCTGCCGGTGCTGTTCAAGCGCCCGCTGGGGGAATTCGAGCGCATCCTGGCCATGGGCGAGGCGATCGCCCACCTGCACTGGCTGATGTATGCCGGCTCGGCCAGCCGGCAGACCGGCGAGGATGGGTTGATTACATTCCAGGCCCTGCGCCCGCGGTAGCCTCGTTTCGCGGCACAGCACCCTTCAGCCAGGCTCTGGCCCCCGCGGGAATTCCAGCGTGAATGCCGTGCCTTGCCGGCCCGGATGCGATTGTGACGTCCGGCTGTCCACCGCGATGGTGCCGCCGTGCCGCTCCACCACGGTCTTGACGAACACCAGGCCCAGGCCGATGCCCTCCTCCTCCGGCTGGCCCTCCACCGTGAGGCGCGAGAAGCGCGTGAACAGCTTGTCCATGTCCTCTTGGGCAATGCCATAGCCCTGGTCGCGGACACACAGCTGCCACGCGTCTTCCGCCTCTTCCAGCGTCACCTCCACGCGCGTGTCCGGCGGGCTGTATTTCACCGCGTTCGACAGCAGGTTCACCATCACGCGGGTGAGCATGTCGCGGTCGCCGCGCATCCACGCACCGTCGCAGGCGTCGAGCGCGCTGCCATCGATGGTGATCCGCTTGGGGCGCGCCAGCGTCCAGGTCTCGTCGATCGCATCGCGCACGATCTCGGCCAGGTCGACAGCCTCGAAGTCTTCGGCGCGCGCCCGCTCGGCCTTGGCCAGACGCAGGAATTCATCGGCGAGGTTCAAGGTGCGGCGCGAGTACTTCTCAATGCGCGAGGTGAGCTTGTCGACCGGCATGCTGTCCGGATCCTCCTGGTACATGCCGAGCAGCGTCAGGATCGAGGCTTGCGGGGAACGCATGTCGTGCGACAGGAACCGGAGCGCCTCGTCGCGCCGCCGTTCGGATTCGCGGAGTGGCGAAATGTCCACCAGGGTCACGATGGTGCCGGTCTGCGTGCCGCGCCCGGAGAACAGCGGTGCGATCTGGATCAGGAAGTCGCGCGTGGCCTCGAACTTGGCCTCGAAGGACACCAGCCGCGTGTCCTCATAGGCATCGAGCCAGGTGGCGCGCCAGTCGCCGATGCCCTCGCGCGAGAACTTTTCCAGCAGGCCGATGACGTCGCGGCCCTCGAGCGGCTGGTCGGGCACCCGGCCGCCGGCTTTTTCCGGGCTCGTGCGGCGCGCCTTGTACAGGCGGTCCGCTGCAGAATTGGCCAGGAGCACCCTGCCTTCGGTGCTGGTCACCAGGGTCGCATCGGGCAGGCTCTCGATGCTCTCGGCGATGAAGCGATTGAGGTTGCGCAGCCGTTCCGCGGCGACCTGCACCACGGCGATGCGTTGTTCGATCAGCCCGGGCAGGATGCGCGGTCCGGTGTCCGCACCCCCCTGGGGAGGCCCGTCGAACGGCACGATCACCGGTTCGCGGTCCAGGCGCGCAAGTTCCTCGTTGAGGTAGCGTTGCGTGGCCTCCAGCTTGCGCCAGCTCCACAACGGGTAGGCGAGCAGCAGCGCGACAAACGCCACCGCCGGCGGCCACCAGAAGAATGCCCCCTTGAGCAGCGCCAGCGACAAGCCCAGCACAGCGATGGCCATCGCCAGGGCCGCGACCAGCGAGACGCGCGGCGCCGCGAACGGAAACAAGGCCATGGTCGCCAGCAGGAGGGCGAGGGCGATGCCCAGCGTCCACGCCCGCCCGGCCTGGCGCAATTCCATGCCTTCGCGCAGCGACTGCAGGACGTTGGCCTGGATCTCGATGCCCGCCATCGCCGACGATCCGCCCGACACCGGCGTTGGATAGGCGTCGGTCAACGCCGGGGCCGTGGCACCGACCAGCACGAACTTCCCGGCAAAGGCCTTGCGCGCCTCGGCATCGGTCATGTGGAACACGTCGACATAGGACACGGCCGGAAAGTGTCCGGGCGGGCCGGCAAAGGGCACCCGGTACCAGTGATCCTGCAGCCATGCGCGCGAGACGGCGCGGTGCAGCGGGTCCGGCACGCCGGGCAAGGAACGCGTGGCGGGCCAGTGGCCCGGCTCCGCCAGCCGCAACGCGGCCAGCGGCGACAGGTCATGGCGCGCCGCACCCAGACCGCCGCGCAGGAACACGCCGCGCAGCATGCCGTCCGCGTCCAGCGGCGCACTCACGTGCGACAGCGCGGCGGCGGCCTCGGCAAACGGCGGCGCGGGGCGCGCCTCGGACAACACGCGGCCGCCCTCGGCATGCATGGTGATCGGCAGGACGACACGGCCGGCGCGGCGGATTGCATCGGCCAGCGCGGCATCGCCCTGCGGAAACTGGCGGTCCGGTTCCGAGAGGATCACGTCGAACACGATCACTTTCGGGCCGGCGGCCGCGATCTGGTCGAGCAGCAGGCCGTGCAGGTCGCGCCGCCAGGGCCAGCGCCCGAACTCGGCGAGCGCCTTGTCGTCGATGCCGACGATCACGATGTCCGCCTGTGGCGGGCGCTCGAGCGTGGAAAGCGCGGCGCCGTAGAGCGTGGCATCAACGCGGCCCAGCCAGTCCTCGTGGACGGCCCACGCCATCAGCGCACTGAGCGTGAGGAAGATCGCGCCCCACTCGCGTGCGATGGGCAGCGCGAGCCGGCGGTCGATTTTCATGGGCCGCTCACGGGCTGACGACGCGCCGGTTCAGCGCCGTGCGGGCGCGAATGCGTTCAGTTGCCAGCCGCCGGGATAGACCTCGAGATACCACGCCGGGCTCCAGTCGCTGGCCGGTGCGCCGCCTGCCGACAGCCGGGCCCGCACGTAATAGCCGTTGACCGGCAGGCCGGAAAAATCGACCTGCCCATCGACCACCCGGTCCGCCACGATGCGCGTAAATCGCTCATCGCGCGCCGCCTGCACCTGGTATTTCTGCTTCTCGTCGCCGATGCCGATGAGGCGCCCGCTGCGGGCCGGGTACGGCTTGAACACCAGTTGGGGCGGCTGTACGTCGAAGGCGCGCGGCGGTGTCCACGGTCCTTGCTTGCCTTTCGCATCGATACTGGCGACGCGCCAGGTCCAACGGCCCGGTGCGAGGCCGCCCTCGAGCTTGAACTCGGCACCCGCACCCGCCGGCTTGTCGATCGACGGCGCAACGAACGGTGTGTCCGGTGCCGGACCGGGTTCGCGCACGCTGGCGAGCTGCACGCGGTACCCGGCGGCCTCGCCGGACGGGCTCCAGCGCAACGCCGCAGGCGCAGCCGCGAGGCGCGCCCCGGCATCGGGCGCCTCCAGCGACGGCGCGCGGGGGCGCGCCTTCACGGTCAGCGTGCCCTGCGCATCGCGTCCTTCCAGCCCCTGCGCATCCACGGCGCGCACGCGCATGAACAGCGTGCCGTCGGGCAGGTCCCTGAACTGAACCTCCGGGGTCCGCGTCGGGACGTCGGCGACCAATTGCGTGAATGCGTCGTCGAGGGCGACCTGTCCCCGATACGACTGGGCCTGGGCCACGGCGGCAAACGCGACGCCGACCTCGGGCGAATCGCTGGAGATCTCGCGCTGGCGCAGCACCGGCGGCTCGAGCAGCTGCACCGGCGGCGATGGCGGCTTGCCGGCCTCGACGATGGTGCCGAACCCGGCTGATACTGCGACCGTGCCGGGGAACTTTGGATCCGTGGAGTCCGCCGCCACGCGGCCCTCGGTCACTTCGCCCTGCGATTTCGCCGCGCCGTCGGAGCCCACGCGGAACACGGTGCCGCGCACCCCCATGTTGGACGTGGGCGTTTCGATTTCGTAGCGCGCGGCCGGCCCGCGCTGCGCGGCCACCCGCGTTTCCAGCCGGCCGGCGTCAAGGCGCAACTGGGTATCTCCGACGCCGCCGGTGTTGACCAGCTGGCGCGTGGTCTTGACCTTCAGCTGCGAGCGCGATTGCAGCGCGATGGTCGAGCCGTCCGCCAGCTTCAAGGTCACGAATCCATCCTCGCCGGTGCGCACGGTATCGCCTTCTTTCAGCACCGTGTTCGGCGCCAGCGCGGCGCCGCCCAGCTCGGCCTTGCCGGTCGTGCGCAGGACCGTGGCGGGCGCCTGCTCGGTGCGCATCAGGTCCACCGGGATGCGCACCTTGGTGCCCACCGGGATGCGGCGCGGATTGGCGATCTGGTTCAACTTCTCCAGCTTTTGCCAGTCGCCCGGCTTGATGAGGTAGCGCGCCGCAAGCCCCAGCAGGGTGTCGCCATTGCGCGCTTCGTGCACGTACATGCGCTGCGCGTCTGCCGACGGCTTGGCGGGCGTTGCGGCGTGCGCCGGCGACAGGAGCGCGGAAAGAACGCCGGCCAGCAGCAGGACGGCGGGCATGCGGTGCAGGGTCATGGAGTTCATGGCGACTTGGGGAGACGATCGAAAGGACTCATTGTGCCGTTGGCCCCGCGCGCAGGCGAGCGATTGCGGCACACCGGCATGCATTTTTTCAAAAGTTCAGCATCCCGCCTGGCCGGGAACGCCACGCGTCACCGGCTCAAGAAGGGGCTGTTTCGGGCGCAATGCGCTCCAGGCGGTAGCCGAAGTTGTACACCGGCGACAGGCGCAGCCCGTTGGCCGTGCCGAAATCGAGCTTCTTGCGCACCCGGCTCACGTGGGTGTCCACCGTGCGCGACTGCACGTCCGCCGTGCGGCCCCACACCGACTCGGAAATGTGCCCGCGCGACAGCAGTCGGCCGAGGTTCTGGAACAGGAACACGGTCAGTTCGTATTCCTTGTCGGTCATCTCGACGGGCTGGTCATGCAACTTCACCACGCGCCGCGCAAGGTCGATCTCGTAGGGCGACAGCACGATCTGCGGGGTCTCCGCGACCTTCGGTCGCATGCGCCGGTACAGGGCTTCCACGCGCGCGAGCAACTCCATGCGCCGGATCGGCTTGATCATGTAATCGTCGGCCCCGGCGGACAGCGCGGAGACGATGTCTTCCTCGGTGTCGCGGCTGGTGGCGAACAGCACCGGCACGGTGGTCTTCTGCTTTTCGCGCAACCAGCGCAGCACGTCCTCGCCGGACAGGTCCGGCACGTGCCAGTCGAGCAGGAACAGGTCGAAACTCTCGCGACCGGCTTCGCGCACGATCGCTTTCCCCGAAGTGTAGTGGTGCACGGAGTGGCCGCCGGCCTCCAGCCATTGACGCATCGCCGACCCCACCACCTGGTCATCTTCCAGCATCGCGATTCGCACGATCGGTCTCCTGGGATTGTTGTGGTGTGTTGTTCTGCGCCTATTGTAGGCGATGCCGGGGCGTTCGGCTCAGAGCAGCGTCCGCATGCCCTCTTCGAGCCCGGCCACGGTCATCGGCACCATGCGCTCCTCCATCAACTCGCGCACGATCTTGATCGACTGCGTCCACGCCCAGTGCTCGGCCGGCGTGGGGTTGATCCACACCGCATGCTTGTAGTGCCGGGTGAGGCGCTGCAGCCAGATCGCCCCGGTCTCGTCGTTCCAGTGCTCCACGCTGCCGCCCGGCTGCAGGATCTCGTACGGGCTCATGGTGGCGTCGCCGACGATGATGAGCTTGTAGTCCGGGCCGTACTTGTGCAGCACATCGAAGGTGGGGATCTTCTCGGCGTGGCGCAGCCGGTTGTTCTTCCACACGCCCTCGTAGATGAAGTTGTGGAAATAGTAGTACTCCAAGTGCTTGAACTCGGTATTGCAGGCGGAGAACAGTTCCTCGCAGCGGTGCACGTAGTCGTCCATCGAGCCGCCCACGTCGAGGAACAGGAGCACCTTGACCTTGTTGTGGCGCTCCGGCACCAGCTTGATGTCGAGGTAGCCGGCATTGCCGGCGGTGGCGCGGATGGTGCCGTCCATGTCCAGCTCCTCCTCGGCACCCTCGCGCGCGAAACGCCGCAGGCGCCGCAGCGCCAGCTTGATGTTGCGGATGCCCAGTTCCACGTTGGCGTCGTAGTCGCGGTACTCGCGCTGGTCCCAGACCTTCACGGCGCTGCGGTTGCGCGACTTGTCCTGACCGATGCGCACGCCCTCCGGGTTGTAGCCGTAGGCACCGAACGGCGAGGTGCCGGCGGTGCCGATCCACTTGTTGCCGCCCTGGTGGCGGCCTTTCTGCTCTTCCAGCCGCTTTTTCAGCGTCTCCATGAGCTTGTCCCAGCCGCCCAGCGCCTCGATGAGTTGCTTCTCCTCCTCGGTCAGCGTTTTTTCGGCCAGCTTGCGCAGCCACTCTTCGGGGATGCCGGCCGGCAACACCGCGTCGAGCGCCTGCACGCCCTTGAAGTACTGCGAGAACGCGCGATCGAAGCGGTCGAAATGCGTCTCGTCCTTCACCAGCGTGGCGCGCGAGAGGTAATAGAAATCGTCCACGCTGCCGTGGATCACGCCCTTCTCCAGCGCCTCGACCAGGGTGAGGTACTCCTTCACCGAGACCGGCAGGCCGCCTTGTTTCATTGCGAGGAAAAAGGGGATCAGCATGCGTCGATGCGTGTGTTAGGCACAGCCTGCAAGGTCAAACTCAAGCATGGGTGCGCCTCCCAGGCCCATATTGCCCCAAACGCCGCGCCAGTATTGGACTTTTCATCGATTCCGCTTGGACAGGAACACCAGCCGCTCGAACAGGTGCACGTCCTGCTCGTTCTTGAGCAGCGCCCCGTGCAGCGGCGGGATGAGCTTGCCGGCATCGCCGGATTTCAACGCCTCGGGTGAAATATCCTCGGCCACCAGGAGTTTCAGCCAGTCGAGCAACTCGGACGTGGAAGGCTTCTTCTTGAGCCCCGGCATCTCGCGGATTTCAAAAAACACTTCCAACGCTTGCTTCAACAGCATCTTCTTGATGCCCGGGAAATGCGCATCGACGATCCGCTGCATGGTGTCGGCGTCCGGGAAGCGGATGTAGTGGAAGAAGCAGCGCCGCAGGAACGCGTCCGGCAGCTCCTTTTCGTTGTTGCTGGTGATGAAAATGATCGGCCGGTGCGTGGCCACCACGGTCTCGCGCGTCTCGTAGCAGTGGAATTCCATGCGATCGAGCTCGCGCAACAGGTCGTTGGGGAACTCGATGTCGGCCTTGTCGATCTCGTCGATCAACAGCACCACCGGCTCGGCGGCCTCGAAGGCCTGCCACAGCACGCCCTTGGAGATGTAGTTCTTGATGTCCTTGACCTTCTCCTCGCCCAATTGCGAATCCCGCAGGCGCGACACCGCATCGTATTCGTACAGCCCCTGCTGGGCCTTGGTGGTGGACTTGATGTGCCATTGCAGCAACGGCTTGCCCAGCTGCTTGGCGACCTCCTCGGCCAGCATGGTCTTGCCGGTGCCCGGCTCGCCCTTGACCAGCAGGGGACGTTGCAACGTGATGGCCGCATTGACGGCCAGCATCAGGTCGTCGGTGGCGATGTAGTTCTGGCTGCCCGTAAACTTCGTCATGCGTCGAAACCCGTTCTTCGATGTGTGGCGTTGAAGCAATTATAGGTTCCGTCCACGCATCCACCCCAGGAGCTCCCATGTCCAAGTGCCGCCCCCTCCAGCTGACCCTCGCCGTCCTCATGGCCCTCGATGCCGGCGCGCAGACCAGCGTCACGATTTATTCCAGCGCCCAGCCCGGTACGCTGTCGTCATCGACCTTCCAGAGCGGTGGTGAAGGCATGCACATCCCCGGCTACGCGCTGATCAAGCAGGAGCGCGACGTGACCCTGGGCAAGGGCCGCACGGCCCTGCGCATCTCCGACGTCCCGGCCCTCATCGACCCCACCACGGTGGCGTTCGAATCGATCACCGACCCGGCCGGCACGCGCGTGATCGAGCAATCGTTCGAGTTCGACCTCACCAACACCAACAAGCTGCTGCAGAAATACCTCGACCGCGAGGTCACCGTGGACCAGGCGCGCGGCACCGGGATCGAATCGATCACCGGCACGCTCCTGGGCACGCAGGGCGGGCTGGTGCTGAAGATGGCCGACGGCAGCATCCGCACGGTCAACGGCTACAGCGGCGTGCGGCTGGCGTCGCTGCCCGGGGGGTTGATCTCGAAGCCTACGCTGGCCTGGGACATCGCCGCCGAACGCGCCGGCCTGCACCGTACGCGGCTTGCCTACCAGACCGGCGGCATCACCTGGTGGACCGACTACAACCTGACGCTGTCCGAGGATGCCGGGTCGTGCAAGCTCGACGTGGGCGCCTGGGTGACCATCGTCAACCAGAGCGGCGCGGGCTTCGAGGACGCGAAGCTCAAACTGGTGGCAGGCGATGTGCAGCGCGCGGCGCCGCGCCCGGCGGCAGCGCCCGCGGCACAGGAAATGCGCATGGCCAAGTCGGCGATGGCCGACGCCGGGTTCGCCGAGAAATCGTTCTTCGAATACCACCTCTACACGCTGGGCCGTCCCACCACCCTCAAGCAAAACGCGACCAAGCAGATCGAGTTGTTCCCCATGGCACGCGGTGCAAGCTGCGAAAAGGCGCTGGTCTATCACGGCCAGGCGGGGCAGTACTTTGGCTACTACGGCAGCCCGATGACCGACCGGCAGTTCGGCAACCAGTCGAACAAGAAGGTGGACGTGTTCCTGCGCTTCAAGAACCGCGAGGACAACCGCATGGGCATCCCATTGCCCGCCGGCAAGATCCGCGTGGCAAAACTGGACAGCGCGGACCAGTCGCTGGAATTCATCGGCGAGGACCTGATCGACCACACGCCGAAGAACGAGACCGTGCAGATCAAGCTGGGCAGCGCCTTCGATGTCGTCGGCGAAAG
Organism: Betaproteobacteria bacterium; assembly: GCA_016790765.1. Taxonomy (GTDB): domain Bacteria; phylum Pseudomonadota; class Gammaproteobacteria; order Burkholderiales; family Usitatibacteraceae; genus UKL13-2. The sequence continues at coordinate 12,811 of JAEUMZ010000012.1, forward strand.
GAAGCAACTCGATTTCCGCGTCGACACCTCCGCCAAGTGGATGGAAGAGGACATCGAGATCAAGCTGCGCAACCAGAAGAACGAGCCGGTGAGCGTGATCGCCAAGGAAACGATGTACCGGTGGACGAACTGGAATGTCACACGCCGGAACGCCGAATTCGAGAAGTTCGACGCCCGCACCGCGCACTTCCCGGTCAAGATCGCCAAGGGCGGCGAGGCAGTGATCCGCTACACGGTGCGCTACACCTGGTAGGCGGGCCCCAACGCAGCTAGCGCTTGGAAATCATGAAGGTGAATTCGCTCGGCGACTCGTCCGAGGCCAGCAGCGGGTTGCCGGTCTGCTTGCAGAACGCCGCGAAGTCCTTCACCGAGCCCGGATCGGTGGCGATGACCTTCAACACCTGGCCGGATTCCATGCCCGCCAGGGCTTTCTTGGCGCGCAGGATCGGCAAGGGACAATTGAGTCCCTTCACGTCGAGTTCAATGTGGATGGCGGGTGTATTCATGGTCAAATTGCTTGCTGTGACGCACCGCAACGGCGGGAGCGCATCCTATCATCGGAAGGCTGCCCACACCATGTCAAGTCGAATCCGGACATTTCAAGTCCACGCACTGGCCACCGTTGCCCTTGCCGCCGCTGCGCTGGGCGGTGCCGCGCAAGCCGAGGAACCGCCTGCCCGCCTGCGCGTGCTTCCGCAGTGGAGCGCCGGGGAAAAAGTCAGCTATCAGGTCCAGCAGGTGGTCAAGGAACGCGGCAGCGGCAAGGACGAGACGCGGTTCCTCTCCAACGGTACGCTGGACATCACCGCCATCGCCGCGGATGGCGATTCCGTGACGTTCGAGTGGCATCGCCGCATGGACAATGCGGAACAGGAAATGGTCCGCGAGCCCTGGGGCATCCGCGGCAATGCAGCCTCCGAAAAGCTCATCAACAACCTGGTCCAGAACGGGCTGCCGATTCGCGTGCGGCTCAACCTGCGCAACCAGCGGATGACCGTGGTCAACCGCGACGACGTGAGTGAGGCAGTACGCAGGAGCCTCCAGTCCCTCGGCGGAAGTTTCAGCCGCCAGGCCGTCGCACCGCCCAGCGCGCCGAGCGGCAACCCCGAGGCCGGCATTCACCGCCCTCTGGTCAAGCGTGACAACAATCGCGTGGCCCTCAACCCGGGGGCGGCGGGCGCAGTGGCCTATTGGTACATACGCCTCGCTGAATTCGAGATCGCCGACCTGCTCGGCGCGCTGGGCCGCGAATATGCGCTGCATGCTGCAACACCGGGGCCCACCGGGCTCACGGCGACCTATCGCCCCACCGGCGCCAACGAACTGTTGCTGATGCTCATCACCGCGCCGGACAAGCCGGAGCCGGGCGCGCAGGTGGCCGAGCAGGACAAGGACGGCGAGCCCGCCAACGTGGGGCTGGGCGGCGGCGCGCCGCGACCGGCCACCTTCGACGCCAAGATCGAGGTCGCCCTGCCCTCCGCCTGGCCCAAGCGAGCGGCCATCCTCCGTGCCGAGGATGCCACCAGCGGCACCCAGACCACGATGAGGCGCGTGTACTTGCGGAAGTAGCGTGACCGCTGCGCCCCCACGCGCTGCCGTGCCGTTTGCCGGGGCCCTGCGCTTCTGGCTCAAGCTCGGTTGCATCAGCTTCGGCGGCCCGGCCGGGCAGATCGCGATCATGCACCGCGAACTGGTGGAGGAGCGGCGCTGGATCTCCGAGAAGCGCTTCCTGCACGCGCTCAACTACTGCATGGTGCTGCCGGGCCCCGAGGCGCAGCAACTGGCCACCTACATCGGCTGGCTGATGCACGGCGTGCGCGGCGGCTTGGCGGCGGGCGGGTTGTTCGTGTTGCCGTCGCTGATTCTCCTGATCGCGCTGTCCTGGCTTTATGTCCGGTATGCCCAGTTGCCGCTGGTCGCGGGCCTGTTTGCCGGCATCAAGCCGGTGGTGGTGGCGGTGGTGGTGTTCGCGGCCTGGCGCGTGGCGGTGCGGACCCTGCATACAAAATTGCTCAGCGTGATTGCGCTGCTGTCTTTCGCTGCCATGGCCAGCGGACGGGTGCCGTTTCCGGCCGTGCTGGCACTTGCCGCACTCGCCGGCTGGGTCGGGTCCCACCAGCTGGCCGCCGCGATCGCGCGCAAGGGCCACGCTGCATCCGCTTCCCACGCGCATCTGCGCGCCCTGATCGACGACGATACGCCCACGCCGCCGCACGCCGTCTTTCGATCGTGGCGCCTGGCCACGGTGCTGTTGATCGGCGTGGGTGGGGGTGCGGCGGTGGCGGCGATGGTGTGGCTGCACCAGCCGGGCGGGCCGCTGAGCCACATGGCCGCGTTCTTCACGCAGGCGGCACTGCTCACCTTCGGCGGCGCCTATGCCGTGCTGCCGTATGTCTTCCAGGGCGCGGTGCACCAGTACCAGTGGCTCAGCGCCGGGCAGATGATCGACGGCCTGGCGTTGGGCGAATCCACGCCCGGGCCGCTGATCATGATCGTGGCCTTCGTCGGGTTCCTGGGCGGATGGAATGCCGCAGCGGGCGATGTGAACACTGCGTGGCCGCTGGCCGTGGCCGGGGCGTGCGTGGCCACGTTCTTCACCTTCCTGCCTTCGTTCCTGTTCATCTTCGCCGGCGCGCCGCTGGTGGAACGCACGCGCAGCACATCGTTCCTGGCCGCGCCATTGACGGCCATCACGGCCGCGGTGGTCGGCGTGATCGCCAGCCTGGCCGTGGTGTTCGCCTGGCACGTCTGGTGGCCGCGTGCATCGGCCGCCCAGCTGTTCAGTGGCGGCGTCGAGTGGTTTGCGCTGGTGCTGAGCGCTTTGGCAGCCTTCGCATTGTTCCGCCTGCACTGGGGCGTGATGCCGGTGATCGGCGCAGGCGCACTGGCCGGTGCATTGCGTGCACTGCTGGCGTGAGCACTGCGCGTTTTACGGGCCCGCGACGTAGTCCCCGGATTTGCCGCCGCGCTTCTCCAGCAGGCGAACATCGGTGATGGTCATCGCGCGATCCGCGGCCTTGACCATGTCGTAGATCGTCAGCAGCGCGGTGCTCACCGCGGTCAGCGCTTCCATTTCGACGCCGGTGCGGCCGACGGTCTCGACCGTGGCCCGGCATTCGATGGCCGAGGCCGCGTCATCGGCCGTGAACTCGACGGCCACGCGCGTGATCGCAATCGGGTGCGACAGCGGGATCAAGTCCGGCGTGCGCTTGGCGCCCTGGATGGCCGCGATGCGCGCCACCCCCAGCACGTCGCCCTTCTTCGCCGACCCGGACAGGATGAGCGCCAGCGTCGCCGGCGCCATACGGATCGAGCCCGCGGCCACCGCGACGCGCGCCGTTTCCGCCTTGGCCCCGACATCGACCATGTGGGCCTGACCGCGTTCATCGAAATGGTTGAGCTGGGTCATGTTCCGCGAAAGCCGCGCTGGCGGCGATTGATAGAATGGCAAATTGTACCGGGCAGGCTCCCTTCGAAGGGAACCGAAGCCGTTTCATGGCGCCTAACCGGTGACACCGAACACACCCGAAAGCCCGATGTCCCGACCGATCCTGCATTCCACTGTCGCCGCCGCCTGGCTGGGCGCCCTCGCGATGTGGCCTGTCCAGACCCCCGCCGATGGTCTGCCCGACCTCGGCGACTCCGCCGACGCCAGCATCTCCGAGCCGCAGGAGCGCACCATCGGCAAGCGCATCATGCGCGAGATCCGCGCCGACCGCACCTACATTTCGGATCCGCTGCTCAACGACTACATCACCAACCTCGGCAACCGCCTGGTGGCGGCCAGCCAGGGTGCGGTCAACGACAACCGCCGGGACTTCGAGTTCTTCCTGCTCAACGACGACACGCTGAACGCCTTTGCCTTGTTGGGCGGCTTCATCGGCACGCACTCGGCGCTCGTGCTGGCCACGCAATCGGAAAGCGAACTGGCCGGCGTGCTGGGCCATGAAATCGCGCATGTCTCGCAGCGCCATTCCTCGCGCGGTGCGGAAGGCCAGCGCAAGGCTGCACCGCTGCAGATCCTCGGCCTGCTGGCCGCCGTGGCGGCCGCGCGCTCCAATTCCCCGTCCGCCGGCCAGGCCACCGAGGCCGCGCTGGCCACCTCCGCCGCGCTGCAATACCAGAACCAGCTGGACTATTCGCGCGAATTCGAGCGCGAGGCGGACCGGCTGGGCATCCTCATCATGACGCGCGCCGGCTTCGATGCCAACGGCATGGTGGGATTCTTCGAGCGCCTGCATCGCGCCACGCGCCATGTCGACGGCAAGGCGCCGGGCTACCTGCGCACCCATCCGCTGACCACCGAACGCATCGCCGACATGCAGAATCGCGTCGACCAGATGAGCGCCGACAAGCGCACCGCGCCGGCCGAAAGTCCCAACTTCCGGTTCGCCCAGGCGGCACTGCGCGTGGCCTCGATGGGGCCCAAGGAATCCGCGCAGCACTTTCGCACCGAGATTGCCGCGCGCACGGTGCTGCGCAACCGTGCCGACACCTACGGCCTCGCGCTGGCGCTGGCACGCGCCAACGACTTCGCCGCGGCGGAGAAGGAGCTGGCGCCGCTCCGGGCCGGCGCCGCCAGCGAGTGGATCGACACCCTGTCCTGCGAAATCGCCACCGGCCGGCGCGACTGGCCCGCCGCGCAAGCCTGCTACAAGTCCGCGCTGGCGCGCTTCCCGAATTCGCGCGCGCTGGCCTATGGCCAGATCCGCGCCTTGTACGAGGCCGGGGACACCGAAGGCGCGCTGGCCATCGCTTCGGAGCGCATCAAGCGTTCCCCGGAAGACCCGCAGTTGCACGAACTGGCCGCGCGCGGGTACGAGAAGAAGAACCGGCGCCTGGCGCAGCATCGCGCGCTGGCCGAGGCGTATTTCCGGCGCGACAACCTGATCGGCGCGGTCGACCAGATGGAAATGGCAGTCAAGGCCAAGGACGGCGATTTCTACGAGATCTCCAGCGCGGAGTCGCGCCTGCGCGAACTGAAGCTCGCGTTTCGCACGCGCCCGCTGATGCCCGGCGAGAAACGCGACACGCCGCGCGACAAGGAAGAGGAAGAAGAGGAACGCAACCCGCGCCCGCAGGGGCGCCGATGAGGCGCGCCGCCTGGGTCGCACCGCTCGCACTGTTGCTGCCGATGGCGCCGGCGCCGCTGTTCGCGCAGGATGGCCGCGCGCTGTTCCTCGATGCCCGGGCGGGCCGCTGCGCGCACTGCCACCAGGTGCCCGCCGATCCGGCCGTCAAGAGCCAGTCCACCATCGGCCCGCCCCTGGCGGGCATGAAGGCCCGCTACGAGACCCTCGAGGCGCTGGACGCCGCCATTGGCGATCTGGAAAAAATCAAACCCGGCACGTTCATGCCGCCCTATCGCCGCCACCGCCTCCTCACCGACGCCGAGATCGCCGCCATCGCACGCTATGTCTGGACGCTTTAGACCGCTGACCGTGCTGAGCGTCCTGCTGCTGGCCCTGCCGGCCGCAGGATTGCGCGCGCAGCCGGCCATCACCCCCGAGCAGGAGCGCGCACACCTGACGCAAACCCTGCAACGCAAGCTGCCCGGCACCGGCCTGGCCGAGTGGGTGCTGGGCTTCGATGGTGTTTCCGCCGTGGCCGCCGAGAAAGTGACGGCGATTCCGTTCAACAATGAGAATGCCACCAACAGCGCGGACATCCTGGCCATCGGCAAGAAGTTCTGGGACCGCAAGTTCGCCAACGGCAAGTCGTTCGCACACTGTTTCCCCAACGCGGGAAAACGCGTGGCAGTGAACTACCCGCAGGTCGATGCCAAGGCGCGCCACGTGCTGACGCTCGAGGCGGCCCTCAACCGCTGTCTGGTCCTGCACGACGAGAAGCCGCTCGACCCCGGCGACCGCGCCACACTCGGGCCATTGTCCGCCTACCTGAAAAGCCTGTCCGACGGACAGCGTCTGGCAGTGCGCGTTTCAGGCGGTGTCGCGCGCGACAAGTTCGAGTCCGGCCGCCAGCTGTTCGCGCGCCGCATGGGCCCGATGGATGCGGC
>JAEUMZ010000054.1 GCA_016790765.1 Betaproteobacteria bacterium
GCTCACGGCCGAGGTGAAGGCCGCGCTCGGCATCGACGCGGCACGGGAATCGATGACGCCGTCCGAGCTGATGCGCGCCATCCTCATGGCGCCGGTGGACCTGTTCTACAACGGCGGCATCGGCACCTATGTGAAGGCCAGTCACCAGTCGCACGGCGAAGTCGGCGACCGCGCCAACGACGCCATCCGCGTCAACGGCAACGAATTGCGCTGCAAGGTGGTGGCCGAGGGCGGCAACCTCGGCTGCACGCAGCTGGGGCGGGTGGAATACGCGCTGGCCGGCGGGCGCATCTGCACCGATGCGATCGACAACTCGGCCGGCGTGGACTGCTCCGACCACGAGGTCAACATCAAGATCCTGGTCGGCGCCGCCATCGAGCAGGGCAAGTTGAAGCCCGAGGAGCGCGACAGCCTGCTCGCCAGCCTCACCGACGAGGTCGGCGAACTGGTGCTGAAGGACAACTACTACCAGACGCAGTCGCTGGCGGTGTCCGGCGTGCGCGGCGAGAAGCTGCTCGACGCGCAGCAGCAGTTCATCCGCCACCTGGAACGCGCGGGCCGGCTCAACCGCAAGGTTGAGTACCTGCCCTCCGACGACGAGATCGCCGAGCGCAAGGACAAGAAGATCGGCCTGACCTCGCCCGAGCGCGCGGTGTTGCTGGCGTACTCGAAGATGGAGCTGTTCGACGACCTGCTGGCCTCCGACGTCATCGACGACCCCTACGTGGCGCAGTGCCTGGTCGGTTACTTTCCGAAGCCCCTGCAGGAGCGCTTTGCGGACGTGATGACCGGGCACCGCCTGAAGCGCGAGATCATCGCCACCGAGGTGGCCAACACCACCATCAACCGCACCGGCAGCGTGTTCATCCACCGCATGCGCACCGAAACCGGCGCCACCTCGGCCGAGGTGGTGCGCTGCTTCGTGCTCACGCGCGACGTCTACCGCGCCGCCGATACCTGGGTCGCCATCGACAAGCTCGACAATCGGGTGCCGGCTGCCACGCAGTCGGAGATGCTGATCGACATGGGCCGCCTGGTGCTGCGCGGGACGCTGTGGTTCCTGCGCCGCCGTGGCGAACGCATGCCGATCGCGGAGGTGATCAAGTTCTTCGCCCCGGGCGTGGACGCCGTCTCCGGGGGTCTGAAAACGCTGATGTCGGCCGAGGATGTGAAGGCCCTGGAAGCCGGCGAGGCAAAGCTCACGGCGCAGGGCGTGCCGGCCGCGCTGGCTGCCGTGGTGGCGAGGAGCGATGCGATGTACGCGGTGCTCGACATTGTCGAGCTGGCGCACGAGATGAAGCGCGACGTGCAGCTCGCCGCGCAGGTGTACTTCGCGCTGGCCGGCAAGCTGGGCCTGCGCTGGGTGGCCGGCGAAGTGGCCAAGCTGCCATTCGAGTCACATTGGCAGGCGATGGCGCGCGCCGCGATGCGCGACGACCTGGCCAACCTGCAACGCGCGCTGACCGAGTCGGTGCTGCGCCTGTCGCCGTCGATCGGCGAGCGCGACGGCCTGATCGGTGCTTGGGAAGCGCACCACGCCAAGGCGTTGGCGCGCATGCGCGAAGTCATGGCCGACCTCACCGGCGCGCGCGAGACGGATCTTGCGATGCTGTCGGTGATGTTGCGGGAACTTCGCGTGCTGGCCTGAGGCACAAGACGGCATGGAAAGGATCAACGCGCGCTGGGTGTTTGCCGGCATTGCCCTGCTCTGCCTGCTGCTGCTCACCGCCGCGTGGTACGCGCAGTACGGGCCGGCGAAGCAGCAGCCCTGCCCGTTGTGCATCCTGCAACGCTATGCCTACATCGCGCTGGGCATGGTGTGCGCCGTTGCGGCGGTGGCGGCGCGGCCCGGGCGCATTGCGATGGGCTTTGCGGCGTTGGCCGACATGGTGGCGAGCATCGGCGTGGTGATCGCGCTCTGGCAGGTCACCAAGGGCGCGGACATGACTTCCTGCGCGACCGACCCGGTCGGCGTTTTCGTCAATGGTCTTCCCACGGTCAACTGGTGGCCGGAGTATTTCTTCGCCAATGGCGGCTGCGCCGACGTGTACCCGCCGCTGTTCGGCCTCACGGTGCCGGTGTGGTCGCTGATCTGGTTCCTCGGCTTCTCGATGGCGCTGGCCGGGGTGCTGGTGGCCGAGGCCCGGCGCGCGCAGCACCGTTAACGCGCGCCCGCTTTGGTCCACACCGCGCCGGCCCGCGATCCGCTGATTGACGCCCTGCGCGGGTTCGCGCTGTTCGGCATCCTCGCGGTCAACATCCAGACCTTCTCCACCGGCCTGACCGGCGCCTCGCTCGGCGTGCTCGACGCGGCCAGCAGCACGGCGGACCGGTTCGCCGTGGCCACGACGGCGTTTTTCCTGCAGTACAAGTTCTATCCGATCTTCTGTTTCTGCTTTGGCTACGGGTTTGCCGTGCAGACGCGGCGCTGGCGCGCGCAGGGACGCGACGCGGCGCAGCGCTTCAAGCGCCGCACCGATTTCCTGTTGCGCCTGGGCGTGGCGCACGGCGTGCTGCTGTGGTTCGGCGACATCCTCACCAGCTATGCGCTGGCCGGGAAGGTACTCGCCAGCCACATCGGCAAGGGGCCGAAGAAGCTCCTGCCGGTACTGCGCTTCTGGCTGCTGCTCACGCTCGGCGTCGCCATCCCGGTCACGATCCTGCTCACCGCCGATCTGGGGGGCGGCAGCGCATTGATCCCGGACGATCCGTCCACCAGCCGGCAGGTCCAGGCGCAGACCATCGCCACCTACACGCAAGGCAGCACGCTCGATGCGCTTGGCCAGCGCGTCGGCGACTATCTGACCGTCACCGTCGGCTTCCTGCTCACCGGTGCCGAAATCATCTTCATCATGCTCGTCGGCGCGTGGTGCGCGCACGCCGGGGTGCTGCGTCAGGCAGGGCGGCACGCGGCGTTCTGGCGCAAGGTCCTCAAGGTGTCGCTGGCGGTCGGCTTGCCGCTCAACGCCTGGTTCGCGCTGGCGCACTGGCAGCATGCGCACGAGCCCTGGGTCGCACGCAGCCTCTGGCAGGCGTTCCCCGACGGCCTGGTGTCCGTCCTGGCGGCGGCGCTCGTGGCGGGCCTGGCGTTGCAGCGCGGCGGGCGCGCCGTGCAAGGGTTCGTGGCGGTGTTCGCGCCGGCCGGGCGCTACGCGCTGACGCACTACGTGGGCCAGTCGCTGGCGATGTTCCTGATGCTCGGCGGCAGCGGCCTCGGCTGGGGCGCGACGCTGCGCCAGGCCGAGTTGCTCTCCATCGCATTGGCGGTATTCCTCGTGCAGCTGCTAGCCAGCCACGTCATGGTGCAGCGGGGGATCGAAGGGCCGCTGGAAGCATGGTGGCGGCGGCATACGCACGATTCCCACTGACAAACTCCAGAGCTGGCGCGGTGTTTGGCGGCATTCTGGCCTGCGGCGCCCGTCAGTGCTTGGGTTTGGTGGCTGAAGACCCGTGATCGTGGCGTTACATGCGGGAACACGGCACGCAGAACGTCACGCGATAATGCGGCATCCCTTTCGCGAGTCCGCACATGTACCTGACCTGGTTCGAAGGCCAATGGCACGAAGGCAATGCGCCCTTGATGGGCGCGGCGGATCACGCCGTCTGGCTGGGCTCCTCGGTCTTCGACGGCGCGCGGGCGATTCACGGCTGCGTGCCGGACCTCGACCTGCACCTGCAGCGCGTGATCGATTCCTCGCGCAAGCTGGGCCTCGAGTGTCCGCTGGATGTGCCGGCCATGCGCGCATTGGTGAAGGAGGCGCTCAAGCGCCTGCCGCAGGACGCCGATTACTACGTCCGTCCGCTGGTGTTCGGCGGCGACGGCCTGCTGGTGCCGACCAACTCGCGCTTTGCGATGACGCTGTTCACCGCCCCGCTGCCGCCCTTCACCGGTTTTGCGGCGTGCCTGTCGCCGATGAAACGCGCCGATCCCTCCATGGCGCCGACCGATGCCAAGGCCTCGTGCCTGTACCCGAACACGACGCGCGCGTTGCGCGAGGCCAAGGCGCGCGGGTACGACAATGCGGTGGTCTGTGACCCGGCCGGCCACGTGGCCGAATTCGCCACCTCCAACCTGTTTCTCGTCGCCGCCGATGGGACCGTGGTGACGCCGGTGGCCAACGGCACTTTCCTTTCCGGCATCACACGGGCGCGCGTGATCCAGCTATTGGCGGCCGAGGGCATTCCGGTGGCCGAGCGCATCGTCGACCCGGCCGAGCTCACCACGGCACGCGAAATCTTCAACACCGGCAACTACGGCAAGGTGCAGCCGTGCACGCGCTATGAAGGCCGCGAATTGCCAATCGGCCCCATCGCCACGCTGGCGCGCGAGCGCTACATGGCCTTTGCCGATGGACAGCGCATCTGACACCGCCGTGCGCATCGAGCGTGCCGTCAGCGGCGCGCAGTTCGACCTTGCACGCATGCTGTTCCGCGAATACGCGGCGACGCTGGAAACCAACGTTTGCCTGGCTGGATTCGAGCAGGAACTGAAGACGTTGCCGCAAATGTACGGCGCCCCCGATGGCTGCCTGTTGCTGGCCGTGGACGTGGGCGGCGCGGTCGGCTGCATCGGCGTGCGCCGCTTCGATGCCACGCGCGCCGAAATGAAGCGCCTGTACGTTCGCCCGGCGGCACGCGGCCACGGTGCGGGGCGTGCATTGGCGCGCGCCGCCCTCGATGCCGCGCGCTCCCTGGGATACCGCGCCATGGTGCTGGACACGCTTCCGGACATGCAGGCAGCGCAGGCGCTGTACCGCGACCTGGGCTTCCGGGCGGATGCGTACCACGCCCCCGCGCATCCGGCGAGCGAAAGCATCCTCTGCTATTCGCGCCCGCTCCAGGGCGCGGACGGCCCCCCATGATCGAACGCTGGGCCGCGGACCTGCTGTTGATCGCGCATGCGGGCTTCGTGGTGTTCGCCGTGCTGGGCGCGGGGCTGGTGTTGCGCTGGGGAAAGGTGGCTTGGGTCCACGTGCCCGCGGCATGCTGGGCGGCCTGGATTGAAATCAGCGGCGGCCTGTGCCCGCTGACCACCTGGGAGAACCAGCTGCGCGCGGCGGCCGGCCAGTCCGGCTATCCGGGCGGATTCGTCGAGCACTACCTGGTGCCGGTGCTGTATCCGGCGGGCCTCACGCGCGAGTGGCAATGGCTGCTGGCCGCCGGCGTGGTGCTCGCCAATGCGGCTTTGTATGCCCTTGTGATCTGGAAGCGCTTGCAGCGCGTGGGAGACCGTCGATGACACGCAACGCCCGGGCCGCAGCGCCCGACCTGCAGCACCTGGAGCGCATCGCGCGCGGGCGCACCGACCTGGTCCTCGACTGGCTCGAGCAGGGCGGCGCGCCGGCCGCGGATTCGCAGGGCGCAAGCCTGGCGCAGTGGTGCGCGTATTACGGCGACGTCTCCGCGCTGCGCGTCCTGGTCTCGAACGGCGTGTCGCTGAAGAGCCTGGGCGCCAACCTCGGCCTGCACGGCGCGGCGTTCCACGGCCACTGGCGGCTGTGCGAATTCCTGCTCGAACACGGCGCGCGCGCCAACGCGGCCCTGCGCGACACCGGCGAAACCCCGCTGCACAACGCGCTATGCAACGGCGACCGTGTGACTTGGGACCTGGTGGTGCAGGTGCTGCTCAACGCCGGTGCAGACCCGAACGCACGGACGAAAAAAGGCAAGCCCACCGGCGCCTTCATGCGCGATGCGCGGACGCGCGGCGAGACGCCCCTGCACCGCGCAGCCGCCTGCGGCACGGAATCGACCCTCCAGATGCTCCTCGATGCCGGGGCCGACAAGACGCTGCGCGATGCGCACGGCGACAGCGCACTCGCCTGGGCCAGCTGGCATCGCCGTCCGGCAGGCGTCCTGCGCCTGCTGTGCTTCGGCCCGCACCGCATCCACCCTGACTACGGGGCGGGCCTGGCCGCCAACCGGCTGGGAACGCCGCGTGCGGTGTAAGCGGATGTAAGCCGCCGCAGGGCGCTGCGGCCCGATTCGTTGCATCTGGTTACATCCGTTCATCGCCTTTCGCGCGCCGTGTGACGTAGATTCTTGGCATCCGGTGCGCCGCGGCGGACAATGACGCCAGCGCATCATCGTCTTGGAGACCGGCCATGAGCTTGACCCCGTCCCCCCTCGCCGCCCGCATGGGCCGCATCCTGCACCGGCTGGCCGCTGCCGCCCTGCTGGTCTGCGCTTCCAGCATCGCCCACGCGCAAACGCCCGCCCTGACCGGCTTCTGGTGGAAGCCCACCGAGTCCGGCTGGGGGGTCGCGGTGCAGCAGCAGGGCGCCATCACCTTCGCGGTGTGGTTCACCTACGATGCGCAGTCGGTGCCGACCTGGTACACGCTGCAGTGCACGTTCAGCGGGACCACCTGCACCGGGACGCTGTCCACGGCGACGGGAACGCCCTACCCCAACATCTCGGGACCGGCCGGCAACACGGTGACCACCGCCGGCACCGGCACGCTGACGCAAACAGCGAGCAACCGGCTGTCGCTGGCGTACACGGTCGGCAACGTCACGCAGACCAAGACCAATCTCGAACCGCAGAACTTCGTCGCCGCCGACCAGGTGCCGGTATGCACCCTGCAGACGCCCAGCGGTACCAATTTCCGCGCCCCGTTGACCAACTACACCGACCACTGGTGGGGCGGCGCCAGCAACAGCGGCTGGGGCCTGCAGATCTCGCACCAGGGCAATACGGTGTTCTTCGGCTGGTACACCTACGGCCTCAACCGCAACGCCACCTGGATGACCGGCCAGGGCACGGTGGACGCGAACAACCCGCGGCGCATCACCGGCACGCTCTACAACGTCAACCCGGGCATCCCGTTCTCGCAGATCGCCGGGCCGGTCAATGCCTCCAGCGTGCAAAGTGTCGGCACGTTCGAGCTGCAGTTCGCCGACGGCGAGCGCGGCACCTTCTTCTACACGGTGCCCGCGCAGGGCCTCACCAACCGTTCCCTGCCGCTGGAGCGCTTCGCGGTGGCCGGCGGCCAGGTCAATGTATGCACCGGCAACAACGCGGTGCTCGCCAAGGCCGAGGCCTCGCGCCTGCTGGCGCGCGCCACCTTCGGCCCGAAGATGGCCGAAATCGACAACGCGGCGCAGATCGGCTATTCGGCGTGGATCGACCAGCAGTTCGCCAAGCCGCAGACTTACCACCTGCCCAACGTCGTCGCCTACCTGGCCACCCTGCCCGCCGACCAGCAGGTGGGCCAGAACGGGTTCAACTGGAGCATCTGGAAGAACTTCGCCACCGCCGACGACCAGCTGCGCATGCGCGTGGCGTTCGCGCTGTCCGAGATCTTCGTCATCTCCAACAACAGCAACATCGCCTTCAGCTATCCTCGCGGCCCGGCGCAATACCTGGACAACCTCGGCACCCATGCGTTCGGCAACTTCCGCAACCTCATCGAGATGGTGACCTATTCGCCGATGATGGGCCTTTACCTGTCGCACCTGCGCAACCGCAAGGAGGACGCCGCCACCGGCTCGGTGCCCGACGAGAATTACGCGCGCGAGGTGATGCAGCTGTTCACGATCGGCCTCTACGAACTGCAGCCCGACGGCACGCTGGCGCGCGACCCGGTCGGCCGCGCGATCGAGACCTACTCCAACAGCGACGTCTCGGCCTTGGCGCGCGTGTTCACCGGCCTTTCCTGGGGCGGCCCGGACACCTCCGACAACCGGTTCCTCGGCCGCACCATCGACCCGAACCGGGAAATCATCCCGATGAACGCCTACAACCAGTACCACTCGACGGCGCAGAAGCAGTTCCTCGGCGTGACCCTGCCGGCCACCACGGTGGCGACGGTGAACACCAACAACGAGGTGCGCACCGCGCTCGACCGGCTGTTCAACCACGCGAACGCGGCGCCGTTCTTCAGCAAGCAACTGATCCAGAAGCTGGTCACTGCCAATCCGACGCCGGCCTACGTGGGCCGCGTCTCGGCGGTGTTCGCCAACAACGGCAGCGGCGTGCGCGGCGACATGAAAGCCGTCATCAAGGCGGTGCTGACCGACCCCGAGGCCCTGCAGGTCAGGGGCGGATTCGACCAGTTCGGCAAGCTGCGCGAGCCGGTGGTGCGCTTCGTGCAATGGATGCGCGCCTTCAACGCGCGCTCCGCAGACGGCAAGTTCCTGCTCGGCACCACGCTTGACACCTCCACCCAACTGGCGCAGTCGCCGATGTACTCGCCCTCGGTGTTCAACTTCTTCCGCCCCGGTTACATTCCCGGCAACAGCCGCGTCGGCGCGCTCGGCCTGGTGAATCCGGAAGCGCAGATCACCAACGAGACGACGGTGGCCGGCTACCTCAATTTCATGCGCGGCGCCATCGGCAACGGCGTGGGCACCGCCTCCGGCGGCGTGCGCGACATCCAGCCGGACTACAGCGCCGAGCAGGCGCTGGCATCCAACCCGGATGCGCTGGTCGATCGCGTGGTGACCCTGCTCAACGGCACGATCTCCGACACCACGCGCACGCGCATCCGCGACGCGGTGGCCTCGGTGGCGGCCACCGACACGCGCAACCGGGTCAACATGGCGGTGTTCCTCGTCATGGCCAGCCCCGAATACATCTTCCAGAACTAGGAGCGTTCCATGTCCTCCCCAAAGTACACGCTCAAGCAGTCCCGCCGCGAGTTCCTGCGCGCCGCCGGCCGCCTGTCGGTGGCGGGCACGGCCGCCCCGTTCGCGCTGAACCTGGCCGGCATCGGCAATGCGGCCGCACAGTCGGTGTCGGACTACAAGGCGCTGGTGTGCCTGTTCCTGTACGGCGCCAACGACCACAACAACACCCTCATTCCGTTCGATGCGGCCAACTACAACACCTACCAGTCGATCCGCTCCGGCATCGCGCGGCCGATGGCGGAGCTGGTGCCACTGACGCCGTCCACGCCCCTCACGGGCGCCAATGCCGGCCGCCAGTTCGCGTTGCCCGTCGAACTCACGCCGCTGAGGGGCATCTGGGACGAGGGCAAGCTGGCGGTGCTGGCCAACGTCGGTCCGCTGATCGTCCCCACCACCAAGGCGCAGTACACGGCCGCGTCGGTGCCGCTGCCGCCCAAGCTGTTCTCGCACAACGACCAGCAATCGGTGTGGCAGGCCTCGGCGCCCGAGGGCGCGCGCGTCGGCTGGGGCGGCAAGATGGGCGACCTGATGGCCTCCAACAACACGGCGCAGATTTTCACCTGCAACTCGGTGGCGGGCGCGGCGGTGTTCATCACCGGGGGCACCACCATCGCCTACCAGCTCAGCACCTCCGGCTCCACCACCATCGGCGGGTTGACCGGCAACCTGTTCGGGTCCTCGACCGCCTCGTCCGCGCTGCGTTCGATCATCACCGGCGGTGGCACCAACCTGTTCACGCAGGACCTTGCGGAAACCACGCAGCGCTCGATCGACGCCAACGTGCAGCTGTCCGGCGCGCTGGCCGGCGCACCCGACCT
>JAEUMZ010000061.1 GCA_016790765.1 Betaproteobacteria bacterium
CCCGAAGCCAACCGACCGTGTGCTGGAGATCGGCACCGGCAGCGGGTACCTCACCGCTTTGCTGGCGCGCCGCGCCGCGGAGGTGTTTTCCATCGAGCTGCACGACGAGTTCTGGCATCGCGCCGCCACCAACCTGGAGCGCGCGGCGATCCGCAATATCCAGCTCAAGGTGGGCGATGCCGCGCGAACGCCCGATGCCCTGCTGGAAGCCGGCGACGATTTTGACGCGGTGGTGCTGGGCGGTTCGCTGCCGGCCATGCCCAAGGCCTACCTGGATCGGCTCAGGCCCGGCGGCCGGGCGTTCGCCATCCTGGGCGAGGCGCCGATCATGAAGGCCACCCTGTTCACCCGGGTCGGCGAAGACCAGTTTCGCGCGCAGGAGCTGTTCGAGACCGTGCTGCCCCCGCTGGTGAACGCGGCCCCGGCGCCCCATTTCGAGTTTTGACCCGCTGTCGCGTGCTCAAGCAAGTCTCCGCCCCCCAACTCGCCAGCCTGATGGCGGGTGCGCAACCGCCCCGCCTGATCGACGTCCGCGAGCCTTGGGAATGGCAGCTGACCCGCATCGAAGGCAGCCATTGGCTGCCGATGGGCGAGATCCCGGCGCGTCTCGACGAGATCGACCCGGCGCATCCCACGGTCGTAATATGCCATCACGGGGTGCGCAGCCTGCAAGTCGTCGCATTCCTGCAGCGCGCGGGGTTCAGCAATCTGCATAATCTGGCCGGTGGAATCGATGCATGGGCCCGCCAGGTGGACCCGGCCGTGGCCGTGTATTGAATAGGTCGCGACCCATCCGCGACGCGGCGCCGCTGCGTCCAAGACGGCTGCGCGCGCCCGCCAACCCCATTGCTCACTCGCCAAGATCAGAAAGACACCACCATGAAACGTAAAGCCAGCGTTGTCCTCGTCGCCGCCCTGTTCGCCGCCCCGGCCTGGGCGGCCGACCTGCTCGGCGTGTACCGGGATGCCCTGTCGCAGGATCCCGTCTACGCCTCGGCGCGCGCCGCCTTCGAGGCCGCCAAGGAGACCGCGCCGCAAGCCCGCGCCGGCCTGCTGCCCTCGGTGTCGCTGGACGCCGCCTACAACCGCAACCAGCGCAAGGTAGAAGGGTTCGGGCAGACCGACTTCAACAGCAACAGCTACACGCTGCGCCTCTCGCAGCCGCTGTTCCGCATGCAGAACTGGATCGCCTTCGACCAGGCCGGCATGCAGGTCCAGCAGGCGGAAGCGGTGTTTGCCGATGCCAGCCAGAACCTGATCGTGCGCGCCGCGCAGGCGTATTTCGACGTGCTGCTGGCGCGCGACAACGTCAATTTCTCGGCCGCGCAGAAAAAGGCCATCTCCGAGCAGCTGGCGCAGGCCAAGCGCAACTTTGAAGTCGGCACCGCCACCATCACCGACACCTATGAAGCGCAGGCCAAGTACGACCTGGCGGTCGCCAAGGAGATCGCCGACCTGGCCGACCTCGAAATCAAGCAGCGCGCGTTGCAGCAACTGATCGGCAAGTCGCCAACGGCGCTCTCGCCGCTGGTGGAAAAGCCGGTCCTGTCGATGCCCGCGCCGGCTGACATGGAAGAGTGGGTCAAGGCCTCCGGCGAAGCCAGCCCGACGGTGGCGCAGCTGCGCCTGGCCAGCGAAATCGCGAAAAAGGAAGTCGAGCGTGCCCAGGCG
This sequence comes from Betaproteobacteria bacterium, assembly GCA_016790765.1. Taxonomy (GTDB): domain Bacteria; phylum Pseudomonadota; class Gammaproteobacteria; order Burkholderiales; family Usitatibacteraceae; genus UKL13-2. The sequence continues at coordinate 1,672 of JAEUMZ010000061.1, forward strand.
GGCCACTTCCCGACCGTGGACCTGACAGGTAGCTATGGCAACAGTAACAGTCCGGGCTCGATCGTTCCGCCGACTGGCCCCAATTTCGACACCAAGGCCGGCACCATCAGCCTTGTCTTGAACATTCCCATCTTCTCGGGGGGCGGCACGCAGTCGCGTGTCAAGCAGGCGCTGTCCAACCGCGAACGGGCGGCGCAGGACCTCGAGAACAGCGCGCGCACCGTGGCACAGAACGTTCGCCAGAATTACCTCGGCGTGACCAACGGCGTGCAGCAAGTCAAGGCCCTGGAAGCGGCCCTGGTGTCCAGCAAATCCTCGCTCGACGCGACCGTGCTGGGCAAGGACGTCGGCGTGCGCACCAACGTCGACGTACTGAACGCGCAGCAGCAGCTGTTCCAGGCACAGCGCGATCTGCAGCAGGCGCGCTATGCCACCATCCTCGCGCAACTGCGTCTCAAGGCCGCCGCCGGGCGGCTGAAGGAAGACGACCTGTCCGAGGTCAACCGGCTGCTCGCGAAATAGACATTCGCGACACCAGGCAAGAACAAAACCCAATGCTGGCGCGGCGTTCAGGGTGAAAAGCCGCCGAATGCCGCGCCAAAGCTAGGGTTTGCCGCCTGAAGCGCCCAACAGCGGTGCCAATAGCGCGAGGGTCTTCTGCGTCGCGCCCCGATGCGCCTGTGCAAACGCGGTGGCGGCTTGCGCATGCCGGTCGCGCATTGCTCGGTCCGCAAACCACGTCGCCGCCACGCGCATGAGCTCGTCGGCGTCCGCCACTTGCACCAGCGCACCCGCTTCGCGCGCCGCGCGCGCTGCGTCGGCGAAGTTGTAGGTGGACGGCCCCATCAGCACCGGTTTTCCCTGTGCGCACACCTCGATCAGGTTCTGTCCGCCAAGCGGCAACAGGCTGCCGCCGACGAACGCGAAATCGCACATCGCCACGTACGCCGCGACCTCGCCCATCGAATCGCCCAGCCAGGCGTCGGTGCCGGGCGCGATCGGCTCGTCGGCGCTGCGCCGCTGCACCGTGAGGCCGGCCTCGACGAGCAAACGCGCCGCTTCGTCGAAGCGCGGCGGATGGCGCGGCACCACCACGAGCAACTGCTTTTCGCGCTCCGGCGCGGCAAAGGCACGCGCGTAGGCCTCGGCAATGGCGCGCTCCTCGCCGTCGCGCGTGCTCACCGCCAGCATGACCGCGCGTGCGCCGCAAGCCGCGCGCCAGGCCTGCCCCCGCGCGACGAAGGCGGCATCGACCAGCGCGTCGTACTTGAGGTTGCCGGTGACGGACGGCGGCGCAAGACCGGGCGCCCCGAGCGCGGCCAGGCGCCCGGCGTCGCGCGCATGCTGTGCACCGATGGCGGCCAGTTGCCGCACGGCGTGGCCGATCAGCGCCCGCACCGGGGGCAGCCGGCCGTAGTTGCGAAGCGATTTCTCGCTCAGCCGCGCATTGACCAGCACCGCCGGCACGCCTTGCGCATGGCAGGCGGCGATGACGTTGGGCCAGATCTCGGTTTCCATGACGATGAGGCAGCGCGGCTGGAAATGCCCGAGCAGGCGCCGCACCAGAATGCCCAGGTCATAGGGCAGATAGGCGATGGTGGCCTTGACGCCGTAAAGCTGCTGCGCGGTGTCGCGGCCGGTCGGCGTCATGCAGGTGAGCAGCAGCGGGTGCCCAGGGTACTGCGCGCACATCGCATCGACCAGCGGTTGTGCGGCGCGCATTTCACCCACCGAGACCGCGTGCAGCCAGATCGCGCCGCGCGTTCGCGCCTGCGGGTAGTGGCCGAAGCGCTCGCCGATGTGGGCGCGATAGCGCGGCTCCCGACGGCCGCGCCAATACAGGCGCAGCACGATCAGCGGCAGCGCGAGCAGCATCAGGCCGGAATAGAGCGCACGCAACACGTCAGGCGCCCTTGAGCCGCGCGGCGACAGCGCTCCACACCGCATCCACCGCCGGCGGCGCGGGGGCGTCCCGGGTGCCGCCGCCGAGGTTGATGCAGTCGTCGCGACCGTACAACCCGGTGAGGCCGGGTTGCGTGGTGACATACACTCCCACGGTGGGCCGCCCGAGCGCCACGGACAGGTGTGCAAGGCCCGTGTCCACGCCCACCACCACGCGTGCGCCGGCCAGCAGGGTGGCCACCTCGCCCAACGGCACCCGCGGCGGCACGATGATGCCCGCGTCGCCGGCCGAAAGGCGCATGCAGGCGGCGTGTTCGGCGTCACTCCCCCACGGCAGCCGGACCTGCAGGCCGGCGCCACGCAGGCGGGCGACCAGCGCCTGCCAGTTCGCTGCGTCCCATTGCTTGTCGGCGCGGCTGGTGCCGGTCAGGCAGACGGCGTACGGCGGCTCGCCGGCGCGCAGTGCGCTGGGCGCGAGGCCATAGTCCACCGCGGGCGCCGGTGTGTACCCGAGTGCGGCCGCCGCCAGCGCACGGTTGCGCGCCACCGCATGCAAGTCGCGCGGCACGGCGTGAGCGCGCGCGTAGTGGCGCGCCGCGGCGCCCTCGCGCGCGCTGGCCGCGTCGTAGCCTGCGACCGGGCCGCGCGCGCGCCGCGCGATCCACGCGCTCTTGACCAGGCCTTGCGTGTCGAGGACCAGGTCGTACTGCGGCCGGGCGAGTGCGTTGCGCGCCGCGATCAGCGCCCCCCAGCGCGCCGGCGACCACCAGCGCACCTTCAGGGCCCGGAGCGGGATCGGAAACACCGTTCCGACCGCCGGGTGCAGCGACACGATCGGCGCGAACGGCGGCTCGACCGCCCAGTCGATCGCCGCATCGGGAAACGCGCGCCGGATGTCCGTGGCCACCGGCAGGTTGTGCACCACGTCGCCCATCGAGGACAGCTTGACCAGCAGAATGCGCATCGCGCGATTCTAGCGGCGGCGTGCGGTTGCGCCGCGGCCCAGTACAATCCGGGCACCCAGCGTCCCGCGCGTCCCGCGACCTCCCCGTGAATCCCGGCAAAGTCCCGCTGTCCGTCGTCATCATCTCAAAGAATGCCGCCAGCCAGATCGGCGCGTGCATCGACAGCGTCGCCTTTGCCGAGGAGGTCGTAGTGGTCGACTCCGGGTCCGAGGACGAAACGCGCGCAATCGCCGATGTGCGCGGTTGCCGGGTGATCGAAAAGGCGTGGCTCGGGTTCGGCCAGCAGAAGCAGTTCGCGGTCGGCGAGGCACGCCACGACTGGGTGCTGTGCCTCGATGTCGACGAACGCGTCACGCCGGAACTGGCCGCCTCGATCACGGCCACGTTGAAGAACCCGGCCACCATGGCCTATCGCATGGCGCGCCGCAACCGCTTCCTCGGGCGCTGGCTGCGCCACGGCGAAGGCTATCCGGACTGGTCGTTGCGCCTGTTCCACCGTGCGCACGCGAGCTGGAGCAACGACCCGGTGCACGAGGCGGTCATCACCACCGCGCCGGTGGACAACATCGCGGGCGACCTGCTGCACGAATCGGCCGAAGACGTCACCACGTACCTGCAAAAACAGAACCGCTATTCCTCCCTGCACGCCGAGGCGCTCTATGCCCAGGGCGTGCGCGCCAGCTTCGCAAAGCTGTTCCTGAGCCCCCTGGCGCGTTTCGTGAAGTTCTATGTGATCCGTCTGGGATTTCTCGACGGCGGGCCGGGTTTCGCGCACGTGGCGGTGGGGTGCTTCGCCGCGTTTGCCAAGTACGCGAAGCTGATCGAGCTGGAGCTGAAGGCGCGCGAGGGCGTGCGCGGGTGAACTGGTAAAATTGCGCGTTTTTTTCCCTCACGCGCACAGTCTTCGTCCCGAACGGCCGCGCCCAAAACTCTCCATGATCCTTGTTACCGGCGGCGCCGGCTTCATCGGCAGCAACTTCATTCGCGACTGGATCGCCCAAGGCGGGGGACCGGTCACCAACCTGGACTGCCTGACGTACGCGGGAAACCTCGCCTCGTTGGCCGATGTGGCGGCGCGCCCGGAGTACCGGTTTGCACGCGGCGACATCGGCGACCGCGCGTTCGTGCGCCAGTTGCTGTCCGACACGCGGCCGCGCGCGGTGGTCAACTTTGCCGCCGAGAGCCACGTCGACCGCTCGATCCACTCGGGCGGCGAGTTCGTCCGCACCAACGTGGTCGGCACCTTCAACCTGCTCGAAGAGGTGCGCGCGTACTGGTCGGCCCTGCCGCCGGCGGAGCAGGCCGCGTTCCGCTTCCTGCATGTGTCCACCGACGAGGTGTACGGTTCGCTCGATTTTGCCGATCCGCCCTTCACCGAGTCGCATCGCTACGCCCCCAACAGCCCGTATTCGGCGTCCAAGGCGGCCTCCGACCATCTGGTGCGCGCGGCGCACCACACCTACGGCCTGCCGGTGCTGACCACCAATTGCTCGAACAACTACGGGCCTTACCATTTTCCGGAAAAGCTCATTCCGCTGATGATCCTGCACGCGCTGCAGGGCAAGCCGCTGCCGGTGTATGGCGACGGCCGCAATGTGCGCGACTGGCTGTATGTGGCGGACCACTGCAGCGCGATCCGCCTAGTGCTCGAAAAAGGCCGTGTGGGCGAGACCTACAACGTCGGCGGGCGCAACGAAAAAAGCAACCTCGAGGTCGTGCACGCGATCTGCACGCTGCTCGATGAACTGTCGCCGCGCGCCGACGCGGTGCCGTATGCCGCGCAAGTCAGTTACGTGAAGGATCGCCCTGGCCACGACCGGCGCTATGCCATCGATGCCACCAAGCTGGAGAGCGAACTCGGCTGGCGCGCTGCGGAGGACTTTGCGACGGGCCTGCGCAAGACCGTGCAGTGGTACCTCGCCAACCCCGCCTGGATCGAAGGCGTCACCAGCGGAGCCTACCGGCAATGGGTGGACCAACACTATGCACAGGCCGCCGCATGAGCGCGGCCTCCACGCGCAAGGGCATCGTCCTGGCCGGCGGCAGCGGCACGCGGCTCTACCCGGTCACGCAGGTGGTGTCCAAGCAGCTCTTGCCGATTTACGACAAGCCGATGGTGTATTACCCGCTGACCACGCTGATGCTGGCGGGCATCCGTGACATCCTGGTGATTTCCACGCCGCAGGACACGCCGCGCTTCCGGGAGCTCTTGGGCGACGGCGCGCGCTGGGGCATGTCGCTGTCCTACGCCGTGCAGCCGTCACCGGACGGGCTGGCGCAGGCATTCCACATCGGCCGGGATTTCGTCGGCCACCAACCAAGCGCGCTGATCCTGGGCGACAACATCTTCTATGGTCACGACCTCACGCTGCAGCTCCAGCGCGCCGATGCGCGCGCCACGGGCGCCACGGTATTCGCGTACCCGGTGCAGGATCCCGAGCGCTATGGCGTAGCCGAGTTCAATGCGGCGGGGCAGGTGGTGTCCCTGGAGGAAAAGCCGGCGCAGCCGAAGTCGCGTTATGCGGTGACCGGCATCTATTTCTACGATGATCAGGTGTGCGACCTCGCCGCGGGCCTCAAGCCCTCGGCGCGCGGCGAACTCGAAATCACCGACTTGAACCGCCTGTACCTCGAGCGCGGGCAACTGCAGTGCGAGGTGATGGGCCGTGGCATGGCCTGGCTCGACACCGGCACCCACGACTCCCTGCTCGAGGCGGCGCAATACATCGAGACCATCGAGCGCCGCCAGGGCCTGAAGGTCGCCTGTCCGGAGGAGATCGCCTACCGGCGCGGCTGGATCAGCGCGGCGGATGTCGAGCGCATCGCCCAGCCGATGCTCAAGAATAGCTATGGCCAATACCTGGTGCGCATGCTCACCGAGCGGGTGTTCTGACGCATGCAGGTCATCGACACGGCCATCCCCGACATCAAGATCCTCGAGCCGAAAGTGTTTGGTGACGCGCGCGGGTTCTTTTATGAGAGCTTCAGTGCGCGCGCCTTCCAGGCCGCGATTGGCGCAGAAGTGCAATTCGTGCAGGACAACCACTCGAAATCGGTGCGCGGCGTCCTGCGCGGGCTGCACTATCAGATCGAGCAGGCGCAAGGAAAGCTGGTGCGCGCCGTGGTCGGCGAAGTCTTCGACGTGGTGGTCGACATCCGCCGCGCCTCTCCCACGTTCGGCCGGCATGTGGCGGTGCGCCTGTCGGCGGAGAACAAGCGCATGTTGTGGGTGCCGGTGGGTTTTGCGCACGGTTTCATCGTGACCTCGGAGGCGGCCGAGTTCCTGTACAAGACCACCGACTACTACGCGCCGCAGCACGAACGTTCACTGCGATGGGACGACCCGGCGCTCGGCATCGACTGGCCGCTGGCCGAATCCGGCCCCCCGCAGTTGAAACCGGCCGATGCCCAGGCGCCGGGACTCGCGTACGCCGAGTGCTTTGCCTGATGCGCCCGCGGGCATGAGCGCGAAACCGCGGGTGTTGATCACGGGGGGCGAGGGCCAGCTCGGTTTTGAACTGGCGCGTGCGCTGCAGGAGACGGCGGAGGTGTTTGCATTGGATCGCCAAGCGCTGGACCTGGCGGACCCGGATGCCATCATCGACCGCTGCCGCGAGATTCAGCCGGCTCTCATCCTGAATCCGGGCGCTTACACGGCGGTGGACAAGGCCGAGAGCGAGGCCGCGCTTGCCGGCGCCATCAATGCCCGGGCGCCCGGCATCCTGGGCGAGGAAGCGCGGCGCTTGGGCGCACCGGTGGTGCACTTCTCCACCGACTACGTGTTCGACGGCGCCTCGTCCATCGCCTATCGCGAAACCGACGAACCCCATCCGCAAAGCGAATACGGCCGCAGCAAGCTGGCCGGCGAGCAGGCGCTGGCGCAATCCGGCGCCGAGCAGGTCACGTTTCGCACCAGCTGGCTGTACAGCCATCGCCGGCAGAACTTCTACCGCACCATGACCAAGCTGGCGCGCGAGCGCGAGGAGCTGCGGGTGGTGGCGGATCAGGTCGGTGCGCCGACGTGGGTGCGGCCACTGGCCTCATGCGCGTTGGCCGCCATCGGCCGCGTGGGGCCGCGACCGGCCCTGGCCATCGCGCCGGGGGTCTACCACCTCAGTGCACAAGGGCAAACCTCCTGGCACGGATTCGCCGAGGCCATCGTTGAATCCGTACCGCCTGCGGAGCGCCGCGTGCGGCGGGTGACGCCGATCGCCTCGCACGAGTACCCGACGGCGGCGCGCAGGCCGGCTTTTTCCGTCCTCGACAATTCAAAGTTCGAAGCGGCCACCGGCCTGGCCCTGTCGGATTGGCGCGATGCCTTCCAGTCCTTCCTGGCCGACCGGCCGCACTGAACGCGCCGCACGGCGCATCACTGCTTCGGGAAATAGTCCTTGATGAGGGCGTCGGCCTTGCTTCGGTCCGCGTCGCCAGCCGCTTGCGTGCGTTTCACAAAGGCTGCGACTTCATCGAGGTTGGGCGTGGCATTGACCGGGCGCGCCCAGTCGCGGTCGGCCGCCCGGGCCTTCTTGCGCCACGCCGCCGCTTCGCGATCCGCCGCCGCGGCTTGTTGGGCATCGAGCGCGGCGTGGACGGCCTTGCGTTGAGTCTCCACGCGATCGACGACCTCACGCGACGCCGCGCCGGACGACTGCGCAACCGACTGCAGCCATTTGTAGGCGGCCCCCATGTCCTTGGCGACGCCGGAACCGGCCTCGTACTTGGCGGCCAGTGCCACCATGGCTTCCGGCAAACCCTGCATAGCCGCAGCCTCAAGGATCTTTGCGGCCTTGGCCGGGTCAGCCGGCATACCGATTCCGCGGTCGAGCATTTGTGCATAGACGAACTGCGCAGGCGCGTAACCGGCGGCAGCCGCCTTTTCGTAGTGCATGAGGGCCGTCGGCACGTGGCGAACCGTGCCTTGGCCGAGCAGGTACATGCGGGCCAGGAGGGTGCGCAACGCGGCGTCTTCCTTGTCCTTCAACGACTCCACGGTTCTGACGAACGCCGCGTAATGGTCTCCCGATTCGTACACGGGAGCGATTTCGGCAAACATGGGGGCTGGTGGAGTGACTTGGCCGCTGGCCGATGAAGCGAGGACGGCGGACAACATGATTGCAAAGACTGACTTGTTCACGGGGGACTCCAACTCATTGTGCGTGACGGGCAAGGCGGCCGCCGTGCCCCTCGGTGGACGCGGATTTTAGACGCGAAGTGGACCGAGAGGTGTGTGAAAAGGTTCCGACGCCCCGCGGGATCATGGGCGACCCTGCCAGTATCAGTTTTTGCGCCTTGGAACAAAGCCGGCCGTCGCTGGGGAACAATTCTCCGGACCGGCAAGTCTGCGCTGGACAGACGTCCTGTGTCCCGCGTCCGCAGGTTTAGCAAAGACCGGTCAAAGTGCGGACTGCTATACTGGCAAGTTGCCCCGTGGTGGTCGCTTGCCTGGGCTAAATTACTTTAATAATCAAAGGGATCGATCAAGTGGAGCCCGCCGTGGCGGACCTGGCTGCATTGCCGTCCGCAACTTCCAAAATTGGTGAAGTCCTGGTGCGCGCGGGCAAGTGCGACCCGGCTAACCTCGACCGCGCGTTGAAGGTGCAGGAATCGGCCGGCGCCCGGCGCGAAAAGATCGGCGCCATCCTCAATCGGCTGGGCATGGTGTCGGCACGCGATCTCGCAGAGGCGCTGGCCGCCCAGCGCGGCTGGCGCATCGTCGAGGCGGCCGAGTTCCCGGAGCTGCCCATCCTCGAGGAGACGGTGTCTGCCCGTTTCCTGCAGGACGCGCAGGTCATCCCGGTGACCGAGACCGATTCCGAAGTGGTGGTGGCCATGACCGACCCGGCCGATGCGTTCACGCTGGAAGCGCTGTCCGCCGCAACGCAAAAGACGGTGGTCCCCCGGCTGCTGGCGACCACCGATTTCGAAACCGTGTACGAGCGGCTCTATGGTTCCGGCAAGTCCTCGATGGGCCAGATCGTGGACAACATCTCCACGCGCGACGAGGAGCAGGATTTCGGCGACATCGAGCAGTTGAAGGACCTGGCGTCCGAAGCGCCGGTGATCCGCCTGGTGAACCTGATCATCAACCATGCGCTGGAGCGGCGCGCGTCCGACATCCACATCGAGCCGTTCGAAAACCGGTTGATCGTGCGCTACCGGATCGACGGCGTCCTGCACGAAACCGAGTCGCCGCCGCGCCGCCTGTCGGCCGCCGTGATTTCGCGCATCAAGATCATGGCCACCCTGGACATCGCGGAACGCAGGCTGCCGCAGGACGGGCGCATCAAGTTGCGCGTGCAGGGCAAGGAGATCGACCTGCGCGTCTCGACGGTGCCGACCATGCACGGCGAATCGGTGGTAATGCGCATCCTCGACAAGGGGGGCGTCGCCCTGGATTTTCATGCGCTGGGCTTCGACGAGGACAACCTGAAGGTGTTCCTGGGCCTGCTCGACCAGCCGCACGGCATCCTGCTGGTGACCGGCCCGACCGGCTCCGGCTACACCACCACCCACAACACCGCCCTGGACCGGCGCAACAAGCCGCACATGAAGATCCTCACGGAGGAGGACCCGCTCGTGTACCAGCTGCCGGGCATCAACAAGATCCAGGTCAAGCCGCAGATCGATTTGACGTTCGCCAATGCGCTGCGCTCCATCGTGCGCCAGGACCCGGACGTGATCATGATCGGCGAAATCCGCGACCTGGAAACCGCGCAGATCGCCGTGCAGTCCGCGCTGACCGGCCACCTCGTGCTGTCGACGCTGCACACCAACGACGCAGCCTCGACCATCAACCGCCTGCTCGACATGGGGGTGGACGA
>JAEUMZ010000090.1 GCA_016790765.1 Betaproteobacteria bacterium
GCGGCTGTCGCAGTACCGCGGCAAGCCGCTCTTGGTGAGCTTCATCTACACCGCGTGCTTCCAGGTCTGCCCGCTCACCACGCGCACGCTGCAAAAGGCGGTCGAGGATGGCAAGGCCGTGTTCGGCACCAGCCAGTACCAAGTGGTGAGCATCGGCTTCAACCAGCCCGCGGACACGCCGCAGGCGCTGAAGTCGTTCGCGCAGCAGCACCGCATCTCGCAACCGAACTGGGAATTCCTGAGCCCGCATCCATCTGCTGTGGAGCCGCTCACGCGCGCCTTCGGGTTCCAGTACGCCGCCACGCCGGCCGGGTTCGACCACTTGCTGCAGGTCACGCTGGTGGACGGCCGCGGGCGCATCTACCGGCAGATCTACGGTGAGGACCTGACGGCGGCCTCACTCGGCGAGCCGCTCAAGGACCTGATGCGCGACGCGCCGGTGGCCGAGAAGCTCGAGATCGACGGCCTCATCGAGCGCGTCAAGATCCTCTGCACCGTGTACGACCCGAGGACCGGCCGCTACCGCGTGCGCTACGACATCGCGCTGCAGATCGCCGGCGGCGCCACGTTTGCGCTGGTGATGGTGTGGTTCCTGGCCGGCGAGTGGAACGCCTCGCGCAGGCGCCGCCGCCTCGGTTCCGGGCCGCCGCCCACGGCGCGCGCATGAACACCCCGCACCCGCCGCTTGCGCAGCGCGCGTTCCTCGCCGCCGAGGCCGCCGGCAACCGCGTGTTTGGCGACCGCTGCAACCCGCTCTATCACCTGGGCACCATCAGCTACTTCCTGTTCTGGATCGTCGCCGGGTCCGGCATCTACCTCTATGCGTTCTTCGAGACCAGCGCGAGCCAGGCGCACGCCTCGGTGGAGTCGATCACGCACACGCAGTGGTACGCCGGCGGCCTGCTGCGCAGCGCGCACCGCTACGCCTCCGACCTGCTGGTGCTCACCATGCTCCTGCACTTGACGCGCCATTTCGCGTTCGGGCGCCATCGCGGCTACCGCTGGCTGTCGTGGATCACCGGCCTCGCGCTGCTGGGGCTGGCGTGGGTGGCCGGCATCAACGGCTACATGCTGCCCTGGGACCAGCTCGCGCAGTTCACCGTCACCGCCACCACCGAAATGCTCGACGTGCTGCCCGTCATCGGCGGCGCGCTGGCGCGCAACTTCATCACCAACACCGCCGTCAGCGACCGCTTGTTCTCGCTGCTCGCGTTCGTGCACATCGGCGTCTCGCTGGGCATGCTGGCCCTGCTCTGGGTGCACACGCAGCGCACGCCGGCGGCGCGCACTTTGCCGCCGCAGCGCCTGATGGCGTCCGTGACCGTGCTGCTCCTGGTACTGGCGCTGGTGCGGCCGGCGGTGAGCCTGGCGCCCGCCGACTTGGCGCAAGTGCCCGCCACGCTGGCGTTCGACTGGTTCTACCTCCCGGTGCTGGCGTGGGCCCACCAGGGTCACCTGCCCACCGTGTGGGCAACACTGGTCGCCGGCGGCCTGTTGCTGGCCGCCCTGCCGTGGATTCGCCTGCGTCGTGCCTCGCGAGCATCGCGCGGGTTCGACCTCGCCGTGCACCCGGATGACCGCATCATCGCCGTGCGTGCCGGCGAGACGCTGCTCGATGCAGGCCTGCGCGAAGGCCTGGCCATGCCCTACGACTGCCGCAACGGCGGCTGCGGGCGCTGCCAGTGCACGCTCCTGCACGGCGAGGTGCAATTGATGCCCTACCAGCCCGCGGCGCTCAGTGCGGCCGACGCCGCGCTTGGCCAGACTTTGCTGTGCTGCGCCGTGCCGTTGACCGATGTCGAGATCCGCTACGTCCCGGCGGCCACCGGTCGCGCCGCACCGCTGCGCCGCCATGCGGCCACCGTCCGCCAGATGGAACGGCTCACGCCCGATGTGATGCGCTTGATGCTCGCCCTCGAGGGCGGCGGCCGGCTGCCGTACCGCGCCGGGCAGTACATCAACATCCTGCTCGACGACGGCGCCAAGCGCAGCTTTTCGTTTGCCTCCTCGCCGCACGAGGCCAGCCAGAGCGGGCTGCTTGAGCTGCATATCCGCCGCATCGCGGGCGGGCGCTTCACCACGCACGTGTTCGAGGCCATGAAGACCGGCGATCGACTCGCGTTCGAGGGACCGCTCGGCGCCTTCTCGCTGCGCGAGGACAGCGTGAAGCCAATCCTGTTCGTCGCCGGCTTCACCGGTTTCGCGCCGGTGAAGAGCATGGTGGAGCACGCATTGCGTGTCGGCCTGGACCGCACCATGGTGCTGTACTGGGGCGTGCGCCGGCCGCGCGACATGTACCTGGCGGCGCTGGCCGAATCCTGGCAGGCCGCGCACGCCAATTTCCGCTTCGTGCCGGTGGTGTCGGATGCACAGCCGGAGGACCACTGGACCGGCCGCACCGGCCTGGTGCACGAAGCCATCCTGGCCGACTTTCCGGACCTCTCGCGCCACCAGGTGTATGCCTGCGGATCGGTGGGCATGGTGGAGGCGGCATACCCGGCGTTCTTGGGACGCGGCATCTCGCCCGACGACTGCTTCTCCGATGCCTTCCACTTGGCGCCGCACGCGCCGATCGCATCGCGCGGCGCCGAGGTCGTGCAACTGGGAGGCGCACATGCCTGACACTGGCCGCCGCACCTGGCCGATCGGCGCGCGCGTGGCGCTCCAGCTCGTCGTGCTGCTGGCCTTTGCCGCGCTGCTCGGCTTCGGCTCGCGCGCACCGGCGCTGCGACTGCGCGGCGACGGCGAGGCGCTCATCAAGCTCTCGTTCAGCCACGCCGCGCCGTTGAAGCACGCCTGCCGCGAACGCAGCGCCGAGGAACTGGCGCGCCTAGCACCCAACATGCGCACGAAAATGGATTGCCCGCGCGAGCGTTCCCCCGTGACGGTGGAGCTCGACCTCGACGGCACCACGCTCTACCGCATCGGCCTCGCACCGGGCGGCCTGCACAAGGATGGCGCAGCAACGGTGTACCGGCGCATGGCAGTGCCCGCCGGCCGGCACACGCTGGCGGCACGCCTGAGCGACCAGGCCGGCGGTGCTTTCAACCACCGCAAGGACGCCCAAGTGGACCTCGCCCCGGGGCAGGTGCTGCTGATCGACTTCCTGCCCGCCGAGGGCGGCTTCGTGTTCTCGAAAGGCTGATACGTGGACCGCCTGTTGCGCCTTGACCAATCGCTCAGCGCCGCGCTGGCGCGCGGGTTCGACGGCCCCGTGAACCCGTGGCGCCATCTGGGCGCGCTGACGCACTGGACGCTGGTGGTGACGCTGGCAAGCGGCATCGTGACCTATGCGCTGTACGACACCAGCATCGACGGCGCTTACCAATCGGGCCTCCGGCTGCAGAACGACACCACCGGCATGGGCCCCCTGCTGCGCGGCCTGCACCGCTACGGTGCCGATGCCTTCATGCTGCTGTTGCTGGTGCACGCGGTGCGCGAATTCCTGCGCGGCCACCATCGCGGTGCGCGCTGGTTCTCCTGGGTGAGCGGCGTGCCGCTGGTATGGCTGGCCTGGGCCGCCGGGCTCACCGGCCTGTGGCTGCTCTGGGATGCGCGTGCGCTGATGAGCGTGACGGCCACGGCCGAGTGGATGCAGGCGCTGCCGCTGGTGGGCGACGGCATCGTGCGCAACTTCCTGCTGCCCGGCGCGCTCAACGACCGCTTTTTCTCGCTCATCATGTTCCTGCACATCGGGCTACCGCTCCTTTTGCTGGGCGCCACCTGGACGCACCTGCAGCGCATCCGCCTGCCGGTGATCTGGCCAGCGCCGGCTGCGCGCTATGGGTTCACCGCCCTGCTTGCGCTGCTGGCGTTGTTCGTGCCGGCGAAGAGCCTGGGACTGGCCGATGCCCATTTCGTGCCGGCGCTGCTGTCGATCGACTGGTGGTTCCAGTGGCCGCACGCATTGGTGGAAGCGACCTCGGGCGGCGCGGTGTGGTGGGCCGCGGGCCTCACCACGCTGGCGCTGTGCGCCCTGCCGTGGCTGGACCGGCCCGCGCGTACCCCACCGGTGGCGGTGGTCGATCCGGTCAACTGCAACGGCTGCAGCCGCTGCGCCGCCGATTGCCCCACCGGCGCCATCCGCATGGTGGCGCGCACCGATGCGCGCCGCCATGCGCGCCAGGCCGAGGTGGACGCGAACCTGTGCGTCTCCTGCGGCATCTGCGTCGGCGCCTGCCCGTCGGCCACGCCGTTCCGCCGCATCGAGGCGCTGGTGTCGGGCATCGAGCTGCCGCACCAGCCGGTGGATGCCTTGCGCAGCGCGCTCACGCGCGCGCAGGCGGCGAACGATCCGCGCGACTGCGTGCTGGTGTGCCATTGCACGCCAGCGGGCATGGTGATTGCAGCAGACCAACGGCGGGTGCCCATCGCGCTCGAATGCGCGGGCATGCTGCCGCCGTCCTTCATCGACTACGCGCTGCGCCAGGGCTTTGCCGGCGTGGTGGTGGCCGGCTGCGGCGAATGCGATTGCGCCTACCGCCTTGGCGACCGCTGGACCGTCGAGCGCCTCAACGGCGAACGCGAACCGCACTTGCGGCGCATCGTGCCGCGCGAGCGCGTGACCGTGCTGTGGGGCGCAACGCCGACCACAGTCACCCACGCGGCCAATGCGCTG
>JAEUMZ010000040.1 GCA_016790765.1 Betaproteobacteria bacterium
GAACGAAATCCTGTTCGGCGTCGCCGAATCGCGCGAAGGCGACCTCGCGGCCGGCCTCAATGCCGGCGTGAGCTACGGCAAGGATGCGGTGCCGGCCAAGGTGTTCATGATGGAACGCGTCGCCACCCTGATGCTGGTGGCACAGCCCGGCTGGCGCGCGGCGGTGCACGACCCGTTGCGCTGCCCGCTGGACGACTGGTTCGCCAAATACCGCCTGGAACTGATGTGCCTCGACGGCCTGAAGATCGCGTCCACGGTGCGCGATGCGCCCGAATACCGCGAGGCCTACCGCTTCATCCGGCAGAAGATCTCGGAGCAGTCGAAGGCCGAGTACCTGGCACGCCAGAAGAGCAAATCGTCGTAGTCCGCTACGCCGCGTCGTAGGCGGCCTTGAGCCACGCCTTGACCTCGGCGTCGAGGTCCTTCACCGATTCCAGCCGCACGCGGTGACTGACCATGGCGTTGAAGCTGCCGGCCGCTTCCAGCCGCCCCTTGGGTGCGGTGCCCTTGAGCACGATCCCCAGATCCACGCGCGTGGCCGTGGAGGGCTGGAACAGCGCGAACTGCTTGCTGCGTCTGAGGCTCACGCAGGTCTTCTTGGGCGAAATTTCCACGTCCTTGCCGAACGACTGCGCCATCTTCACCAGCGCGTCGTGGATCGGCATCAGCGCGGCCTTGTTGCCGGCGTACTGCGCGGCGACCAGGTCCTCGCCGGCCGGCGGGGCATCGCCTTCCTGGCGTGCCGAGATCGCCACGGTGTTGGCGTAGCCGTGGCCCATGCCGTGCTCGGACTTGAGCCAGGCGACGATCTCGCCGTGCTTGGCGAAGTTTTTCTTCTTTGCCAGCGCCACCCAGGCGTCGAACGACTTGCCGGTCTTTTCCTCCAGGTTTTTCTTCATCGTGGCTTCGGCATCTTCCAGCTTGCCCATGGTCGTCTCCTCGTGTGGGGGGGGGCTACTTCTTGTCCGCCGCGGCCTTCGCCATCGCGGCTTTCAGTTGCGTGAGGTGCGGCGTCCAGTCCACCGGGCCGGCCTCGAACCGCTTTTTGAGATTGGCCAGCACGAACGGCCAGGCCTTGGAAAAATAGTCGTAGGCCTTGTCCCATTCACCGCCGTCGCCCCAGCCGGTCTGGTGCAGGGTCACCCGCGTTTCCGAATCGCCCGCCGGCGCAAAGCGCACGATCACGGTGGTGCGCTGCTTGCGCGCCTCGGGAAGGTGGGGCGGGGCGTTCCAGGTGAACGAGAGCATCTTGTCCTCCTGCAGGCCGAGGATGCGCATGTCGTCGGCGCCGCGTTCGCCGGGCGGGGCGAACGGGTTCATGTGGATTTCATAGAGCCCGTTCGACTTGGGCTCGATCACGCCGCCGGGGGCGAAGAAGGTCTTGATGCCCTCGGTGGTGGTCCAGGTGCGGAACACCTCGCGCGGCGTGGCCTTCACCGTGGTTTCGACGTTGAGGGCGCGCTCGGCGGCGGAGGCGTTGAGGGCTGCGGCCAGCAGGGCGGCGGTGGTCAGGGTATGTTTCATCGGGGTCTCCTCAAGTTGCGTTGCGCGGCTACAGCGGCCAGTTTTCGGACCGCAGCGACTTGGGTAGCATGAACAGCATCTTGTCCATCATCGCGTACATCAGTCGCGTGCCGAACGGCACCTTGCCGGTCTCGACGATGGCCTTGAGCAGGGCAAGGATCTTGTGTCCGCCGTCCTGCATGCTCTTGGCGGTCTTGGTCCCCACCGGCATGCGGTCCACCGTGAGGGTGCACTCGACGCCGGCCGGCAGCTGCTTCAGGTCGTACACCACCTCGCACTCGGGATCGTCGAGTTGGGTGAATTTGAACGTGTGGGCGAAGCGGTTGGGCGGATCGAACGCCGTCACCGTGCCCACCACCATGACGTGGGTCCGGCCCTTGGTGGTCATCTGCATCTTCTGGCCGACCGCCAGCGACTGCGCGTGCAGCCAGGCGTTGAACACGGCGGCCTGCGGCTCGCCCTGCTTGGTCAGTTCGCGCCAGACGGCATCGATGCTGCCGTTGATGACGATGCGGAACACGGCCTTGGTGGTCTCGGTCATTTGTCTTCTCCTTGTTCGATGATGCGCTTGAGTTTGGTGAGGCTGGCTGAAAAGTGGCGGGTGAACTCATCGGTCCACATCTCGTGGATCTGCTGGATCGGCACCGGGTTGAAGTACATCTGCCGCTCGCGCCCGACCTTCTCGGACACGATCAGGTTGGCCGCCTCCAGCACGGCGAGGTGCTTCATCACGCCGATGCGCGACATGTCGAACAATTCGCTGATGAAATTCACGTTGCACCCCGGCGCGCCGCGCACGGCGGCGAGGATCTCGCGCCGCGGCTGGCTGGCAAGGGCGTGGAACACCAGATCGAGTTGGTCGTCATCCATCGGGAAAAGGCTCTATAAGTAACCAAATGGTTACACATTGAACCGTGGCTGTCAAGCCCGCTCCAATCATCGCGGATTGCCTTGAAAAATTGCGCTGCGATCCCCAACTCGCGACCAACCTCCCACACCGGAACCGACCCGCCATGAATCGCACCGCCACCGCCTTCCTGCTCGCTGCCGCCACGTTCGCCGGATGGGGGGTGTCGGCGCAGAAGGAGGCTGAAAGGCCCGTGGAGCCGCGCGCCGTGGCTGCGCGCGGCCCGCTGCTCGAGGCCGAGCGCAACCTCGTCCAGTTGTTCGACAACGCCGCGCCCTCGGTGGCGTACATCACCACCGAGCGCATCGAGCAGAACTTCTTCTTCGCCGAAGTCGCGCAGGGTGCCGGTTCCGGCTTCGTGTGGGACCACGAGGGGCATGTGGTGACCAATTTCCATGTGATCCAGAATGCGCGCAAGGTGCTGGTGCAGCTCGACGCCGGCAAAGACCCGATCAGCGCCGAGTATGTCGGCGCCGCCCCGGAGTACGACCTGGCCGTGGTGAAGCTCAAGAAGACGCCTGCCGGCATCAAGCCGATCCCGCTCGGCACCTCGCGCGACCTGAAGATCGGCCAGTCGGTGGTCGCCATCGGCAACCCGTTCGGCCTGCAGCGCACACTCACCACCGGCATCATCTCGGCGCTGGACCGCTACCTGCCCACCCAGAACTACGCCGAAATCGCCGGCGCCATCCAGACCGACGCCGCCATCAATCCGGGCAATTCCGGCGGGCCGCTGCTCGACAGCGCCGGGCGGCTGATCGGCGTGAACACGGCGATCCGCTCGGCCTCCGGCAGCTCGGCCGGTGTTGGGTTCGCGATTCCGGTGGACATCGTCAACCGCATCGTGCCGCAGCTCATCGCACGCGGCGAGGCGTCGAGCCCCGGCATCGGCATCACCGCGGTCGACCCGGGCCTTGTGGCGCGCAACGGCATCAAGGGCGTGGTGATCCGCGACGTCCGCCGCAACACCCCCGCCGCGCAAGCCGGCCTGCAGGCGCTTTCACAGCGCACCGGAAAACTCGGCGACATCATCGTCGCCATCAACGGCCGCCCGGTGGACACCCTCTCCACCTTCATCGCCGAACTCGACCGCGCCGGCATCGGCAACACCGCCGAATTCACCATCCGGCGCGAGGGGAAGGAGCGGAAGGAGAGGATGAAGGTGATTGATACGTCGCGGTGAGGGGAGGGGTCGCAGTTTTTGCAACGCATCGCGTTGCGATCCACCAAAAGGTGTCGTCCCCGCGACGACGGGGACCTCTAGCTATGTAGTGGTTTTTCGTTCAGCAGTCTCGCTGTCGAGTTCGTTAACGCTGTTACGAACAAGCCGGGGGTTGCCCGGCGGCAACTCCCTTTTCTTGCTCCGCCAAGAAAAGGAAGCAAAAGAAGGCGGCCCCAGCGTCCCCGCCCCGACGATAAAGCCGTCGGGGTCCCCTGCGCTTCTCGCCGCGTCGGGCCGCCCGCTAAACTCGCGGCTCGAAAAAGGTAGTTCCGTAGGTCTTGGTGTCCCCCTCGCCGCTCAGACATAGCGGTCGGACTTCTCCCGCCGCGTCTGCGATGCTCGGCGGGGCCAATGGGGGAACTTCAAAACAAGCGATTCGTGACGGTTGTCGCCCAATCGCGAGGCCAATTGATCAACGGGCTTTTGGGGTCCCCATTGCCGGCGCTGAGCAACGGAGCGGTCGAAGGGGAAGTCCGACCGCTATGTCTGAGCGGCGAGCACTTGCAGTTCCCTAACGCTCGACTTTCATTCGAGCCGCGAGTTTAGCGGGCGGCCTTCGAGCGCGAGTAGCGCAAGGAAC
>JAEUMZ010000075.1 GCA_016790765.1 Betaproteobacteria bacterium
GCTCACCTCGCGCTCGGCCGCATCGGCCTTCGATTTCCAGCGGACCTTGTTGCCCACGCGCGCATACCGCTCGTCAATGGGCGCGCCGAAGGTCGATTTTCCGGTCGTCGTGAGCGCGCTCAACAGTCCATCGGCACCGACCGTCATCTCTTCGAACACGTCCGGCCCGCGGCCGTTGTCGCGGAAGCTGAACTCAACCTTCAGCTTTCCGCCGCCCAGGTCCACTACCGTCTGCTTGCCCGCGGTGCGGTTCTGGATCACGACCTCGTAAGTGGTGGTGGTTTTTGCGTGCGCGTGCACGGCCATCCACGCCAATGCCACTGCTCCAAGGATCCTCAAGCTCATTCGCATTCCCCGATTCGCATTTCGTTGGTGAAACCCCAGCACTGGCGCGGTGCTCCGGCCCATACAGGCCAGCGGGCCGCGCCAGTGCTTGGGTTTGGCGCCGTTGTGTCGAACAAAGACCCTTCTGCGGTGAGGGGCGCAAGGACGCCAGGCGCACGCTGCGAGTTTAGCGAACAATCGTGAAATCGCCGCTTTCCTGCATCCGGCCGGCGGATCGCCGCGTAGCGCCGGGAGACTCCAGACACGCATCATGCCCCGCCCCACTCCCGTCCTGCCGGACTCCCTCCTCCTCGCCCTGCTCGATGGCCTCAAGCCCATCGCGCCGCGCCGCGACCTGCGGCAGGCGGTACGCGACGCCGTCGCACGCGATGCGGCCCGCGGCGCATTCATCACCACCGTCCCGATGAGCGGCGACGGCTGGACCGAACTGATCCCCAAGGTGCACGCCAAGATGGTGCACACCGATGGCGTGGCGCAATCGTGGCTGGTGCGGCTGGAACCGGGTGCGCGCGCGCCGGCGCACGACCACCCGGCCCCGGAGGAGTGCATCGTGCTTGAAGGATCGGTGCGCTACCTGGGCGGCTCCACGCTCAACGCCGGCGACTATGAAGTGGTGCAGCCAGGGCATCACCACACGGAACTGGTGTCCGACCACGGCGCGCTGGTGTTCTTGCGCTACCAACTCCCGCTGGACCGCTACCTCGCGCTGTAGCGTCTCCCGCGCGCAGCGTCAAGCGCTGCCGCGTTTCAGGCAGTTCTTGCCCGCATGCTTGCCCGCGTAGAGGCCCGCATCGGCGATCTTGAGCAGGGCCGCCGGTTCCATGCCGTCCACCGGCGCCAAGGCATAACCGATGGTGGCGCCGATGGCAAAGGTGCGCTCCGCCAGCGCAAACG
Organism: Betaproteobacteria bacterium; assembly: GCA_016790765.1. Lineage (GTDB taxonomy): Bacteria > Pseudomonadota > Gammaproteobacteria > Burkholderiales > Usitatibacteraceae > UKL13-2. Next base: position 1,240 of record JAEUMZ010000075.1, read on the forward strand.
GCGTGACGAAGGCGTCGAGCAGCTTGTTGCCGATGTCGTCGGCTTGGCCGATGCCGGACAGGCCCTCGGCCACCACCACGAACTCGTCGCCGCCCAGGCGCGCGACGGCATCCCCGGCGCGCACCGAGGCGCGCAGGCGGTTGGCCACCGCGATGAGCAATTCGTCTCCCACATCGTGGCCGAACTGGTCGTTGACCGGCTTGAAGCGGTCCAGGTCGAGCACGTACACGGCCAGCGAGCGTTCGGCGCTGGAACGGTCCAGCGCGCCGCGCAGCGCGTCGTTGAGGCCGCGCCGGTTCAAAAGGCCCGTCAATGGGTCGCTGTGCGCCATGGAAATGAGCGATTCACGCTCGCTTGTCGCGCGCTGGGCCTCGCGGTGCAGGCGCGCCGAGCGCAGGTTGGCGATGCGCATGAACACCAGCATGTCGAAGGTGGCGCCGATCTGGAACGAATGCAGGGTCCAGAAATTGGCGCCGACATACCCGCGCACCACGCCCACCATCACCGCGCTGGCGATGAAGTACCCGACCCAGGCGATGATGAAGTAGGCGCCTGTGCTGTCGCCGCGCTTTTCGCGCCGGATGGCCCCGGGCAGGCCCATCAGCGCCGGTGCGAGCCCGAGCGTGCTCATGAACACGCCCACCACGCGGATGCTGATCAGGTCCAGCGCGTGCGCCAGGGCGGCTGCGAAAAGGATGCCCGCCACCCAGCGCAGGGCCAGCCGCATGCGCGCGCCAAGGTCGGAACCGAGGGCGTCCTCGACAAACAGCGCCGTGGCCCCGGCGGCCAGCAACGCGGCCACCCCGGCAAAGCGCCGCTGCATCCACTCGATGTCGGTCCACAGGTATTGCTCGCCGAGGCCAAAGAAGTGCACCGAGAACAGCGCGCTCATCGACACCAGCAGCGCGTACTTGGCATACAGCACCTCGCGCAGGCTGGCCCATTTCAGGAGGCTGTAGAACACCAGGAACAGCGCCAGGCTGGCCAGCACGCCCTGCAGGGTTTGCTCGTCGATAGCGCGCTCGTGGAAGGCGGAAAACTTGGCGATCGAGAATGGCAGGATCTTGGCGCCGATGCTGTCCACGCGGATGAACAGCTCGTAGTCCTTGCCGCGCTCGAATTCCAGGGCCGCAGAATGCGTGCGGCCGGCCAGCGGGCGTTCGGCGTAGCGCCGCGCATTGCCCAGCTTCAACTGGCGGATCACTGCGCCGCCGGACACCACGGACACCTCGATGTCGTTGAGCAGCGTGTAGTCGAAATCGAGCACCCAGTCGCCGTCGGTCGAATCGCTGGCCTTCAACGGCACCGTGAGCCAGACCACCTCCGGCCGCATGCCCAGCGTGGCGTGCGCGCCCTTGTGCGCCTCGAAACGGTGGCGCGCCGCCAGCACGTCCTGGATGCCGAACGTGCGCCCGGCGTCGTAGAGCACGCGCACCGAGGGCCACAGTTCGATGCGCCGCGTGGCATCGTCCAGCAGCACCGGCTCGACCGCCAACGCCGGCCCGGTGAAGGCCAGCGTAGCAAGGAAGGCCCCCAGCAGCCGGGCGAGCGCGCGGAAAAGCTTCAACGCGCCGACCAGCGGTTGAGCACCGCCTGGATGTGACCGCGCAAGTGCTCGGGCATCTTGAGCGAGCGCGTCTGGGTCATCATCAGTTCGTAGGTCAACGGAGCGCCGAGTTTCCTGGACACCCAGCGTGAAATGGCGAACCCGGGCGCCACCGCACCCACCACCGTGTCGATGACGCGGATGGTGGCCATGACGACGATGAACAGCACCTCCGAGGCCACCGGCACGCGGCCATCGATGCCCAGGTCCTTGGCCATTTCAGGCCCGCACAGGTGGCGCGTGAGCAGCACCGGGAACGGCTTGAACACTTTCCACGGGATCACCGTTTCCATTGCGTTCATGAGTGCATTGCCCAGCGCCGGGCGTGGGTCCGGCTCGGCCGGGTTGGCGCGCTTCCTTTCGGCGATGCGCGCACGGCCGCGCGCCTGGCAGGCATCGAACATCGCCTTGGCGGACTCCATGTCCCACGCCATCCACTCCTTCTGGACGCCGAGGAAGTGCGCCGCCACGTTCCAGGCGTGCAGGAAGGCCTCCTCGTCGGCCTTGTCGTAGCCGATGCCCAGGGTGCGCAACCCGCGCAGGTACACGTAGTTGAACGTCAGCAGCGTGTACGCCAGCTCCTCCTGGTTGCACGGCAGGCCGCGCTCGGGGAGGTTCCAGCCCATGCCGAACAGGCGCTGGTGCATGTCCTGCGTGGCCTCCAGCCCGGCGATGGCCGGAACGATGCCGGCGTTTTCAGCGCCGGGGGCGGACTGCAGCGCGACGAGGGCCTTGGCGGGGTCCTGGCGCAGGATCAGGTTGCGGATGGTGGCGTGGATCAGGCGCACCTTGAGCACCTGCGCGATGCCCAGGCCCTCGGCGGTGCACAGGCCGCCTTCGTTCATCACCGGGAAGATCATCGCGCCGGTCTGGCGGATGCGGTAATCGGTATGGTCCACCAGCTGCCCGGTGGTGTTGAGCACCGCGGACAGGTCCGGCAGCACATAGCACTCGGGCAGGCTGGCGCAGAACAGCAGGGTAACCGACAGCACGCCGTTGTCCATGAACAGCGCCTCGGCGCGCGCGATCTTGGCCGGGTCGGCCCAGTCCGGCATGTCGTGCGAAGCGATGAGGTAGTGTTCGAGCGCGCCTTGCACCGGCGCCACCATGCCGCGTTGCGGCGGCGTCCATTGCTGCACGGCGCCGTTGCTGGTCCAGCGCGCGAAATCCGTCGTGACCTCGCGCAGGCGCACCCAGTGGCCGGCCCACTGTGCGGCCACGGCAGCCGCGCCCTGCACGCCTTCGGCGGCCTGCAACAAGGGTCGTGGCGCGGGCCAATCGCCCATGATCTGTGCGACAGCGGCATCGGCCCAGGGGTCGGCGGTAAAGCGTCCGGCTTCCGGGTCGGGAAGGGCGGTGGCCACTGGGGTGTCGGTCATGGGGGTCCTTGTCGATGGTTGCCGTCGGGTGCGCGGCGGAACTTTAACATTCGGAAGGCGGCTGGTGGATTGCACTCCTATGCCAAACCCAAGCACTGGTGCGGCTCTTGCGGCCAAATGCCGCCAGTCGCCGCGCCGGTGCTTGACTTTGACCTTGATGGCCGCTTCAAGCGGTCGGCCTGATCTTCGATTGGCGCGCACAGGGCAGCGGGCGCATCACCCGCGATTCACGCCACGTCACCCGCAATTCGTCCGTTTGTGCACGACGATTCGCGCCCGCCTGCCTACACTGGGCCACCTCACTCCAGGAGCCTGCCATGGTCCCCGCCCGCCGACTGCGCTTGGTGCGTTTCACCACGCTGATGTTCTCCGCCCTTCTCCTCGGCGCCGCCGCCGGCCCCGCCCAAGCCGGGCTGCGCGACCTCCTCCACGACGTGTTCGGGATGTCCGGGTCGCGTTCGACGTATGAGCGCAACGCCAACGGTCAGGTGTTCCGCGCCCGTGTCACCGGCAGCGTGGAGTTCAACGAGGCCGAGGACGACGTGGCCATGCTCAACGGCCGGCTGACGATCCTCGAAAAACGCGCCGGCACCTCGCGCATGATCGACTTCAAAACCGACACTGCGGCACCCGGCGGCATCCGCCGCACCTTCCGCCTCAACAACACCGATGCGCCGATCGATGCCGCGGCCAAGGCCTGGATCCGCGAGGCGATCGGCCAGTTGGCGCGCGAAAGCGGCCTGCAGGTCGAGTCGCGCGTGAAGCGCATCCATGCCAAGGGCGGCGCAGCGGCGGTGCTCACCGAAGTGGAACGCATCGAGAGCGACCATTCGCGCGCGCGCCACCTCGTGGTGCTTTCATCCCTCGGCGCGCTGGACAAGGCCGGCGTGAACGGCTACCTGGGCGCGGTGGGCGACATCGATTCCGACTACGAAACGCGCGGGGCGCTGACGGCGCTGATCCGCAAGCAGGCGCTCGACGCGGACGCCCAGGCGCGGCTGCTCGACCGGGTGGCGCGCATGGATTCGTCCTACGAGCAGCGCCAGGTGGTGGCCGCGTTGGTGCCCACACTGGCGGCCGGACCACAGGTGACGGCAGCCTGGAATCACGCCTTGCAGGCGATCGACTCGGACTACGAAAAACGCCAGCTGGTCGAAGCACTGACCCGCCAGGCCACGCTGGCGCCGGAGGGCATCGAGCGCGCGCTCGGCGTGGTGCGGACCATCGACGGCGACTACGAGCGCGCCAGCGCACTGGTGAGCCTGACACGCCACCTGGCCAAGCCCGGCGCGGCGGAGGTGCAGGCCTACATCGCGTGCACGCAGGACATCGACTCGGACTATGAGAAATCCCGCGCCCTGGGCGCCCTGGTCAAGCAGGCCACCCTCGACAAGCCCGCGTTCGAGGCCCTGATCCGCGCCGTGCGCGGCATCGATTCGGACCACGAGGCCAAGACCCTGCTCACCCACATCGCGCGCCGCATGCCGGCCGACGCGGACCTGGCCGCCGCTTATCGAAAGGCCGCGCGCCAGTTGGGCGATTGGGAACGGATGGAAGCGGAAAAGGCGCTCGACCGGCTGGCGCTGTAACGATCCGTGCGCCGGGTCAATCCGTTTCGACCAGCGCGCTGCACACCCGGTTGCGCCCAGCCTGCTTGGCGCGGTAGAGCGCCGAATCGGCCGCGCGCAGCATGTGCGTCCAGCGCGTGTTGGTGAGGTCCTCGGTCACTTCCGCACTCGAGGCCACGCCGATGCTCACGGTGACCGCGGCGGCGTTCTCGGCCGGCATCGGTGCGCTGGCCACGGCGCGGCGGATGCGATCGGCCAAGGCCAACGCATCTGCAAGGTGCGTTGACGGCAGCAGCGCCAGGAATTCCTCGCCGCCCCAGCGTGCCAGGGTGTCGGTCTCGCGGATCACCGCCTGGATGGCCGTGGACACCGAAATGATGACCTGGTCCCCCACGTCGTGACCGAAGCGGTCGTTGATCGACTTGAAGTGGTCGATGTCGAGGATCATCACCGCCGTGATGCCGCCGTTGCGGCGCGCGCGCTTGAGTTCCGCGGCGGCGGCGGCCTCCATGGCGCGGCGGTTCACCAGGCCGGTGAGCGAATCGGTGCGCGCCTCGGTTTTCAGTTGCTGCTCGAGCACGAAGGCGCGGCGATTGGCGGACTCAAACACGCGCGCCAGGATCATTCCCACCAGCACCGCCAGCACCAGGAAGATGGTCGAATTGATGATCGCAAAGCGGTTGAGCGTGCCGAACACCATGATGAACGCGATGCACACGGCCGGCACGGCGTAGAGCTTCAGCAGGTCGCGGCGGTCCATCGCCAGGTAGGGGCCGACCAGCACCATCGACACCACGCCGGCGATGCCGAACTCGAACCCCTGATCCAGCACCAGCAAGGCGCCGGCCACGGCCAGCGTGGTGGCCGCAAAGCGCGCCTTGGCGATGGCCGGGGCCCAGTCGACGCGGCCGGTCTGCTTCTGCAACACGCCCAGCGCGATCGCGATCGCGGCGCCCAGGATGCGGATCGGCAAGGCATGCAGCCAGTCGCCGGGATCGACGTACCAATCCCAGGCGCTGAAAACCATCACCAGGCCGGCGACGAAACCATAGGTGGATGCGTTCACCTCGGCGAGCGCGGCGCGGCGCGAGGCCTGGAATTCGGCCTCCCATTCGGGTGAAAAGCGTTGGGGCGTCATACTCATGGTGATTGATTGCAGAATACCGGATTACGCCGCCCCGCGCGATGCGGGGGCATCCCAGTCCAGCAAGAACCCTGCCGAAGGAGATCATCACTATGAGCACTCGCAAGACCATTGCCGTCATCGGCGCCACCGGCGCGCAGGGCGGCGGCCTCGTGCGCGCGATCCTGGCCGATCCGGAAGGCGGATTTGCCGTGCGCGCCATCACGCGCGACACCGCCTCGGACAAGGCGCGCGAGCTGGCAGCCCTGGGCGCCGAGGTCGTCGCCGCCGACATCGATGACGAGGCGGCGCTCACCCGCGCGCTCACCGGCTGCCACGGCGCGTTTTTCGTGACCTTCTTCTGGGCGCACTTTTCGCCGGACAAGGAAAAGCAGAACGTGGCCACGTTTGCGCGCGCGGCCAAGGCCGCGGGGATCCGGCACGCCATCTGGTCCACGCTGGAAGACACGCGCAAGTGGGTGCCGCTGACGGACAACCGCATGCCGACCTTGATGGAGCACTACAAGGTGCCGCACTTCGACGCCAAGGGCGAATCGAACGCGCGCTTTACCGAGGCCAGTGTGCCGACCACCTTCCTGTACACCTCCTTCTACTGGGACAACTTCATTTACTTCGGCATGGGACCGAAGAAGGGGCCGGACGGGAGATACGCCATCACGCTGCCGATGGCGGATGCCCCGATGCCGGGCATCGCATCGGAGGACATCGGCCGCTGCGCCTATGGCATTTTCAAGAAGGGCGGTGAGACGATCGGCCAGGAGATCGGCATCGCGGGCGAACACCCGACCGGCAAAGAGATGGCCGCCGCGATGGGCCGCGCCCTGGGCATCGACGTGCACTACAACGCCGTGACCCCGGCGGCCTACCGCAGCTTCGGATTTCCCGGTGCCGAGGACCTGGGCAACATGTTCCAGTTCTACCAGGAGTTCGCCGCCGACTTCGGCGCCAAGCGCAGCGTGGCCGCATCGAAGGCGCTCAACCCGGCGCTGCAGTCGCTCGACCAGTGGCTGGCAGTGAACGCGAAGCGCATTCCGCTGGAGTGACCGCCTGCAGCCGGGTCATTGCCATTGCCAATGAAGGCGGCGCCGGTACCAAGGTATTCATCCGCCTGCCAAAACGCTCAAAACAACGGAGTACATGACATGTCCCCAGGCCTGCTCATCGGTTGGATCGTCACCGGCTTCGGCGCCGTCGCGGGCGCGGCCATCCTCGGTGCTTACTTCATGCCGGACCTGATGCCGAAGGTCCTGGCGTTGTGGATCGTGTTTCCGATCTGCATCGGTGTCGGCCTTTTCACGGCGATGATGTTTGCGCACAAGGCCGGCGCGGCGCCGTTGATGCGCATTACCGGGCACTACCTGGCCATCCTCGGCGTCGTCGCCGGTGCCCTGGCCCTGGCCGCACTGGTCAACCTGTGGTCCACGCCCTACCCCACCGGGCCGCTGTGGTTCCTGCTGGTGATCGCCATGCCGGCGGGCCTGCTGCTCTACAACAGCGGGAAGCTGGTGATGGAGGCAGGGCAGCGCGAATGACGAAATAGGGGTTTCACCGTCACTCCGGCGCATCCGGCAAAAGACAACAAACGCCAACTCCCACCTGCGCAGGTGGGGGTCGATGAACGGCGCGACGAACGGCAATCGCATGTGAAGTGATTCATAGCGCGGAAAGGCTTGCCGATTCACATTGGCACCGGTAAGTTTGCAAAAAGAACAACAGTGCGACAACCGGACAGGCGCAACCAATGACCCCCAACGCAACTCGTCTCGCGATGCACACGCGCGCCTGCACTGTTCTCATCGCGCTGTTGCTGGCCGCGAGTCACGGCTTCGCAGCGCCGCCACAAGCCGTCGACCTCGATTCGGACCGTATCATCGTGCGCCTGAAGCCCGCCGCCGCGGCGGACGCATCGCGCGGCAACGACAAGCAACGCAGCGCAAAGGCGAAGTCCATCGCCGACCGCCTGGCGGCCAAGGGGGGTGAGTCGCTCGCGCCGGTCAAGCAGATGAGCGACGGGTCACAAGTCCTGCGGATGGGCAAGCGCATCAACAAGGGCCAGTTGACCGCACTGGCGGCAAAGCTGGCATCGGACAGTGATGTGGAGGAAGTGCTCCTGGATCGGCTGTTCCTGCCGCAACTGACGCCGAATGATCCGCAGTTCCCGCAGCAATGGGGCCTGTCGTCCGTGAATGGCATTCATGCGCAAGGCGCGTGGGACCTGAGCACAGGCTCGCCCAACCTGGTGATCGCGATTCTCGACACCGGGAAGCTTCCGCACACTGAACTCGCCGCGCGCTGGATCGGCGGACATGACTTCGTGTCCGAAGTTGTGCGCGGCAACGATGGCGACATGCGCGACGGTGACGCGACCGATCCAGGCGACTGGGTCACTTCCGCAGATGGAATGAGCGGACCGTTGGCGGGCTGCCCGATCACCAATAGTCGCTGGCACGGCACCGCCATGGCGGCGGTGATTGGCGCCACCGCGAACAACGCGGCCGGAATCGCGGGGATCAACTGGAATTCTCGCCTGCTGCCCGTACGCGTCGTCGGCAAGTGTGGCGGGTATGAGTCGGACATTGCCGACGGTCTGCGCTGGGCCGCCGGATTGAATGTGCCGGGGGTCCCCGCCAATCCGAATCCGGCAAAGATCGTCAACATGAGTCTTGCATCCGCCGGGATTTGCTCCTCGGCATTGCAATCGGCCGTCGACAGTGTGATCGGCGCCGGCGTGGCCATCATCGCTGCCGCCGGCAACAACAGTGCGAATGCCGCCGCGTACTCCCCGGGCAACTGCGCGGGAGCGATTGCCGTGGGAGCGGTCGACAAGAACGGCGGCAAGCCGGCCTATTCCAATTTCGGGCCGCCGGTCGCGCTCTCTGCACCCGGGGGCACGGGCAACACCAACCCCGAAGCGATCCTGACCGCATCCAACGACGGGCCTACGACCTCGACGGCCAACTTGGACTACCTGCAAACCATCACGGGGACCAGCATTGCGGCCGCGCATGTGACCGGCATCGCATCGCTCATGCTGTCCATCACGCCCGGGTTGTCGCCCGCGGACCTCAAGGATCTCCTGACCCGGTCGGCAAGGACGTTTCCGTCAAACACGACCGCCGTCATGCCCGGCCCGTCCCAGGCGGATTGCACGGTTTCCCTTTGCGGCAGCGGTATCGCGCATGCACAGCTGGCCACGCAATGGGCGTTCGACTGGCGCAACACCACGGCAAAGATCGCGATGGGCCAGCAACATGCCGTGGCCCTCGCCAGCGACGGCCAGGTATATACGTGGGGCCGCAATACCGAGGGCCAATTGGGCGACGGTTCCGTGGTCAATCGTTCCACGCCGGTTCTCACAAGCCTGCGTGGCGCTAAATTCGTCGCAGCCGGAAGGAATACAACCCTTGCCATCCGCGTTGACGGGACCGTCTGGGCGTGGGGTGAAAACGCCTTTGGCCAGCTCGGCGACGGGACAACCGTGAATCGGCCGTCTCCAGTGCAAACGGGCGGCATCGAGACCGTGGTGTACGCGGCGAGCGGCAGTGCACATGGCATTGCACTGAAAAGCGATGGCACGGTGTGGACTTGGGGACGCAACCACGTTCGCCAGTTGGGCGATGGCACGTTTGCCTCGCGTGCCGCTCCAGCGGCAGTGGCTGGGCTGAGCGGCGTCATCGCGGTAGCGGCCTCGGCCAACCAGTCATTCGCCCTCAAGTCCGACGGCACCATTTGGGCATGGGGCGAAAGCCTCGGGGACCCGGCCGCCCTGCCCGGAGCAACCCAGATGGCAAGCATTTCGGCGAACACCACGCGCTCCGGAGTGCGCGGCGTCAAGACGAATGGCACGCTTTGGGACTCTGATGGTGCCGTCAACGCGGGAATCAGTGCCTCGACCGACAACACACAGTTTGCAGCGGGCACCGGCTCCGCTCATTTGCTCGCGCTGAAGACCAATGGCGACGTTTGGAGCTGGGGCAACAATTTCAACGGGGCGCTCGGGCGCGGCACGTCGATCAACAATTTTTCTGCGCCCGCCGTCATATCGTCCATTTCCCAATCCGTGAAGATCGCCGCGAATCACGGCCAATCCATGGCATTGAAGAACGACGGCACGGTTTGGACGTGGGGTTACAACAGCCACGGACAAATGGGCAACAATGCCATCGACCTGTCCGTGCCACGCGATTCGAGCCTTTCGTCGCCTGGCGCGGGAGATCAACCGCTACCGGCGGCCGTCCTCGGTCCCAACGCGGAAGGGTTGCTGTACCTGGATCGCGCGGCCGCTTCGTTCATCGCCGTTTCGGATTTGGCCCCGGTGGGCGTGCGCATCTCGAATCCCATTCTGGTCACTGGCGTGCCGGCCAACAGCGCCATCAGTGTCAGCGGCGGGCTGTATCGCATCGACAGTGGCGGATTCACATCATCGGCCGGCACGGTCAATCCCGATCAAACAGTCACGCTCCAGATCAACGTGCCCGGCGCCTGCGGCAGCAGCAGCACGGCAACCCTCACCATTGCGGGCACACCGCGCACATTCACTGTGTCGACGGCGGCCTGCGATTCGATGCCCGATGCGTTCGAATTGCGCAATGCGATCGCGCAGCCGGTCTCGACATTCGCGCAATCGAACACCGTAACCATCACGGGAATCAACACGCCCGTCGCGGTCGGCATCACCGGGGGTGAGCACTCCGTGGGTTGCACGGGTACGTTCACGGCGTCATCGGGTTCCATTTCGAACGGGCAGTCGCTTTGTGTGCGCGCTCTGGCGTCGGCCACGGCCAATACCGTTACGACGGCGACATTGACGGTGGGCAGCCTGTCGCGCACGTTTACGGTGTTCAGCGCCGTCGCGCCGGCCTTTGCAACCACGCCCGCCATTCGCGGCTATTTCTGGCATGCCCTCGGTCTGCGATCCGACGGAACGGTGTTCGCGTGGGGTGACAACCAGTTCGGCGGGTTAGGTGACGGCACGTTTTCCAGTCGTTCAGTGCCGGTTCGCGCATTGATTTCCGGTGCACTCCAGGTCGCGACGGGCACCTATTTTTCCGTGGCCCTTCACGCCGATGGCACGGTTTGGACCTGGGGCATCAATGATCGCGGCCAACTGGGCCACGGTTCAACAAATGATGCGATCCAGCCGACGCGGATTTCCGGACTGACCGGCGTGACCGACATTGCGACCGGCGACGCGCACGTACTGGCGCGCAAGTCGGATGGCACCGTCTGGGCCTGGGGCCGCAACGACGAGGGCCAACTGGGCGATGGCACCACGGTGTCGCGCAATGCACCCGTGTTGGTATCCGGGCTGACCGGCGCGACCCACGTCGCGGCGGGCGACAACCACTCGCTGGCACGCAAAAGCGACGGCACCGTGGTGGCCTGGGGCGGCAATAGCAGTGGGCAGTTGGGCGATGCCAGCACCACCACGCGCTTGGCGCCCGTTGCGGTAAGCGCGCTCACCGGTGTGGCGTCCGTGGCGGCAGGCGGCTCGCGCTCGGCGGCTTTGAAAACGGATGGCACCGTGTGGTCGTTCGGTGCCGGGCCCAATGGCAACAACACCAGTGGCCAATCCTCCGTTCCCGTTCAGGCCAGCGGGTTGACCGGGGTGGCCGAGGTATATGTCAGCGATCACACGCTGGCGCGCAAGACCGATGGCACCGTGTGGTCCTGGGGCGCGAACGACTACGGGCAACTCGGAATCGGCAACACGTCCACGCGCCTGATCCCCACGCAAATCACCAGTCTTGCCGGTTTCACCGCGATCGGCGGCGGCTATTTCAGTTCCTATGGCATCGGCAATGGCGGCGTGGCCGTGGCATGGGGCGACAACGACGAGGGCGAGTTGGGTTATGGGTTTTTTGGTGGCGCTTATTTTCAACCGTACACGGTCATCGGCGAAGGCAGTACGGGCGTGCTCAACCTCGATGCGAGCATCACCACCTTTGCCACCATCGGGGGTGTCGTTCCGGGAAGCGTGAATACCTCCAACACGGTGCGTTTCAATTCCATATCCAATGGCTCGGCCATTTCCATCGCGGGCGGCGAATACCGCATCGACAACGGCACGTTCACCACTGTTGCCGGCACGATCAACGCCGGCCAAACGGTGACGGTGCGCCAAACCGCATCGTCCACCTGCAATACCTCCACGACCGCCACGCTCACCGTAGGTGCACTGACTCGAACGTACACCGTCATCACGCAGGCGTGCGATGCAACGCCCGCCGCATTCAGCTTCGTCAATCGCGTGGCCGTCGCAACGGGTTCGCCAGCGGTGTCGAACACGGTTACGGTCAGCGGCATCAACCAGCCCGCGGCGATCAGCATCACCGGGGGTGAATATTCGATCGGCTGTACCGGCACCTTCGTCACCACGGCCGGTTCGATCGCCAACGGCCAAACGGTCTGCATTCGCGTCACCGCATCGGCCAGCGCCGATACACTGTCCACGGCAACGCTCACCATCGGCGGCGTGAGTTCCGTTTTCCGCGTGATTTCAGCAGTGTCGGGGGCATTCACGACGGCACCGATGGCGAACGGGGGTGCAAACCACAGCATCGCCCTGCAATCCGATGGCACGGTGTGGACCTGGGGGCGCAACAACCACGGGCAACTCGGCAGTGGCACGTCCACTGCGTCGCGCGTTCCGATCCAGGCCCTGCTGAGCGGTGCCATCGCTGTCGCAGCGGGCGAACGATTCTCGGTGGCGTTGCGCAGCGATGGAACGGTGTGGACCTGGGGCGGCAACGATCAGGGGCAACTGGGCGATGGCACGACCACCTCGCGCAGTGTTCCGCAACCCGTGGCAGGGCTCACCGGCATCACGCACATTGCCGCCGGCTGGGATTTTGTCATCGCACGAAAGAACGACGGCACGGTTTGGGGCTGGGGCTACAACCTGGAAGGCCAATTGGCGGATGGTTCATTCACCAATCGATCAACGCCGGTGCAGGCCAACGGCATCGTTTCCGCAACGGCCGTGGCCGCCGGTTTCTACCACTCGCTTGCACGAAAATCGGACGGCACGCTGTGGGCGTGGGGTTACAACGGCGATGGAGCACTTGGCGATGGCACCACGACAGACCGCAATACCGCCATCCAGGTTCCGGGCCTGGTAAATGTCACCAGCGCAGCGGCCGGCGAAAGGCATACGCTGGCCGTCAGGTCAGATGGCAGCCTGTCCGCATGGGGTGAGAATCCGAGCGGTCAGTTGGGAGACGGATCGACGACCGCGCGCCTCTCGCCCGCCACGGTGTCCGGAGTGACCAACGTGGTTGAAGCAACAGCGGGCCGCAGTCACTCGATGATCCGGCGGCAAGATGGAACGGTTTGGGCGTGGGGGGCCAATTCGGTCGGGCAGGTAGGCGATGGAACGTTCGCCAAACCGGGCGAGGAAACGGCCGCCAACCGCCTGTCACCGGTGCAAGTCATCGGCTTGGCACCCTCACAACGCATCGGTGCCGGTTGGCGAAGCAGCTTCTCCATCGATACGGACGGCGTGCTGTGGTCCTGGGGCGAGAATCCTTACGGCCAACTGGGCAACGGCACACTCGACACTGCGCTCCTTGCCGCCCGCGTGCCGAGTCCGGGCAACGACGACTATTTCTATCTGACCGGCATTGACACGCGGCCAAGCGTGTTTGCATTCAATCCTGCGTTCGGCGTGCTGCCAAACTCGACCGCCATCTCAAACACCATTGTCGTGAGTGGCCTGCGCAACATGGTGTCGGCAACGGTGCAAGTAACGGGCGGCGAAGTGTCGATTAACGGCGGCCCGTTTACGGCGAGCCCTGCAAATGTCGTCAACGGGAACAGCGTAACTGTGCGCACCCTCTCTTCGTCCGCGTTCTCCACGACTACCCAGGCCACCGTCACGATTGGCGGCGCCACGGGCCGCGCGGCCAGCTACTTTGTGCGCACCCGGCGCGACCCCGCCGCGCGCGCCATTCGTCCGCAGGTGGCCGCCGGCAATGGTCACAGCTTGGTGCTGGCACCAACCGGCATCGTACTCGCCGCGGGCTACAACAGCTTTGGCCAGCTGGCCAACGGCACCACCTACTCGTCGTCAGAGTTTCGGCCGGTCAGCGGCAGTGCCGACGTCATTTCGATCGCCTCTGGCGACCATCACGCCCTGGCCTTGCAATCGGACGGGACGTTGATTGCGTGGGGCTACAACGCCAGCGGCCAGCTCGGCAACGGCACAGACACGAATACCACGCTGCGCGTATCTTCGGTCACGGGACTGACCAATGTCGAGAGCGTAGCGGCGGGCGCGAATCACTCGCTGGCCAAGCGCGCCGATGGCACCGTTTGGGCGTGGGGTCTCAACAGCCAGGGACAAATCGGTACGGGTACCGCAGCCGCGCGCCTTCTTTCGCCCACGCAAGTCACCAGCTTGAGTGGTGTTGTTGCCATCGCCGCCGGGCGCGCACACTCGCTGGCGCTGATGGCCGATGGCACTATCCGCGCCTGGGGTGCCAACGAATCCGGACAATTGGGCAACGGCAATCAGGCCCAGCAGAATGCCCCCATCACCGTCAGCGGGCTCGCCAATGTCGTCGCGATTGCCGCAGCCGGCAACCACAGCCTGGCGCTGAAGGCCGACCGGACAGTGGTTGCGTGGGGCAACAATGACTTCGGCCAGTTGGGAGATGGCGGCAACGTTTCGCGCTCACTTCCCGGTGCCGTGCTTGGCTTGTCGAGCGTCGGGATCATTGGCGCAGGCGCTACGCATAGCCTTGCGGTCAAGTCAGGCGGGGCAATGTTTGCCTGGGGCGGCAATGCCAACGCGCAGCTTGGTGACGACACCAACACAAACAGGACTGCTCCAGTGATGCTGACCGTCCCGGCAAGCGTGGCAGCCGTGGCCGGCGGGCAGTCCCACACCCTGGCCATCGATTCGGCCGGCAAGGTGACCGCGTTTGGCGACAATTTCTTCGGCCAGCTCGGCAACAGGAGCGGGAACTATCAGCCGCACACCCAGCCGATCAGTGTCATTCGCGGAGACGCAAGAATCACCGGCTTTGGCGGCAATGCCACGACCACCATCGGTGCAACGTCAACGTCCGGCAGTGCGGTCATCGACCTTGCGGGTTTGGCAACGGACTTCGATTTTGGCGAACTGCCACTGGGCGGCATGGCGACCGTCGAGGGACGCTTCAAGAACCAGGCACTCACCGAAACGATCACCGGAATTTCCATCAACGTGCTGAACACCGGCGGCAGCGCATTCAGCGTCGTCAACAACACTTGCGGTGCAACTCTTGCTGCAGGCACCGAATGCAGCTTCCAAGTGCAGTTCGGCCCGACCGCGAGCGGCGACATGACCGGCCGCGTCGAGGTGCAATCAAGCCTGGTCGGCTCGCCGGAATTGCGGCAATTGCTGGGCCGCGGGATCGCGCCGGCCTCGCCTGGATTGCGATTGACCACCACTGGACAACAAAACTACTTCCTGTTCGAACCCCAATCAGTCGGCACTCGCAGCTTGGCACGTGCCGTCGTTCTCACCAATACCGGGACCGCACCGCTGGCGCTCTCCAACGCGACGATTGCACAGGCCTCGCCCGACTACGCGGTCGAGAACGCCAACACCTGTGCCAGCGTTGCTCCGGCAGCCAGTTGCACCATGGAAGTCACCTTCGCGCCAGCGCAGCCGAACAACCCGAGCATCCGTTCCGCCTTGCTCACGCTCGCCACCAACGCGGGCACCCAGTCCGTAACGCTCGAGGGCGCTGCGGTGCCAAATGACGGCACCACTGCAGGCATCGTGCTGACCAACGTCTTGTCGCGCCGCAACCACGGCACCGTGGCCAGCCCGAATTTGCGCGCCCTTCCGGTCGACCGCACCAAGACCATCAACCAGGCACTTACCATCGAACCGCGGCTGCTCGCAGCGGGTCATGCAATCGTCTTCCAGTTCAATGGCCCCGTGACCCACCCCGGGAGCGTCGTCTTGAGCGATGCCAATGGCTTGCCCATCCCCGGTGCCGGCGTGAACGCATCCGCACTGGGCAATGACGTCATCGTCGTGCTGCAAGGTGTAACTGGAATCCGGCGCGTCACAGTTGCGCTGGTGGGCGTCAATGGCAGCGTCAATGCGTCAGCGGCGATCGGATTCCTGGCTGGCGATTTCAATGCCTCCGGCAAAGTGACAGCGGCTGACCTTGCGGCATTGAAAGCGCGACTGAACCAACCGTTGAGCGTGCTCAATTTTGCATATGACGTGAATGGCGATGGCGTGATCGGCAGCAGCGATGTCAGCGCGGCCAAGGCGCGAGCCGGCTCGGCACTGCCGTGATGATCAACAAACCCAAGCACCAGCGCGCCTCTCCAGCCATAATCCGGCCAAGTTCCGCGTCCCGCATGCACTTTGACCCCTGACTCCCAATGAACTTCGCCCCGCCCGCCCACATCGGCAAGTACCGCGTGATCGAGCGCCTTGGCCGCGGCGCCACGGCCACGGTGTATCGGGCGCACGACGACTTTGGTGGCCGCGACGTGGCGATCAAGGTGTTCGATGCACGCGTGTTTGCCGACGGCACGCCGGGCCACGATGAACTGGCGCGCAACGGGTTTTTCGTCGAAGCCGCCTTGCTGGGCAAGCTCGATCATCCGCACGTGGTGCGCGTGTTCGATGCCTGCACCGGGCCGGACGACTACTACATCGTGAGCGAATACGTGCCCGGCGGCACGCTGGACCGCTTCACCGTCGAGGGCACGCTGATGGACGTGGAGCCGGCGATCGACATCGTCTACAAGCTGGTGAAGGCGCTGCAGTACCTGCACGCCAATGGCGTGATCCACCGCGACATCAAGCCGGAGAACATTTTCATCGGCGACGGCACCGACGTGAAGCTGGGCGATTTTGGCGCGGCCACGGTGGCGGGCCTGTCGATTTCGCAGGACGTGGCAGTGGGTTCACCGCTGTACATGTCCCCCCAGCGACTCGAGGGCGAGCCGGCCGACCTCTCCAGTGACATCTACTCGGTGGGCGTGCTGTTCTACCAACTGCTCACCGGCCAGCGGCCGTTCGTGGCCAGCACGCTGGCCTCGCTCCTGTACCAGATGGCGCACGTCGCGCCGCCGGTGCCGACCACCCTCCGGCCGGAGCTGCCGCCGGCGGTCGACATCATCGCCGCGCGCACGCTGGCGCCGCGGGTCGAGGCGCGCTTCGCGGACTGGGGCGACTTTGCCGAGGCGCTTTCCGCCCTGTTCCGCACCCAGGATGGCCGCATCCGGCGCGAGTCCCTCATCACCGCCTCCGGCCGCTTCGAGGTGTTGCGCCAGCTGCCGTTCTTTGCGAATTTTTCCGGCATTGAACTCTGGGAACTGGTGAATATCTCCGAATTCAGCCAATGCACCGAGGGCGACGTGCTGATGCGTGAAGGCGACACCGGCACCGATTTCCTGGTGCTGATCGAAGGCAGCGCGCGCATCGTCAAGAACGGCAAGGCCATCGACCTGGTGCAAGCGCCCTCCACCCTGGGCGAGATTTCGTACATCCTGAAAGGCAGCGTGCCGCGCAACGCCAGTGCGGTGGCCGTGGACCGGGGGCTCACGGTGCGCATCGCCAACGAGAACGTCGCGATGCTGTCGCCCGCGTGCCGCGGCAAGGTCGAGCAGCGGTTCCTGGAAATCCTCGCCCACCGCTTGATCGACGTGAACCGGCGCCTGAGCCATGTCTGAGTCGACTGCCCATTTTCACACGCCCGCTATCGCACTCACAGGCGTGGCATTCGCCTGTGCCTTGCTTTTTTCGCAACCGGCCACCGCCGCGTGCAAGAACACGGTGCTCGCCGGACATGCGGCGCTGACCCATGCGCTGGCCGTTTCCGGCGCGACGGCCACCGGCACTCACGCCGCCTACTTCGCACAGATCGAGCGCGGCGCGGCGGCGGCCGTGCTGCGCGACATTGAGGGCAAGCTCGCGCGCGGGCAATGGAGTTCCACGCCCCAACTGGATGCGTTGCGTGCGGTTGCCTATTCCTACGAGGGCGACGAGGACATCGCCCGCCAGTTTGCCGACCACGCCCTGGCCGCCAAAGGCCTGGCACCGGTCCTGGAGGCCGAACTGCAGGCCCTGACAGCCACCGTGTTCCTGCGGATTGGATTGCGTCCCCGCGGGCTGGAATTGCTCAACGCAGCGTACCTGACCTTCACTCAGCAGGGCGAGGCCTTGTCCGCCGCCGTGACGCTGGCCAACTTTGCGCAAGCCACGCGCGATCGTCCGGCCGGCTTCGCTGCGGCCATGACCCTGCTGGACCAGCGCGAGGCCCTGATCGGCACGCCGCGCGGCATCGCCGCGTTGACGATCGCCGCGCGCGTGGCCGTGGAGACCGCGGAGCCCGTGCAGGCGCAAGCGGTGCGCAGCACGATGGCTGCTTTGCGCACCCTGGCCGAGCCGCGCGACGGGGCCCTCGCGGCCGCGGCGTCCCATGCGCTGGCGCTCATGGACGAGCGTGCCGGCAACACGCCGGCGGCGCGCGACACCAACCAGCAGGTGCTCGATCGTGCCACGTCGGCGCGCATCCCCCTCAAGCCGGACTGGCTGTGGCAGCGCGCCCGCCTGCTCCGGCAAGCCGGAGACGTTCCTGCCGCACGCGAAGCCTTTGGCGACCTGATCGCAAGGCTGGGGTCCGCGAAAGCCACGCTGGATCCTGCATTGCTTGCCACCGGCAGTTCCTTCCGCGAACGCTACGGCGAGGCGTACCTGCAATTCGCGGACCTGCTGATCGCAGACGCGAAGGCCGCCGCGCCCGCCCGCAAGGCCGCGCTGCTGGCGCAAGTGCGCGACCTCACGGAATTCACCAAGACCGTCGAGGCCGCCGACTATTTCCGCGACCCGTGCATCGGGTCCGATGCGCCGGCGCGCGTGGTGGAGGCCGCGGACCGTTCCGCCGTGACGCTGTACCCGATCGCGCTCGACGACCGCCTTGAGTTGCTGGCTGGTCGCGGCGACCGCCTCGAACTGGTGACCGTCCCCGTCACGCGCAAGGAACTTGCGCAGACGGTCAACGAGTACCGCCGCCTGCTGGAAAAGCGCACCACGTCGCAGTTCCTGCGCCCGGCGCGCAGACTCTACGACTGGCTGATCCGACCGGTCGAACAACGCTTCGGATTTGCCGGCGACACCACGCTGGTCGTGGTGCCCGATTCGATGCTGCGCACCATGCCGTTTTCCGCGTTGAACGACGGGGAGCGGTTCCTGGTCGAGAAGGTACCGGTAGGGACGACGATCAGCCTCACGCTTACGGACCCGAAACGCCTCGACCCCACGCAATTGCGGTCGGTGGTCAAGGGCCTCACCGAAGCGCGACAGGGTTTCTCCGGCTTGCCGGCGGTGGCGGAAGAAGTGCGTGAGATCGGCAAGATCCTCAACACCGTGCCCAGGCTGGATCGGGACTTCACCGAGGCCGCGTTCACGCAGGACCTGTCGCACAGCGCGCCGCGCGTGGTGCACGTGGCCTCGCACGGGCAGTTCTCCGCCGACCCGCGCGATTCCTTCCTGCTCACCTACGACACCAAGATGAACCTGGACAAGCTGCGCACGGCGATTGCGGCCGGCAGCGGCGGATCACAGTCCGGCCAGCGCGGTGGCGGCGCGCTGGAACTCCTGATGCTCTCCGCCTGCCAGACGGCCGTGGGCGATGACCGCGCCGCGATGGGCCTGGCCGGCGTGGCCTTGCGCTCGGGCGCGCGCAGCGCGCTGGCCTCGCTCTGGTACGTGAACGACGAATCGACTGCCGAGCTTTCCAGCACGTTCTACAACAACCTCGTTGCGCAGCGGCAGACGCGCGCGGGTGCGCTGCGCCAGGCGCAGGTGTCGATGATCCGCTCGGAAAAGTTCTCGCACCCGGCGTACTGGGCGCCGTTCCTGATGGTGGGAAGCTGGCTGTGAGCGCGCGCCGCCACCTGCGCGATGCGATCCTGCCGGCGTTGCTCATCGGCCTGCTGGCCGGCGGCGCCACGCTGCTCCTGCGCCAGGTGCGCGCGCTGGAAGCGATGGAATTCGCGCTGCACGACCGGCTCTCCGCGCAGCGGCCGGCGCGCGAAGCGCACCCGGATATCACGGTGATCTACGAGACCGAATCCGACCTGAAGCGCTTCGGGCACCCTTTGAACGACGAGAAGTTCGCGGCCGCGCTGACCCGACTGCTGGCCATGAAGCCCAAAGCCATCGTGGTGGACAAGTACCGCGACCTGCCGCTGCCGCCGGGGAGCGAGGCCTTCAACGCCGTGCTGCGCGAGAACGACAACATCCTCTGGGTGGCCAAGCACGGCCGCAGCGAGTTCGACGGCGTGCCGCCGCCCAAGGTGCTGGCCGGCAGCGACCGCGTCGGTTGCGCGGACGTGCCGATCGATGGCGACGGGCGCGTGCGCCGCTACATGCTTGCCATGGGCGGCGGCAACCAGGTGTGCCCGTCGATCGGGTACCTCACGGCGGCGGTGGTCTTGGCGGGGAAAAACCAGACCGTGGGCTTCGATCCTTCGGCCGCCGGCACGGTCACGCTCGGCGCCCACCGCGCCATGTTGTTCACCGGTCGCGAAGGGCCGTACGTGCGCGAGGACGCGCGCGGCTACCAGTTGCCGATCCTCTACGAACGCCCGCCGGCGCGTTCACACACGCTCTCGCAGTTGTTCGATGGCGTGGTCCCACCGTCCTCCATCGGGGACCGGATCGTGCTGGTCGGCACCTCGGCCATCAGCCTGCGCGACGTGTTCGACATCCCGCCGCGGACCGGACGCGAATCCGTGCTGCCGGGCGTCATGCTGCACGCCACCGCAATCGGCGAACTGCTCGATGCCGCCGCCGGCGCCGCACGGCCGGTGATGGCGGGGGACCGGGTGATCCTGGTCAGCGCGTTCGCCATGGCCCTGCTGTGCGCGGCACTGATGCTCTCGCCCTTGTCGATTCCGTGGGCGGCGCTTGCCGGGGCCGTCGCCATCGGTGCCTGGATGCCCGCGGCCTCGCAATGGGCCGGCAGCGGCACCGTGCTGGCGCCTGCTGCCCCGATGGTGGCGGGCCTGTTCGCCGCCACAGCCAGCCTGGCGTGGCGCGCCTGGCGCGAGGCACGCGAGCGCGGCGAACTGATGGGCTGGTTCGGCAAGCATGTGTCGCCCGAGGTGGCGCAGGCGATCTGGCAGCAGCGCGACCAGTTCGCAGAGAAAGGCCGCATGCCGCCGCAGAACGTGCGCGTGAGCGTGCTGTTCGCCGACATTCGCGGCTACACCACAGTGAGCGAGAGCTTGGGCATCGACCGCATGATTCCCTGGCTCAATCGCGCCATTGCCGAGATGGTCGCTGCCGTCACCGAGAACAAGGGCGTGGTGACGCGCTTTGCCGGCGACCAGGTGATGGCGGTGTTCGGCGTGCCGGTGGCACGCACCACCGACGCGGCGGTGGCCGAGGATGCGCGCAACGCCATCGAGGCCGGGTTGGCCATGGACCGCAAGCTCGCGGCGCTGAACGTG
>JAEUMZ010000083.1 GCA_016790765.1 Betaproteobacteria bacterium
CGCGGGTCAGCACGCCCTGGATGATGGGGCAACCGGCCACCGGTCCCTCGCCCGAGCATTGCCGAACGAGGTGGGAGAGGGCATCGCGCACCGCGTGGAGATCGGCGATGCGGGCCTCAAGGTCGGCCAGGCGAAGTTCGACAATCCGCTTGACGGCGCTGCGCCTGCCGGTGCCGGCGTTCAGATCGAGCAGTTCGCGCACTTCCTCGAGTGAAAAGCCGAGCGCCTTGGCGCGGCGGATGAAGCGCAGCCGGTCCACTTCTTCGGCGCAGAATTGCCGGTAGCCACTGGCCGTGCGTCGTGGTGTGGGCAGCAGCCCTTCGCGCTCGTAGTAGCGCACGGTGTCGATGCCGATTCCGGCCTGCCTTGCAGCCTGGCCGATGGTCATGAATTGCATGGTTCTGTCTCCATGATGACCGTGAGCGTAAACCCCGGACCCGGGTCCGGAGTCAAGCAATTTCTTCAACCCGCTCTCCACCGGGCGGTTCTTGCCTGCGTTCCGCGCGTTCTTACCTCCGGCCCCTGCCCCAGGGCAGGCCGACCGTTCAGGGCTTGCGCAGGCGCACCTCGAGGTTGACCTCCGTGTCCCCCTTGTTGCTCCACATCCAGCAATAGTCCTGGTCGAGCGCCACCATCAGTGTCCCATCCCCCTTGTCGACGGCGTTGCGCCGCTCCGGGTAGAGGACGTCCTTGCCGACGTGGTAGTGGATGTTGAAATTCGTCGGCCCGGTGGCCGTGAATTGCCAGCCCACCTGCTCTCCCTTGGCGAGCTTTCCGCAAATCTCGATGAACTTTTTCGGCGCGATCTTGCCCGCGTGCGCGAACGCACCCTGGTCCCACTTGTGATTAACGATGTCGGCATTCGCGGCACACGGCAGCAGGAGCGCCGTCAGGATGAAGAGGCGCTTCATTTCACCACCTCGATGGCCGTCACGGCATAGCCGGAGCCCGCCTTGTCGGCTTTGAACTTGACCTTGTCCCCCGCCTTGACCTTGTCCAGCAACTTGTCTTCCTTCACCTGGAATACCATGGTCATGGCGGGCATGTCCAGGCTCTTGATCTCGCCGTGCTTCAAGGTGATCTTCTTTGCGTCCTTGTCGACCTTGCGCACTTCTCCGTCGGCCATCGCGGTATCGGCTGTTTCCGCCTTGGTTTCGGCCTTTTTTTCACCCTGCTTTTGGTGATGGTCGCCCCCGGCCCCTGCGGCGATGGGCGCGAGCGCGACGGATACTGCAGCTGCCAGTACGGCCTGTTTGATTCGAGACATGTGTTTCTCCTTCGGTTGGGTTACGGAAAACGACGACAAGTCGATGATGATGACGAGAGCGGCCACCCATGGCGGCCCGCGCCCGCAACTCGACGATCAACGATGCCTTGACGCGAAGCGGCGCGACATCGCAACGCACGGGGTGCACGCGGCCGGAAAGCGATCATCGGGAAGAGTCCGGGCACGCGCAGCCCCAAAGTCGCATCTCTATTTGACGGCGACCTGGATCGTGCCCTTCATGCCCGCCTGGTAATGCCCGGCGATCAGGCAGGCGAATTCGAAACTGCCCGGCCGGTTGAAGGTCCAGACGATTTCGCCTGACTTGCCCGCATCGACGTGAACCATGTAGGGCTCGTCGTGCTCCATGCCGGGAAACTTCAGCATCAGTGCGGCATGCTCATCGAGTTCCTTCTTGGTGCCGATGACCAGCTCGTGCAACATCTTGCCGTCATTCTTCACCTTGAAGCGGATGGTTTCGCCCAGCTTGACGCTCACCGCGTCGGGCGCGAAGCGCATGGTGTCTGTCATTGAGATGGCAATCGTCCGTTGCACCGCTTTGGCGTCGCCGGCGATGCCCCAGGCCTTCTGCTCCTTCTTGACTGCTTGCGCCTTCTTTGCGTGACCTTTGCCCTCATGCGCCGAAGCAAACGACGAGATCAGTGTGAACACGACGAGCAGCAGTACGGCTTTCATGTTGTTTCCTTTGCAGGTTGGGTGTTGTGGGATGGCTGAACCTTGAAATTTGGCGGGTGGTGAATGGTCCCGGCACCGAGATAGCTGGTGCCCCAGTGATCCGTCTCCAGGATCTTGAAGTCCGGGCAAAACGCGAGCAAATGCCGCCACGGCATGCGCAAGCCGCGATAGGTCGTCAGGTACCGCCGTCCGCGTATGGCCGTGAACAGGTTTAACGGCAATCCCCAGGCCCACGGCAGAAAGCGCGTCCCGGCCACCACCACGCGCGCGCCATCGCGCGCGTGGGCGCAGATGTTTCGCACGGCCTCCGGGGACTGCAGGACATCGTGCGTGAAGCAGAACAGCAGGGCATCGAAACGCTCGGCTTCGAGATAGCTTTCCACGGCACACAACCGCACCTTGCACCGGTCCTGCATGCCGTGGTCGCGGATGCGCCCTTCGGCGATCCGTGCCATTTCCGCGCTATGCTCCAAGCCGATGGCCCGCCCCGTTTCGCCGACAGCTTCGCCCAGCCGGACCAGGGTCGCCCCGGTTCCACAGGCAATATCCCCAACGACTTCCCCGGGCTGCACCGCGACCCAGGCCAATGCCCTTGCGCGTATGCCCACGATGCTTCGGCAGGAGGCGTCATACGCCGCTGCCATGGCGCGGTAGTTGCGGCGAGACTGGTTGCCATCCGGCCGCATCGCCAGATTGCTTAGCATGTCCATGGCTCATTCCCTTCGTGCATTGGACGTTGGAACGGCATGTCTCGCTCACACTTCAGTGCGAGTGGCCGCCGGAGCCGCCGGGCTTTTTCACCGTGACGGTGATTTCCCGCGGTGTGGCACCAGTGTTGTCGGGCCGTAGTTCAGCGCGAATCTCGCGCACCCTGCCTGTCGCCGGGTCGATCTCCCCGCCGCGCGAACTTGGTGCGCGAATCGGATTCATCGATTCGCCGGTCCACTCATAAGATGTGGTGGCCTTCGGGAATTTGTAGTCGCCGGGATCCTTGTAGTCACCGCGTGCCAAGCCCTCGCGCACTTTCACCACCGTAAACATGCCGCCCATCTCGATGGGGCCGAACTGGCCGGCGCCAGTCATCATCGGCAGCGTGTTGTCGGGCAGCGGCATCTCCATTTCGCCCATGTCCGCCATGCCGCGCTCGCCCATCACCATGTATTCGGGGATCAGCCGCGTGATCTTGGTGACCACATCCTTGTGATCGACTCCGATCATGGTTGGCACGTCGTGGCCCATCGGGTTCATGGTGTGGTGCGACTTGTGGCAGTGGAACGCCCAGTCGCCCGGTTCGGTGGCGACGAACTCGAAAGCGCGCATCTGGCCGACCGCGATGTCGGTGGTCACTTCCGGCCAGCGCGCGGTGGGCGGCACGATACCGCCGTCGGTCTGCGTGACGACAAACTCGTGGCCGTGCAGGTGAATCGGATGGTTGGTCATGGTGAGGTTGCCGATGCGCACCCGCACGCGGTCGCCCATGCGGCACACCAGCGGATCGATGCCGGGGAACGCGCGCGAGTTCCAGGTCCACAGGTTGAAGTCGAGCATGGTGTTGATCTTGGGCACCGCGCTGCCCGGCTCGATGTCGTAGGCATTGAGCAGGAAGCAGTAGTCGCGGTCGCAGTCCTGGTAGCCCGGCGTGGCCAGCGGGTTCTTCGGGTGAGTGACCCAGAAGCCCATCATGCCCATCGCCATCTGTGTCATCTCGTCTGCGTGCGGGTGGTACATGAAGGTACCGGGACGGCGCGCCTCGAACTCGTACACAAATGTTTGACCGGGTTGAATCTGCGGCTGGTTCAAGCCGCCGACTCCATCCATGCCATTGGGCAGTCTCTGCCCGTGCCAGTGGATTGTGGTGTGCTCCGGGAGTTTGTTGGTGACGAAAAGGCGCACCTTGTCACCCTCGACGACTTCGATGGTCGGCCCCGGCGACTGGCCGTTATACCCCCACAGGCGTGCCTTCATGCCGGGTGCGATCTCGCGCACCACCGGCTCGGCGATGAGGTGGAATTCCTTCCAGCCATTTTTCATGCGGAACGGCAGCGTCCATCCATTGAGCGTCACCACGGGGTTGTAAGGCCGCCCGGAGCCGGGATGTTTTGGCGCGATGGTGGCCGCGGAGGACTGCAGGGGCGCTTCGGGCACCGCGCCCTTGGCCGCGCGGCTCACGGCAGCCGCGCCGAACAGCACGCCCGCACCGCCAAGAAAGTGTCTTCTGGTGTTCATGTGGAATCCTGATTAATGTGCGGGGCCGCTGTCACTTGCGGCGGCGGAAGCAGCCGTCAGGCCGGAGCCGGAGACGGGCCGGCCCAGCAGCGTGGCGGAGAGCGCCGCATCCGCGAGCCAGAAATCGCGCTCCGTCTCGATGGCCTGGATGACGCTGGCGATCTGCGTGCGCGATTCGGCCAGGAGGTCGAATACGCCGGTGAGCATGCCGTTGTACTTGAGCAGGGTTTCATCGGCGATCGACTTGCGCAGCGGCACGATTTCCAGGCGGTAATGCAGCGCCAGGTCATGTGCTGCGCGATAGGCCGCGTAGTGTTCGCGCACACGTGACTCGGCGTCGACCACCGTTTGCGCAGCGCGATTCAGCGCGGCAAGATATGCCGCGCGTGCGCCTGCGCGTTGCGCATTGCCAAAATCAAACAGCGGTAGTGCGATTTCCAGTTCATAGCCGCGCTGCGGCGGTTTGCCGGTTTCGCTGTTGCGCGCAGCGGCCACATGGAACGCGTTGACGAACGAGCTGGGTGTTTCAAACCCCAGGCGCGCGGCCTGGGCCTTCAACCCGGCTTGCGCCATTGCCACGTCGATACGCTGCTGCATGGCAGTCTGCGCCGTGCTTGCCTCGCGCCGCGCCTCGACCGGTGGGTCCGGCAAGCGCGGTGGCAGTGTCAAACTACCGGCCAATGAGGAATCCAGCCCCAGCGTGCGCACCAGCGCCTCGCGCGTGGCGAGGACCCCCTGGCGCGCACGCGTGAGCTGCACGGCGGCATCGGCATAGAACGCATGCTGGCGGGCGCGCTGCAGGCGGCTGAAGTTGCCCGCCTGATACATGCGCTTGGCCAGTTCCGCGCTGGCTTCCGCCGCGTCCATGACTTGCTCGAAGTACAGGAGTGCCTGTCCGGCCGCCACCGCGCGCACCCAGGCCTCGCGCGCCTCGCGGGCGGCGTCGACACTGGCACCCGCCGCGTTGAGCCGTGCGCGCTCGGCCATGGCGGTCGATGCCTCGTGCCGTTGAGGCCAAGTCAGCCACTCCAGGATCGAGACCGACAGCAGGCGGCCGATGTCGAGGTCGACTTCGCCGTGTTCGCGGCGGACCAGGCGCTCAAACGTGAACACGGGGTTTGAAGGCCGCGACAGCCGGGCCGCGTCGGCAGCCTCGCGCGTGGATTCGGCGAGCATGGCCTGGAAGGAGGGCGCGTGCAGCAGAGCCACCCGCACCGCATCGTCCTGCGACAGCGGGCCGCGCGCGAGCATCGCCTTGGCGGCATCGCGCGAGCGTTGCCGTGCATTGTCATCCGCGTGCAGCGCCGCATCCGCCTGAAAGGTATTGCGCGCGAATGACTGCGTGTCCTGCGCGTGGCGCTGGAGGTCGTCGGTGGCGCAACCGGCGAGCCATGTGAAGACGGAAAGCAGGGCCAAGGTTTGCCGGGTCATGGACGTGCCTCCTTCGGCGCGGCGGCGGCCGCTTCCTTGGCATACGCCCGCCAACCGCCACGTTCATGCACCGTGCGATTGACCTCGCGCCAATCGCGCAAGTCGAGATCGGCATCGAAGCGGCGATAGTCATTGAATATGCTTTGATGGGACGCATCGGCGCGTGAGGCAGGTTGAGGGGCCGGCGCGCGCGCAGGCGAGGCCTGCATGGCAGCAGATGGGGCCGCTGCTGGTGCAGGGTGTGAGTGAGGTTGGGCCACGGACCACTGGGCGGCCCCGGCAATGAACAGCGCGGCAATTGCGCGCAACAATGAATGCATGAGTCCCTCCGCGAACTCGAAACCGATCGGATGCCGCCAAAAGAAGCCGCGTCAATGCGGCATCGTCAGGCGGCGATGTGTTTCAGGGGAGGGTGATGCGAGGAGGCCGTTGCAGCAACTCCGGGATGTGGCTGGCGAAAGCGAGCGCCGGGGCGGCGAACTCTGGCGGATGAATCGTCTGTGGATCGACAAGCGGCACGGCGAGCAGCAGCAGCGCACTTGCGAGATGGCACAGTTCGCAATGCGTGCACTTGCCGGGCATCGGCACTGCGCTGTCATCTGCTGTGGCATGGCAAGGCATGGGCAAGGCGTCAGTTGCTGCTTGTTCCACCGCACCGGACGCCGACGGCAGCCCCATGGCCTGGAATGGCATGACGACCGCGACGGCGCCGGAAACGGGCAGCCACAGCATCATCCAGATCGTCAGCAGGGTACGCATCAGCTTCATCGACATGATGACCATCTTAATCCAGATTAAGTTCCGCCGTCACGTCAACCCTGTGCGGCAAAAAGTGCCCGAGGGACGCGGTGTTGCAGCCATTTTGCCGCCGAGTGCCGCGCCAATCCTGGGGTTTGCCCTGTTGGCCGTCCTGCGCCGTCACATTCTGGCAAGGGAAACGCCATCGACCCCCCGTAGACTGCCGCTTTGCCCTGACACCGGTTCCCGCCATGCGTCTTTCCCGAATGCTGATGACGATCCTCCTGCTGGCCGCGGTGCCCGCGCTCGCGCAGACGGATGCGACAAAAAAGGAGCCGCCGAAGCCCTTACCTAAGACCGACAAGGTGCAGAAGGTGGAGGAAGTCGAGGTCAAGGCCTCCAGCGCGGTCGACGAACGCCGCGAAGACACCGCGACCAAGATCGTCGTCACTGCCGAGGAAATCAACAAGTTCGGCGACACCCAGGTGCTCGACGTGATGAAGCGCCTGCCCGGCGTCACGGTGACCAACAACCAGATCCGCATGCGCGGCCTGGGCGCCGGCTACACGCAAATCCTCATCGACGGCGAACGCCCGCCACCGGGCTTCACGCTCGAGCAGCTTTCGCCCACGCTGATCGAGCGCATCGAGATCATCCGCGCCGCCACTGCCGAGTTCAGCACCCAGTCGATCGCCGGCACGGTCAACATCGTGCTGAAGAAGAAGGTGTCGTTCTCGCAGAAGGAACTGCGCGGCAACTACGCCAGCGGCAGCTTTTTCAAGTTCATGGGCAGCAACTTCGTCATCGCCGACAAGGTCGGGGATCTGGGATACACGATCAACGGCTGGGGCGGACGCAACACCAACACCTATCCGTTCATGACCACCGAGCAAGGCTTCGACGCGGCCGGTACGCGCATCATGAACCGCGCCACCGAGTCCTTCAGCGACGGCAGCGGGTCGCACGCGGGCTTGAGCCCGCGGCTCAACCTGTCGCTCAAGGGCGGCGACTCGCTCAACTGGCAGGCGGTGGTCAACGGCTGGCGGGGCGACGGCGTAAACACTTTCCGCTATGTGCTGGCCGAGGGCATCCCGGTGCCGAGCTTTTCGAGCGCCGGCCGCTACCGCTACGAGGGCAGCTTTGCGCGCACCGAGGCCAACTGGATCAAGAAGGTCGGCGACGGCGGCAAGCTCGACACCAAGTTCTCCGTGCAATACAACCGCAACGAGAACGAAAACTTCAACGACGGCTTCAACGCCCAGAACCAGCAGAACGTCGCGCGCTACAACCTGACCGACGGCAGCGAAAAGGGCTGGACCTTCACCGGCAAGCTGTCGCTGCCGCTGGGCGATGGCCACTCGTTCGTGACCGGCTGGGACGTGGGCAAGAATGTGCGCGACGAGAACAACATCCAGCGCGACACGGCGTTTGCCGGCGTGCTCCCCGCGATCCCTGCCTTCAACAGCGCGGCGGATTACGAGGCGACGCTGGAGAAGTCCGCCGCCTTCGTGCAGGACGAGTGGAACGTGACCAAGAACTGGTCGCTGTACCTGGGCCTCAGATGGGAAGGCCTCACCACCAAGAGCACGGGGAGCAATTTCGACGCGGTGAAAAGCCGCTACGAAGTCTGGAGCCCGATCTTGCAGACGTTGTACCGGCTGTCCAACCGGAAAGGCGAACAACTTCGCCTCGCGCTCACCCGAACCTACAAGGCGCCGGGCACGCAGCAGCTCATTCCGCGCCGCTTCACGGTGATCGACAACACGCCGACCACGCCGGATTTTTCCGGCAACCCGGACCTGCAGCCGGAACTGGCCACCGGCATCGATGCGGCTTATGAGAAATTCTGGGACAAGGGCGCCTCGATGAGCTTCGCGGTCAGTGCGCGGCGCATCAACGACTACATGCGCCAGGGCCTGCGGTTCATCAATAATCGCTGGGTACAGCTGCCGGTCAACGACGGGCACGCGGACACGAAGAGCATCGAATTCGACGCCAAGTTCCCGCTGCAGTTGTTCATGCCCGGCGCGCCACCGATCGACGCGCGCTTCAACATGAACAAGAACTGGTCGAGCGTCGATTCGATCCCCGGACCGAACAACCGCCTGGATTCGCAAACGCCGTTCTCCGCCACTCTCGGGCTCGACTATCGCATGCACGGCGGGATGATCACCGCCGGCGGCAGCCTCACCTACAAGCAGGGCGGCGAGGTGCGCACGTCGACGAACCAGAGCCGGTTCATCACCGCCAAGAAGGACATGGATGTGTACGTGCTGTGGAAGGCGCTGCCCAAGCTGCAGCTCCGCCTCACCCTGTCCAACGTGCTCACCCCCTCGGAAATCAACCGCAGCGCCTACTTCGACACCAATGGCCGCACCCTGCGCACGACGGAAACGCCGTCGAAGATGAATGTGCGGGCGGGGGTGGAGTGGAAGTTTTGATTTTTCTTGGCGATGTCGTCCCTGTGAAGGGTGAGACCGGGGATTCGCCAAGTACTGCTTTGCGATCCGCCTTTGACGTCGTCCCCGTGAACCACCCATTCGGGTGGCAATGGATGGGGACCTCTAACTTGGCCTTGGCCTTTCGTTCAGCAGTCTCGATTGCTGGTTCGTTGGCGCGGTGTTTTGTCTGGCCGGGGGTTGCCCGGCGGCAAGTTACTTTCTTTTGCTTCGCCAAAAGAAAGTAACCAAAGAAAAGGCGACCCAGCGCCGGC
>JAEUMZ010000087.1 GCA_016790765.1 Betaproteobacteria bacterium
TGAGCACTTCAATTTACCTAGAACCCCAAGCTAATCCACCCCAGCGGCCCGCTCGCGCAAACCACCAAAACAAATCAACCCAAGGTACCCAGAAAACCTCAGTACCCACCTCTATCGGTTGTTCGAGTTTTTAAAGAACAAATCGCAACCCGGCGTGTTTCTTGTTGCTGTTCGCCGAATTGCGAAGGATTTGAATTATGGCATCCAGCAAAGCCTCGGTCAAGCCTTTTCGCAAAAAATTTGTGCGGCGCGCAAACCCACTAAGCCACTGAAACCTTGGCAAATTTCCGCTTGCCGACTTGCGCGACGACGACAGCGCCTTTTGCGAAAGTAAGCGCTCGATCACTCACCTTCTGGCTGTCGATTTTCACGCCCCCTTGCTCGACCATGCGGATCGCCTCCGCGCTGCTCGGGGTCAAGCCCGCCTGTTTTAGCAACTGTACGATCGAGATCACGCCATTCGCACTCTGAACTGTCACTTCTTCCAGAGTGTCCGGAATGCCCCCATGATGGCGTGCTTCGAAGTCTGCCAGCGCCATCGTGGCGTCCTTGTCCGAGTGGAACCGCGTCACGATTTCCTGCGCAAACGCCACCTTGATGTCTCGCGGATTGCGGCCCGCGTCCACCTCGGACCTCCATTGGCGCACCGTGCCGAGCGACTCGAATGACAACAACTCGATGTAGCGCCACATCATGTCATCGGAAATTCTCATCAGCTTTCCGAACATCTGTGCCGGCGGCTCGGTGATGCCCACGTAATTGTTCTTCGACTTGGACATCTTCTCAACGCCATCAAGACCCACGAGCAAGGGCATGGTCAAGATGCATTGCGATTCCTGGCCATATTGCTTTTGCAATTCCCGGCCGACCAGCAGGTTGAACTTCTGGTCTGTGCCCCCCAGCTCCACGTCGGCTTTCAGCGCCACAGAGTCGTACCCTTGCATCAGAGGGTAAAGGAACTCGTGCACCGATATCGGCACCCCGGCCTGATAGCGCTTCGTGAAGTCGTCGCGCTCCAGCATGCGTGCCACGGTCCAGCGCGAAGCCAACTGGATCATGCCGCGCGCGCCGAGCGGATCGCACCACTCGGAGTTGTAGCGAATCTCGGTCTTCGCCGGGTCCAGCACCAGGCTAGCTTGGTTGAAATAGGTGCGCGCGTTTACCTCGATTTGCTCCCGGGTCAAAGGTGGCCGCGTGGAATTGCGCCCGCTGGGGTCCCCGATCATGGACGTGAAGTCCCCGATCAGGAAAATTACGGTGTGACCAAGGTCCTGGAATTGGCGCATCTTGTTCAAGACCACGGTGTGCCCCAGGTGCAAGTCCGGCGCCGTCGGATCCAATCCCAGCTTGATCCGCAATACGCGGCCCGACGCCAACTTGGCACGCATGTCCGTCTCGAGGATCAACTCGTCAGCACCGCGCTTGATGATCTCGATCGCGTGATCGATGGATGATTGAGGTGACATGACGGCCCAGCCTTAGGACGGCGCAAGAAATTTTCTGTTATTCTTCAACGTCTTGCACCCGCAACGTCGACAGAACCCTCAACAACGCATGCGCGCGGCTGAACTGAAAATTGTAGCGAAAAAGCGCCTGGTATCGCCAATCTTGCGAGCATGGCGCAGCGAAGGGCCACGCTTGGCCGTGTCCTTGGGGGTGCTCATGGCCCTCCCGGTGTTCGGCGTCCTCACGGCCTTCGGCGTGGCATCCGACACCCAACTGGAAAAAATCGAACGCCGCGTGATCGAGCAAACACTCGAAATCGCGCCACAAGACAACGACGGCATCCCCGACACATCATTTCAATCGAGCGAGCGCGTCCTGCGCGGCGATACCGTCGCCGCCCTCCTGCAGCGACTGCATGTCGATGACCGTGCCGCCTTCGATTTCCTTCGTACCCAGGTGTCGGCGCGCAGCCTGTTCACCAAGCTGCGTCCCGGCCGAACCGTCCAGGCGGTCACGTCGGAGGACGGGGCACTCCAGTCCCTGCGCTACTACTTGAGCAACGAGACTTACCTCGAGGTTCGCCGTACGCCGACCGGGTTCGATGCGGCAGAGCGATCGCTCAAGACGGCTGCCGTTCACCAATTCAAGTCAGGGACCATTCGAAGCTCGTTGTTTGCCGCCACGGATGAGGCTGGCATTCCGGATGCGGTGGCAATGCAATTGGTACGCATTTTTTCCACGGACATCGATTTCCACGTCGACTTGCGGCGTGGCGACCGGTTCAGCGTCGTTTACGAGCAACTGCACCACGATGGCGAACCCATGGGCGCCGGCCGCGTGCTCTCGGCCGAGTTCACCAATGCCGGGAAATCCTTCCAAGCCTATTTGTTCACCGATGACCAGGGTGCGGACGGCTACTACTCCGCCGATGGCCAGAACCGCGCCAAGTCGTTCCTGCGCTCGCCGCTCGCTTTCTCGCGTGTATCGTCGGGCTTCGGCGGCCGCATGCACCCCATTTTCAGGAATTGGCGCCAGCATACCGGCGTCGATTTCGCGGCCCCGCGTGGGACCCCGGTTTGGGCCACGGCAGATGGCGTGGTGGAGTTCGCCGGCGTCCGCGGGGGCTATGGAAACGCCATTGAGGTCCGCCACAACAGCGGCATCACCACACTCTATGGGCACCTGCAGGGATTCGTCGGGGGTGTGCGCAAGGGCACGCGCGTGAGCCAGGGCCAGACCATCGGATACGTCGGCTCGACCGGGTATGCAACCGGCCCGCACCTGCACTACGAATTCAAGCTGGCCGGAATTCACCAGGACCCCATGCGTGTCGCCTTGCCGAAGGCGGAGCCGCTGGACGCCCGATACCTGACCGCATTCAAGTCTGCAGCAGCTTTCCAAGGCGCGCAGTTGGCCCTGTTGCGCGACACCCAGTTTGGCCGGTTCGAGTAATTCGCCGGCGCTGTTTGCCGGCATCATGTCCGGCACGTCCATGGACGGTGCCGACGCCATCGTGGCGGATTTTTCCGCATTCGAACCCCGTGTCCTCGGGTTTGCAAGTGCGCCTTTTCCCGCACACCTCCAAGCTGAACTGCACGCCCTCAACACCAGCGGCGTGGATGAAATTGCGCGCGCCGCACAGGCCGCCAACGAATTGGCGGCGACCTATGCGAGCGCCCTGCAAAACGTCCTGTCGGCCGCACAGCTTGACCGGAAGCACCTTTGCGCCGTGGGTTGTCATGGGCAGACGGTTCGACACCGGCCGGACCTCGGCTATACCGTCCAGCTCAACAACCCAGCGCGCCTAGCGGAACTGACAGGCTGCACGATTGTTTCCGACTTTCGTGCGCGGGATATTGCGGCCGGAGGCCAGGGCGCGCCCTTGGCGCCTGCATTTCACGATGGCGTCTTTCGATCCCCAGCAGAGACACGCGTGGTGGTCAACGTGGGCGGCATCGCCAACCTCACCATCCTGTCTCCCGGAAATCCTGCATGGGGCTTCGACTGCGGTCCCGGCAATTGCCTGATGGACCTCATGGCGCAACGCCATCTCGGCACGCCGTATGACCGGGATGGCCTTTTCGCCACAACCGGCGAGTTGAATGAAGCCCTGTTCAACCGCATGGCGCGTGAACCCTACTTTGCCGCACCGCCGCCCAAGAGCACCGGGCGCGACCTGTTTCACGCCGACTGGTTGTCGACTCACCTACGCGATGAAACACCGAGAGACGCACAGGCAACGCTGCTTGAGCTCACGGCATGGTGCATTGCCGATCACGTGCTGCGGCACGCACCGGCAACGGCGCGCCTGCTTCTGTGCGGCGGCGGCGCGAACAATGCCGCGCTGTTGCGTGCGTTGCGTCGCAGGCTGCCGGGCGTCGCCATCGACCGCACCGACCTCCATGGCGTTCCGACCCAGCAGGTCGAGGCGCTGGCCTTTGCGTGGCTGGCCCGCCAATGCGTCGAGCATCAGGCCATCGACCTCACGCACACCACGGGTGCCGCCGGCCCGCGCATCCTCGGCAGCATTACACCGGCCTAGCATCGGAGCGACGTTGGCCGTCGCGCGGCATTGCGGGCGCCTGCCGCACGATGCAAACTAGGGGCTCACCAAACGGGGGGAACATGAGCAAGCACGCATCCGCGCATTTCGATTTTTCTGGCACCACCACGGTCGTGACTGGCGGTGCCTCCGGCATCGGCCTTTGCTGCGCCGAGGCGGTTGCGCGCGCCGGTGGCAACCTCGTCGTGTCCGCCAGCCGCAAGCCTGAAAAGACCAAGGCCGCCATCGATCGGCTCAAGTCAGTGCGCGCCGGCATCGAGGTGAGCGCCTTCCCCTGCGAAGTGGGCGAGGAAGCCAGCGTGGCGGCGTTCTTCGATGCCATCCAGAAAGCGGGGCATCGCGTCGACTACGTCATCCACTCGGCCGGCGTGTCACCGAACACCGACTTCTTCGACCAGACCCAGAAGGAATGGGACACAGTGCAGAACACCAACGCCACCGGCGCCTTCCTGGTCACCAAGTACGCCGCGCAGTCGATGAAACAGAACGCGCCCAAGGGCGAGTTCCGCGGCAAGATCCTGCTGGTGACCTCCACCAACGGCATCAACTCCAACGATCCGGTTTCGGCGCATTACGATTCGTCCAAGGCGGCGGCCAACATGCTGGTGAAAAATGCAGCCGAATTCCTGGCGCCCGATGGCATCGTGGTCAACGCGTTGGCGCCCGGTTGGATCAACACGGACTTGAATGCCACGCTGCCGCCCGACGTGCGCGAAAAAGAGTCGGCCAAGATCTGGATGCGCCGCTGGGCGGAGCCGGATGAAATGGCCGCCGTGGCCCTGCACATCCTGACCATGCCGTACTTCATGGGGCAGGTGCTGATGGCGGACGGCGGGTACAGGTGATTGGGCAGTCCGTTTGAAACTCTAGAATTGGTGCGGCTTCCGGGCCATTGATGGCCCGGAAGCCCCGCCAAATCTAGAGTTTTGCCACGCTGCGCTAGGCGTTCGTCAACGCCTGATCGATGTCCCACAGGATGTCGTCAAGCGTCTCCAGCCCGATCGAGAGCCGCACCATGTCCGGCGGCACACCCGCCTTGACCTGGTCTTCCTCGCGCAATTGCCGGTGCGTAGTCGAGGCCGGGTGAATCACCAGCGATTTCGCATCGCCGATGTTGGCCAGATGGGAAATGAACTGCAGGCCTTCGATGAATTTCACGCCGGCTTCGTACCCTCCCTTGATGCCGAATGACAGCAGCGCGCCCGCGCCCTTGGGGCTATAGCGCTTCACCAGCGCGTGGTACTTGTTGGATGGAAGGCCGGGGTAGTTCACCCACGCCACCATCGGATGGCTTTCCAGGAACTGCGCCACCGCCATCGCGTTGGCGCAATGGCGCTCCATGCGCACCGGCAAGGTCTCGATGCCCTGCAGCAATTGCCACGCGTTGAAGGGTGACAAGGTCGGCCCGAACACGCGCAGGATTTCCATGCGCGCCTTCATCGTGTAGCCAAAGTTGCCGAAGGTCTCGTAAAAGCGCACGCCGTGATAGCCCTGCGAAGGCTCGGTCATCGACGGGAACTTGCCGTTGTCCCAGGGGAACGTGCCTTTCTCGATCACCACTCCACCCATGCTGGTGCCGTGGCCACCCATGAACTTGGTGGCCGAATGCACGACGATGTCGGCGCCGTGATGCAACGGCTGGCACAAGTACGGCGACGCGGCGGTGTTGTCGACGATGAAGGGAACGCCGGCCTCCCTGGCGATCGCGCCGACGGCTTCCAGGTCGATCATGTTGATCGCCGGATTGCCCAGCGTTTCGGAAAAGAACGCCTTGGTATTGGG
>JAEUMZ010000094.1 GCA_016790765.1 Betaproteobacteria bacterium
AGCGCGGCAAGGATTCGCCCGAGGTGATCGAGAAGCGGCTGGCGGCCGTGCACGAGGACCAGGAGCATGCCCCGGAAGCCGACTATGTTATTATCAACAGCGAATTTGACACTGCTGTAAGCGATCTGCAAGCGATCGTCCGTGCCGTGCGTTTGACGGCCAAACGGCAACTGTCCCTACATGCTGCGCTGTTCTCCCCGGTTCGCGCAGCCCACCAGTAACGTAAGCACCCGCTCACGCCAAGGCATTTGTATGGCGCGGGCGCTGCTGAGAAGTTCCGGAGCACGCGCATGGCCCGCATCACCGTTGACGACTGCATCAAATTGATCCCCAACCGCTTCGAACTCACGCTCGCGGCCACCACCCGTGCGCGCCAGATCGCCCTGGGCGGCGCACCGTACGTGGAAGCCGGCAAGGACAAGCCCACCGTGATCGCCCTGCGCGAAATCGCGCTCGGCCACGTCACGGCGGACATCCTCAACCCGCCGCCCCCGCCCGTCGCGGCGACCCCCGAGATGTAACCCGGGGCCGGTGGTGGCACCGACGCGATGACCTCGTCCACGCCCGCCACCGACCCGGCTTCCAAGGGCGCTGCCCGCAACCGCGGCACGCCTTCGAGCACGCCAGGCACCCCGACCTCGCTGTCGATCCTGCCCGAGGTGGCCCTGCCGATCGAGGCGGACGACCAGGCGGCCGCATTCCGCACCCTCATCGAAGGCTATTTGAAGCCGGCCGACGTGGCCAAGGTGGAGGCCGCGCTCGATCTGGCCACCGCCTCGCACGAGGGCCAGACGCGCCAGTCCGGCGAGCCCTACATCACGCACCCGCTGGCGGTGGCCAAGATCCTGGCGCGCTGGCACCTCGATGCACAGGCGCTCACTGCGGCCCTGTTGCACGACGTGGTCGAGGACACGCCCACCACCAAGGACGACATCGCGCGCCAGTTCGGCAAGCCCGTGGCCGAGCTGGTCGATGGCGTCTCGAAGCTGGACAAGCTGCAGTTCGCCACCCTGGAGGAAGCGCAGGCGGAGAACTTCCGGAAGATGCTGCTGGCCATGGCGCGCGACGTGCGCGTGATCCTGATCAAGCTCGCCGACCGGCTGCACAACATGCGCACGCTGGACGCCGTGTCGCAATCGAAGCAGGAGCGCGTGGCACGCGAGACGCAGGAAATCTATTCGCCGATCGCGCACCGCCTGGGCTTGAATGGCCTCTATTACGAGTTCGAGGACCTCTGCTTCAAGGCGTTGCACCCGCACCGCTTCGCGGTGCTGGAGAAGGCGCTGCGCGCCGCGCGCGGCAACCGGCGCGAGGTGGTGGGCCGCATCCTCGAATCGGTGAAGACCCGGCTGGCCGAGTTCGGCGTGGAGGCGTCGATTTCCGGGCGCGAAAAGCACCTCTCGTCGATCTACAAGAAGATGCAGGACAAGCACGTCTCGTTTGCCGAGGTGCTCGACATTTACGGCCTGCGCATCGTGGTGCTGAGCCTGAAGGAGTGCTATGTGGCATTGGGCGCGCTGCACACGCTGTTCAAGCCGGTGCCCGGCAAGTTCAAGGACTACATCGCGCTGCCCAAGCCGAATGGCTACCAGTCCCTGCACACCACGCTCATCGGCCCATTCGGCACGCCGGTGGAAATCCAGATCCGCACCGCCGACATGCACATGATTGCCGAGGCCGGCGTGGCGGCGCACTGGATGTACAAGTCGCTGGGGGACGGTGCGCTCACCGACATCCAGCAGAAGACCCACCAGTGGCTGCAGTCGCTATTGGATCTGCAATCCGGCACCGGTGACCCGCTGGAGTTCCTCGAGCACATCAAGGTCGACCTGTTCCCGGATTCGGTGTACGTGTTCTCGCCCAAGGGCAAGATCCATTCGCTGCGCAAGGACGCCACCGCCATCGACTTTGCCTACGCCATCCACTCCGACATCGGCAACCGTGCGGTGGCCGCGCGCATCAACGAAGAAGACGTGCCGCTGTCCACGCGCCTGAAGAACGGCGACCGGGTGCAGATCCTCACCGACGAGACCGGGCGGCCCAATGCTGCTTGGCTCAACTACGCGGTGTCCGGGCGCG
Source organism: Betaproteobacteria bacterium (assembly GCA_016790765.1). GTDB lineage: Bacteria > Pseudomonadota > Gammaproteobacteria > Burkholderiales > Usitatibacteraceae > UKL13-2. The sequence continues at coordinate 2,080 of JAEUMZ010000094.1, forward strand.
CGCGGTCGCACATCCGGCATTACCTCAAGACGCGCCAGCAGGCCGAGGCCATCGAGCTGGGCGAGTTGTTGCTGATCCAGGCCGTGCGCGCATTGAACTTCGATCCCAACGACATCGGCCGCATCCACTGGAACCGCATGTTGAAGGGCGACGCGGTGAAATCGAAGGAGGCGGTGCTGTCCGAAATCGGCCTGGGCAAGCGGCTGGCAGCCGTCGTGGCGCGAAAGCTTTTCGCGCTCTCCGAGCTGGAAGCACCGGCGCACCAGGCCAAGGAGGCGCTTATCATCCGCGGCACCGAGGACCTCGCGGTGCAGTTCGCCCCCTGCTGCCGCCCGATTCCCGGCGACCCGATCCTGGCGCAGATGAAGGGCGGGCAAGGGTTGGTGATCCACACGCACGATTGCCAGAACGTGCGCTCCTTCAGGAACGAGCGCGACAAATGGCTGGATGTGCAGTGGGACCCGCGCATCGACCGCGTGTTCAACGTCGACATCCGCGTCACCGTCACCGACCGCCGCGGCGTGCTCGCCAAGCTGGCCGCCGAGATCACCGCCGCCGATTCCAACATCGCCCACGTCAACATGGGCGATCCCAACAGTGGCGGGGACAAGTATGCGGTGCTGACCTTCACGCTGGATGTGCGGCATCGGATGCATTTGGCGCAGGTGATGCGGCAGCTCAGAAGGTTACCGGAGGTGGTGAGAATTGCGCGGGTGAAAGCGGTTGCAAATCAGGCAAAAGGCAAGGCTTGACGCCAAGGCTGCGATCGGCCCATGCGATCACTCCAGTTCCGGCAACCGCGCGCGTGCGAAGCCCGCGGCACGCACGGCTAAAGGGAGAAATAGTGGCTGAGGCGTTGCCAAGCGAAGAACTGCGCGCATTCCTGCTGCGCCTCTACGCCGCCATGCGCGAGGGCGACGACGATTCTGTGCGCGAGATGTTTTCCGCTAGCGCCTACTTGCTCAACATCGGCACCGACGCCGATGAGTGGTGGACCGGGCCTGCCGGCACCGAAATCATGCTCAAGCAGAACCGGGAGTTGGGCGGCTTCGACATTCAACCCGGGGCACCGGTGGCGTACAGCCTGGGAAACGTGGGCTGGATTGCGGATCGACCACGCATGGTGCTTCCATCCGGCGATCAGATCGCGCTGCGCATTACGCTGGTGTTGGTGATCGAGCGCGGTCACTGGCGCATCGCGCAGTGGCACGGCTCCATGGGTGATCGGAACGAATCCTCGTTTGGCCGCGTGCTGACGAAGAGCATCGAGGACATTGAGCACAGCGTACAAAAGGACCGGCCCGACATGCGTCCGGCGTCCGCACCCGATGGCACGGTGACGATTGCGTTTACCGACATCGAATCTTCCTCCGCGCTGCTCGACCGTCTGGGCGATACCGAGTTCATGCGCCTGTTGGCGTGGCACGACCGCATCGTGCGCGAGGCGGCCGGGCAGCACAGCGGCTATGTCGTCAAATCGCAGGGCGATGGTTTCATGCTGGCGTTTCCATCGGCGGCGCTGGCGTTGCGCGCAAGCCTTTCCATGCGCGAGCGGATTCGCGCCGGCTTCGAAGGCCTGCCGGTGCGCATCCGCGTTGGCCTGCACTCGGGCGAGGCGATCAAGCGCAGCGATGATTTCTATGGTCGCACGGTGGTCATTGCCGCGCGTGTGGGCGGCATGGCGTTGGGCGATGAAATTCTGGCCTCTGATCTGGTCTACGCACTGGCGCGCGGTTTGGGTACGTTTACGTTTGCCGCGCCGCGCGCGGCGGTGTTGAAGGGGATTGAAGGCACGTTTGAGTTGTATCCCGTGTCTGCGTAGTTGAGCGCACACCAAGACGCCAAGACGCCAAGACGGGGTGAGTTGCCGTCTTGAAAGTCAAGCCTTGGCATGGCCAAAGGAAGACCGGGGTCAGGCCTTGCCTTTTGCCACCAGCCACAGAGCTACTCCCACCCATACAACCGCCGCGCATTGTCCCGCAGCACACCACGCCCCACTTTGATCGCTTCTGTCTCGGTGAAGACGCCGTCCGCCACCAGGTCGGCCAGCGCGCGGTAGAGCGCTCTTCTGAGGTTGCGCGAAAGCCCCAGGTGGGCAATTTCCGCGCCGACAGGCATCATCGCCGTGGCCATCGGATCGGTGCCGAACAGCGTGCGTTCTGGTGAAAACGCCAGGAATTTGCGGATCGCGGCGGAGAGTTCCAGGTGCGGATACAAGAACGGCATGGCCGAAAGATCGATCCACACATTGGGCTTGCTGATCGACAAATACGCCGCCGCCTCGTGCCACGGCGATCCTCCGTGGATCAGCACAAACTGGGTGCCGAAGTACGCGCGGTCGGCGAGCACATCCTCGAGATGGCGCACGTCCGAGTCCTGCAACCGCAGGAACGAGCCCGCGCCGTGGGCGGAATGGATGTGCACCGGAAGTTTGAGTTCCCCGCAGCGCCGGAAGATGTGGCGCATCAGGTAATCCTGCAAGGCGATGTAGTCATCGCGCTCCGGCGGAATCTTCGTGCCCTCCGCGTAGATCGAAGCGGCGCGCGCCCTTGGCGTGTCGGCAATGCGCAGCGTGCGGTAATAGGCGTCGGAGAATTTCAAGGCCACCGCACCTTGCGCCTTGAATTGTGCAAGCCGGCGGTCGATGAACTGCAGGTAGGCGTCCAGCGTGGGCGGGAGCGCATCGTCCCCCTCGGCTTTTCGGGCCTCGCCGTTCAGGCGCAGAGAGCGCTCGACGTAACTGGCCACCGAGGGGCTGCGCGCCGCGAGTGACGGGCTGCCGAAGGGGACCAGCAGAGTGGTGCCGTACGGCACCCATCGCAGACTCCTTGCGTTCGTGCCCTTGGGAAATTCGTCATTGACCAGCGCAATTTCCGTATTGCTGGCCACGAGATGGTCGGCCCAGTACGCCTCCTCGCCGCCGAGCTTTGCAATCAGCTTTGCCTTGGCCTCGCGCGCTTGCCTGTCCAGCGCCTCGCCGTTGGCCGGATCCCAGTCGATGTTGAAGCGCTCCTTCATGGCCGCGACCGTTTCCGGCCGGCCACTGCGGAGCATCACCGGAATGGTGTTTTCCAGGCGTGGGTTATAGGGGGGTGCAGTCCGCAACAGATGCGTGTGATTGTCGATCGCCGGCACCTTTTCCAAGGCGGCGGCAATGCGTGCCTCGAGGGTCGCGCCACTTTGCGCGAATGCGAACGTGACACCCAAGGCACCCGCCAACAAGAGTGCGGCTTCACCCACCCCCTTGGCCAGACTGATTCGACGTGCACGCATGGCCGCTTCCTCCTTCTTGGAGTTTTACATGGGCGACAGGAACGGACAACACCGCATGCCAAGCGGGCAGGGCAAGACCTGATGCGCCGCTTTGCGGCTTTTCGCCCCAAACGCCGCGCCGGTGCTTGTGTTTGGCGAGGGCAGCCTCTGCGCTTCATCGGCAGAAGCACGGAGTCGATCTTGCAATGTGGAAAATCCTTGTCGCACAACCTTTGCGTGAAAAGGAAACCGGCTACCGCTGCACGTCGCGCGAGAAATTGATCGCCGGCAAACAGGGGTCACGCAAGCAGGGGCGGGTCTTGCGATATGGCAATGGGAGCCGCGGATCGACCGCGTGTTCAACGCCGGCATCCGCGTCACCGTCACCGACCGCCGCGGCGCGCTCGCCAAGCTGGCCGTCGAGAACACCACTGCCGATCCCAACAGCGGTGGGGACAAGTACGCGGTGCTGATCTTCACCCTGGACGTGGGGCATCGCATGCACTTGGCGCAGGTGATGCGGCAGTTGCGGCGGTTGCCGGAGGGGGTGAGGATTGCGAGGGTGAAGGCCCCTGCTGGCCCGGCAAGAGGCAAGGCCTGACCGCGCGGCCTCCGCCCGTGTCAACCGGCGGCGCCGGATCGTCCCGACAACGCCACCAACGCCGCGCGCGCCACCGGCTCGCCCCACTCCTGTACAAAATGCCCCGCCTCGGCCAACTCCAGCGGCGGCGGACAATGGCGTATCTGCTGATGCAAGTAGCGCATCGCCGGCGGCCCCAGCACCGGATCCTGCATGCCGATGGCCATCAAGCTGGGGCCTGACCAGGACGCGCGCCACCAGTCGCGCGCGGCGCGCGAAATCGCCGCCCCGCCGGCCTCGGGATGGTCGGGCACCAGTTCCGGAAAACGCCGCACGCCGGCCTTGTAGCGCACATCGGGAAAAGGTGCCGCGTAGGCCTGGGCCTCGGCGATGGAAAGATGGGGCGTGCTGCGTTTCATGAGCGCGGCGATATCGAGGTCTGGCTGGCTTCGTGCGTAGGCCCGCCAGGCGAGAAAACCGTCGCCCAGCGGCAGGTCGCCGGTGCCCAGCGCGGTATTCATGACCAGCAGGCCCGCGTAGCGCTGCGGCGCCGCCATTGGCAGCGTGAGGCCGATCAGGCCGCCCCAGTCCTGGCACACCAGCCGAATCCGCTCGAGCGCCAGCCGGTCGACCAATTCGATCAGCATTTGCCGGTGAAAGTCGAAGCTGTAGGCCGCTTCGTGGAGCGGCTTGTCGGAGCGGCCGAAACCGAGAAAGTCGGGCGCCACCACGCGCTGACCGGCGGCTACGAATACCGGGATCATCCTGCGGTAGAGATAGCTCCAGGTCGGCTGGCCGTGCAGGCATAGCCAGGTCACCTCGGCGTCGCGCGGTCCTTCGTCCAGGTAGTGCACGCGCAGCCCCGGGGTCGAAGGCAGGTCTTCGCAATAATGCGGCGCGAAGTCGTAGCCCGGCAGATTGTCGAAGCGCGAATCCGGCGTACGCAATGTGTCCATGGGGGCTCCCGGGGGAAAACTGCGCCGCATCGGCGAAAGTGGGTGTGCGGTGGCGGCCGTCGCATGTTGCGGGCGCGCGCCATCCTGCGCAAGAACGCGCGTGTCAGACGAACACCGCGATCTCGCTCAAGGACTTGCGCGAAATTGCCGGCACGCGCGCGTCTGCGGCGGGGTAACCCACCACCAGCAACAGGAACGGCCTTTCGTTGTCAGGGCGGCCGAGAATGGTATTGAGGAACGCCATCGGGCTGGGCGTGTGGGTAAGCGTGGCGAGGCCGGCGTGGTGCAATGCCGCGATCAGGAATCCCGACGCGATGCCGACCGAATCCATCGGATAGTAGCGCTTGTCCCGGTTGCCTTGGGCATCCAGCGCATAGGCTTCGTAGAACACTGCGATCAGCCAGGGCGCGGTTTCCAGAAACGGCTTTTCGGCGTCCGTGCCCAGCGGCGCCAGGGCGGCACGCCAGGCGTCGGTGGCGCGGCGTGCATAGAATTCGCGCTCCTCGGCCTCGGCCGCCTCGCGGATGTGTTTTTTCACGGCCGCATCGGACACCGCGACAAAGCGCCACGGCTGCTGATTGGCGCCGCTGGGCGCAGAGCCGGCGGCGGCAAGGCAGGTTTCGATCAGCGCGCGCGGCACCGCCTCGGCGGAAAAATCGCGCACCGTGCGGCGGCGCGCGATGTCGGAACGAAACGCCTCGGCGCGTGCTTGCATCTCGGCTTCCTGGAAGCGCTGAAATTGCAGGGGAATGGTCGGGTGTGCCATGGGGGTGAACTGGGTGACCGGTCGTTTGGCGTCCCCGATTGCGCGCATCGCAAACCACGCTGCCGTATCAGGCCCGCGATGCCGGGGTCCGGCGTTGCGTGCGACCATTGTAATCCCCGGTACCGTCGTGCTGTCCGGCGGCATTTCGCCACGCCGCGTCGCCAGATCGTGAGCGCGTCCGCCATCACGTCGCGCCACAAAAGCCCCCCAGCCGGACCGTCAGCGTAAACTCGGGCGGTCCGAACCACAACAACAACAGGGAGACGGGCTTGACCGCATGGCCGGTATCGAGCTTGGCGATTGCCGTGGCCTGTGCCCTGATGTCCTGTGCGGTTCTCGCCTGGCCGCGGGTGCCGCGGATCGTTGGCGTGCTGGTCCTGGCGGGCATGGCCGCCGCCGCACCGTTGCTGGTGCCGCCGGAGTGGCGCGTC
>JAEUMZ010000123.1 GCA_016790765.1 Betaproteobacteria bacterium
ATTTGTGGCCGGAAAGGCGCGCCAGTGCTTGGGTTTGGTGCCGGTTGCTGTCGCCAGTGCATTCATCGCAGCGTCATCGGCCGCGTTCGCCGCCTCCGGCGCGAAGCCGCTCGACATCAAGTACACCGCGCATCCCCCCGCGCCCGAGCGCCAGTCGGTGATGGATGCGGACCGCAAATCCAAGGGCTGCGTGAGCTGCCACACCGCCACCGACCGCCACACCATGCACCAGAACCCGGCCGTGGTGCTGGGCTGCACCGATTGCCATGGCGGTGACGTGAGCGTGGCGCGGCCCAAGAGCAACGATCCGAAGGACTACCTCTCAAACGAATACGCCATGGCCAGGGCGCGCGCGCACGTGAACCCGCGCAACCCCAAGGCGTGGAACTGGCCCTCGTCGGCCAACCCGGAAGGCGCCTATACGCTGACCAACAAGGAATCGAAGGAATTCATCCGCTTCATCAACCCGGGGGACCTGCGCGTGGCGCGCGAGGCCTGCGGGGCCTGCCACCTGCAGATCGTGCAGGCGGTGGAGCGCAGCATGATGGCGACTTCGTCGATGCTGTGGGGTGGCGCGGCGTACAACAACGGCATCCTGCCCTTCAAGCGCTACATCCTCGGCGAGGCGTACGACGCCGACGGCATCGGCGCGATCCTGAAGAACCCGGTGGTGCCGACGCCGGAAATGGTGAAGATGGGCGTCCTGCCCTCGGTGGCGCCGCTGCCGGCGTGGGAGACCATTCCGCCCGGCGACATCTTCCGCGTGTTCGAGCGCGGCGGCCGCGTCATCATCTCGCAGTTTCCCGAGGTGGGCCTGCCCAACAGCACCGGCGCATTGCAGCGGCTCGACGAGCCGGGCCGGCCGGACATCAAGCAATCCAACCGCGGGCCGGGCACCGGGCAGCGCATCGCGGTGCCGGTGATCAATATCACCAAGACGCGCTTGAACGACCCGCACCTGTGGTTCCTCGGCACCAACGAGCAGCCGGGCGACTACCGCTCCTCCGGCTGCACCGCCTGCCACACCATCTACGCCAACGACCGCGATCCCTCGCGCTCCGGCCCGTACGCGAAGTTCGGCCACGAGGGCAAGTCGCAGACGCAGGACCCGACGATCCCGAAGGATCGCTCCGGGCATCCGCTCAAGCACGAGTTCACCCGCGCGATCCCGTCCTCGCAGTGCATGGTCTGCCACATGCACCAGCCCAACGTGTTCGTGAACAGCTTCTACGGCACCACCATGTGGGACTACGAGTCCGACGCGCCGTCGATGTGGCCGAAGTCGCAGAAGTACCCGACCGCCGCCGAGGCGCGCAAGATTCTCGATCGCAATCCCGAGGAGGCGGCGATCCGCGGCTTGTGGAGCGACCCGGAGTTCCTGAAGAAAGTCTCCGAGCTCAACCCCAAGCTCAAGGACACCCAGTTTGCCGACTACCACGGCCACGGCTGGAACTTCCGCTACATCTTCAAGCGCGACCGGAAGGGCACGCTGTTGGACAAGGACGGCAAGGCGGTGTCCGACAACGACCCGGAGAAGTTCAAGAAGGCGGTGCACCTGTCGTCCATCCACCTCGACGTCGGCATGCACTGCGTCGATTGCCACTTCGCGCAGGACGCGCACAACAACGGCCACATCTACGGCGAGGTGGCGGCGGCGATCGAGATCGACTGCGTGGACTGCCACGGCACGGCCGACAAGTACCCGACCCTGTTCACCTCGGGCCCGGCCGCCAAGCCCGGCGGGCGCGATTTGAAGCTGCTGCGCACCCAGGATGGCAGGAAGCGCTTCGAGTGGATCGACGGCAAGCTGTTCCAGCGCTCGGCGCTGAACAAGGACCTCGAGTGGGAGATGTCGCTCACCAAGGACACCGTCACCCCCGGCCACAAGAGCTACAACGAGAAGGCGGCGCGCGCCAAACTCATGCACGCCGGCGCCGAGGGGCGCGCCGGCGCGTGGGGGCCACCCGATCCGAACGGAAAGACGGAGTACGCGCACTCCAACGACAAGGTGACCTGCTACACCTGCCACCTGTCCTGGACCACCAGCTGCGCCGGGTGCCACCTGCCGATCCAGGCCAACTGGAAGACCGACCGCCACCACTACGAGGGCGGCGAGACGCGCAACTACGCGACCTACAACCCGCAGGTGGCGCGCGACGAGATGTTCCAGCTCGGCAAGCACGGCCCGGTGAAGGGCGCGCGCATCGCGCCGATCCGTTCCAGCTCGGCGCTGATCCTGTCCTCGATGAACGCCAACCGCGAACGCATCTATGTGCAGCAGCCGCCGATCGCGGCCTCGGGCTTTTCCTCGCAGGCATTCGCCCCGCACTATCCGCACACCGAGAGGAAGACCGAGACCAAGACCTGCACCGATTGCCATGTGAGCCAGGCCAACGACAACAACGCCATCATGGCGCAGCTCCTGTTGCACGGCACCAACTTCGTCAACTTCGTCGGCTTCCACGCCTATCTCGGCGGCCAGGGGCACGTGCAGGCGGTGCAGGTCACCGAGTGGGACGAGCCGCAGGCGGTGATCGGCAGCTACCTCCATCAGTACGCGTACCCGGACTGGTTTGCCGACCACCAGAAGCGCAACCAGGAACTGGTCGAGACACACCATCACTCCACCCGCGGTCCCGCGCGCTGCATCATGCTGCGCGGCGAGTACCTGTTCGTGGCCGAGGGTGCGGGTGGTTTCCGCGTGTACGACGTGGCCAACATCGGCAACAAGGGCGTCTCGCAGCGCATCATCACCGCGCCGTTCTCGCCGCTGGGGCACGACGCGCACGTGCCGACCACCAACGCCACCTGCATGACCCTGCCCACCAACCAGGCCATCGCACCGGAGCGCAACAAGGGCGATTTGATGCGCGTCACCAACGAGGAGCAGCCGTTCCACCCGATCTACAACCACGCCTTCATCGTCGACGCCGTCGAGGGCCTGATCGTGGTGGACGTGAACACCTTCGCCGACGGCGAGCCGCGCAACAACTTCATCAAGCGCGCCGCCACCTGGAACGAGGGCGGGGTGCTGACCGGCGCGCGCCACATCACGATGGGCGGCTACTACGCCTACGTGACCACCGACAGCGGCCTGGTGATCGTAAACCTCAACGATCCGCTGAAACCCGTGGTGGCGGCGCGCGTGCCGCTGCTCGATGCGCGGGCCTCCGCGCTGCAGTTCCGCTACCTGTTCGTCACCACCCGGCAGGGGCTGGAAGTGGTGGACGTGACGATTCCGGAAAAGGCCACGCGCGTGGGCACCGCCCAGGTGCGGCTCGACGACGCGCGCGGCCTCTACCTTGCGCGCACCTATGCCTACGTGGCGGCGGGCAAGGACGGGCTGGTCATCATCGACATCACGCAACCGCACGCGCCGGTGGAGTACCGCCGCTTCAATGCCGAGGGCCGGCTCAACGACGCCACCGACGTCATCGTCGGCACCACCAATGCCTCGTTGTTCGCCTACGTGGCGGACGGGAAGAACGGTTTGAAGGTGGTGCAGCTCACCTCGCCGGACCTGCAGCCGAAGTTCTACGGCTTCTCGCCGGAACCGAATCCGAAGTTGATCGCCTGGCGGCAGACGCAGTCGCCGGCGATCGCGCTGGCCAAGGGCCTCGACCGCGACCGCGGCGTGGACGAGACCGGCGGGCAGATCGCCATCTTCGGCCGCATCGGCTCGCGGCCGTTCACGATGGAGGAGCAGCGGCGCTTCTATCTGAATCCCGATGGATCGCTTTGGACGGTGAAGGATGAAATCGATCGAGCGGCATTTCGTGCAGTGAAGGCCGGAGGTAAGTGATGCAAGTCCTACGCGAAATTCTCAGTACCGTCGTCCCCGCGAAGGCGGGGACCCAGCGTCGTTCGTGGAAACGTCACTGGATTCCCGCCCGGCGCAACCCAGCGTGGTTTTTCGCGGGAATGGCGATGATGGGTGCCGTTGCAAACGCGCAAACCCTGCCCTACCACTCCCCCCACCAAACCCTGGGCGCCGTCACCTGCGCGTCCAGCCTCTGCCACGGCGCCGTGCGCATCTGGAAGGATTCGCCGGTGCTGCAGAACGAGTACGTCACCTACACGCGCACCGACAAGCACACGCGCGCCTACAAGGTGCTGTTCAACGCCAAGTCGCAGCGCATCGCCAAGAACCTGGGCTTGAAGGAAGGCGCGCACAACGCCAAGATCTGCCTCGATTGCCACGCGCACAACATTCCCGAAAACCGGCGCGGCGAGCGCTTCGTGTTTGCCGACGGCATCACCTGCGAGACCTGCCACGGCCCGGCGGAAAAGTACATCACCTCGCACGTGAACCCGGTGACCGACCCGGCGGCGCACCACCAAACGAATCTGGAGAACGGCCTCTACCCGCTCAACGACGCGATGGCGCGCGCCAAGCTGTGCCTCTCTTGCCACTTCGGCAACAAGGACCGCCTGGTCACGCACCGCATCATGGGCGCCGGCCACCCGCGCATGAGCTTTGAACTCGACACCTTCACCGAAATCGCGCCCAAGCACTTCGTGGTGGACAAGGACTATTCGGAGCGCAAGAAAGTCTGGGACGGCGTGCAGGTGTGGGCCACCGGCCAGGCGCTGGCGGTGGCCGAGACCATGGACATCATGGTCGACGACAAGCGCGGCCGTGATGGCCTGTTCCCCGAGCTGGTGCTGTTCGACTGCCATGCCTGCCACCACCCGATGAGCGACCTGCGCTGGAAGCCGAAGAGCGTGTTCGGCGCCAGCGTCTCGCCCGGCCTGGTGCGGCTCAATGACTCCAACATGCTGATGCTGCGCGCGCTCACCGCCACCCTCGACCCGGCGCTGGGCGAGAAGGTGCGCGAGCAGGTGCAGAAACTCAACCGCGCGGTGGCCGGTGAAGGCGACACCAAGGCCGCGGCGATGGAATTGAAAAAGCTCTCGCTGGAGGCCGCACCGGTGTTCGCGCGCACGGAATTCAACGCCGGCGTGGTCAAGCGCGTGATGACGGCCCTGATCGACGACGGGCTGGAAGGCCACTACAGCGACTTCGCCGCCGCCGAGCAGGCCTCGATGGCGCTGCAAAGCGTCGGCGCGTTCCTCACCAAACAGGGCGCGCTCCCCGCCGCAGCCAATTTCAACGCGAGCATGAAAAAGCTGAACGTGCTGCTCGCCAACGACGAGAAATACCAGCCTGCGCAGTTCGTCGCGCAGATGAAGGAATTGCGCAACTGGGCGGGGAAGTGACAGGCTTTCTCCGCCGATAAACGCCGATAGAGACACGCCGATGTACGCAGATGAACTTCTTGAAAACTCAAGCACCGGCGCGCCTTTCGGCGGCATTTCCTTCCAGATGCGTCACCAGGTCTTGGGTTTTGCCTTTATCGGCGTCCATCGGCGCCTCATCGGCGTTCATCGGCGGAGAGGAATTCAGGTTGAAACGCGCTAAAGCAATCGAGCGGAGCACACCATGAGTGAACACTACAAGATCGCCGTCATCGGTTCCGGACCGTCGGGGTTGTCGGCGGCCGCGCATGCGGCGGAACTCAACATCTCGCACGTGCTGCTCGAGGCGGAGCAGCACCCCTGCGACACGATCTACAAGTACCAGAAGGGCAAGCACGTCATGGCCGAGCCGGGCGTGCTGCCGTTGCGCAGCCCGATGAGCTTCGGCGCCGGTTCGCGCGAAACCATCCTCGGCACCTGGGACAACGAGCTGAAGAAGCACAAGGTCAACATCAAGTTCGGCCACCAGGTGGCGGCCATCACCGGCGCCAAGGGCAACTTCACCATCACCACCTCGAACAAGCAGACCGTCACCGCCGAGGCCGTCATCCTGTCCATCGGCCTGCAGGGCAACATCCGCAAGCTCGGCGTGCCGGGCGAGGACCTCCCGGGTGTGCAGTACCAGCTCGACGACCCGGAGGAGTTCTCCGAGGAAACCATCATCGTGGTCGGCGCCGGCGACGCCGCGATCGAGAACGCGCTGGGGCTGGCCAAGCAGAACCGCGTCATCCTGGTCAACCGCAACGACGAGTTCGCGCGCTGCAAACAGGGCAACCTCGACCTCGTGCTGGCGGCGATTTCCGAGGGCAAGCTCGAGTGCCGCTACGGCACCAAGGTCGAGTCGGTGGTCAAGAACGACGAGGGCGACTTTCCGCTCACCTTCAATGCCAAGACCCCCAATGGCGCAGAGGCGATCCCGTGCCACCGCATCATCGGCCGCCTGGGTGCCACGCCGCCGCGGAAACTGGTCGAGGGGTTCGGCATCACGTTCCCGAACGACGACCCGAAGGCGGTGCCGGTGCTGTCGCCGCAGTACGAATCCAACGTGCCGGGCATCTACATCGTCGGCGCGCTGGGCGGATACCCGCTGATCAAGCAGGCGATGAACCAGGGCTACGAGGCGGTGGAGTACATCCTCGGCAACCCGGTGGAGCCGGCCGACGAGCCGGTGCTGAAGGCCAAGTTCAAGAACGTCAAGATCACCACCGTCAACGAGGCGGTGCTGCACATCCAGAACAGCGTGCCGCTGCTGTCGGGCCTCACGCTGCTGCAGTTGCGCGAGTTGCTGCTCGAATCCGAGATCCACCGCCCGGCCGAAGGCGAGATCGTGTTCAAGAAGAACGACTACACCAACTCGTTCTTTTCCATCGTCGAGGGCGCGGTGACCGTGGAGGCCACCACCAGCACCGGGGCCGCCATCGCCTTCAAGCTCGACAAGGGCGAGTTCTTCGGCGAAATGGGCCTGATTTCCGGCCGCCGCCGCACCGCCACCGTGCGTGCCGAGAAGCGCACCCTGCTGGTGGAAACGCCGCGCCGCGCGATGCTGAAGCTGCTTGCCTCGGTCGATTCAGTGCGCAAGAAACTCGACGAGGTGATGATCCGCCGCGCCGTGCGCCAGTACCTCTCCGCGACCATCCGCGAATCGGAAGTCGATTACCTGGTGGGTACCGCCACGATCAAGAAATACGCCACCAACGACATCCTGTTCAAGGAAGGCGATGTGGCCGATGGCTTGTACATGATTCGGCGCGGCTCTGTGACCGTGGCGCGCCAGGTGGGCGGCAAGGAAATCGTGTTGTCCTACGTGGCGGCTGGCAACTATGTTGGCGAGATGGCGCTGATGAGCGCCGCGCCACGTTCCGCCACGGTGAAGGCCGCGGTGCCCACCGAAGTCATCATGCTGGAAGCGAAGCGCTTCAACGAGGTGATGTCCTCGCACTCCACGGTGCGCGCCACGGTGGACAACCGCTCCATGGAGCGGATGAAATCGAACCAGGCGATGGAGTCGGGCGAGGGCGGATCGATCCTCTCGTTCCTGATGAAGCAAGGCCTGGGCGAAGCCACCGACGTGCTGCTCATCGACGAGGCATTGTGCGTGCGTTGCAACAACTGCGAAAAGGCCTGCGCGGAAACGCACGGCGGCACTTCGCGCCTGAATCGCGAAGCGGGGCCGACGTATGCTCAAATCCACGTGCCCACCAGCTGCCGCCACTGCGAGCATCCGCATTGCATGAAGGACTGCCCGCCGGACGCCATCCACCGCTCCTCGGGCGGCGAGGTGTTCATCGCCGACACCTGCATCGGCTGCGGCAACTGCCAGAAGAATTGCCCCTACGGCGTGATCCAGATGGCGCCGGTGGCGGACAAGAAGAGCGGGTCGAGTTTGGTGTCGTGGCTGCTGTTCGGCCTCGGCCGCGAACCCGGCCCCATCGCCAAGACCTACGACAAAAGCGCGCCGAAAAAAGCGGTCAAGTGCGATATGTGTAAGGACCAGAAAGGCGGCCCGGCCTGCGTGCGTTCCTGCCCGACGGGTGCTGCACTGCGCGTCTCGCCGGAGAACTTCATGTCGTATACGGGGATTGACTGAAAAGGTTTGGCTGTGCAATCGCCCGTGGAATTCTGTCTCCATATGAAAGCGCTTGAGTAGTTTTTGCGCCAACTCCCCCATGAGCGGGTGGGGCAATTTTCTCGCCCCCCAAATATGATTCCCCGCGCAATTGATCGAATTGCGTCAACGGGGGAATCGATATGGAAAGGGAAACCGAGTATTTCGTTCTGCGCCGGTCTAGGCGCGGCTTGCGCGATGTGTTCGCAGGGGCTGCTGCGGCTCGGCGTGCCGATGGCGTGCCGGGCCTTGAAGTCCAAGTCGAAGGATTGACCCGCCAGGATTTGTCGAAAGTAGCGGCGGAGGCCGGTATTTTGGGTTTGGCACCCATCATGCCGTTCAAACTCGTCGCGCCATTGAATGTGACCGCCGCGCCGGCCGCCGCAGCCAACGTCGAGTGGGGCATTCGTGCCGTGGGTGCGGATACATCGACATTCGATGGATCGGGAGTAGCCGTTGCCGTTTTGGATACGGGTATTGACAATACCCATCCGGCGTTTGCAGGCGTCAACCTTGTCGAACGGGATTTCACCGGATCGGGCAATGGCGACGCACACGGACACGGCACCCATTGCGCCGGGACCGTTTTTGGGCGAGATGTCGGCGGACGAAGAATTGGCGTTGCGCGCGGTGTAACCAAAGCGATGATCGGCAAGGTGCTTGGCCCCAATGGCGGCTCCAGCGAGAAAATTGCAGAGGCCATCCTCTGGGCCGTCGACCAGGGCGCAAAAGTAATCTCGATGTCGCTCGGCATCGATTTTCCCGGAGCCGTGGCGCAATGGAGCACAAGCATGCCCATTGAATTAGCCACTTCGAAAGCGCTGGAAGGATATCGCGCAAACGTACTGTTGTTCGAGCGGCTGGGCGCGTATGTGCGCGCAGGCGGACTGGTCGGCGATTGGGCGATGTTTGTTGCGGCGGCGGGCAACGAAAGCCAACGCAACGTGAACTCATCGTTTGAAATTGCCGTTTCCCCGCCA
>JAEUMZ010000126.1 GCA_016790765.1 Betaproteobacteria bacterium
CTGGGGATTGGGGGCTAGGGCTTCTTCGCCGCAGAGGGATTCAGGCTGGTGATTCTGCCGGACTCCGTGCCTGCGGTCTCGTCGATGACGGCATTGATGAGCGTCGGCTTGCGCGAACGGATCGCCGCCTCCATGGCCGCGCGCAGCTCGGCCGGCGTGGTGGCCTGCACGCCGATGCCGCCAAAGGCCTCCATGATCTTGTCGTAGCGCGCACCCTTGACGAACACCGTCGGCGCCGGATCGCGGCCGGTGGGATCGACGTCGGTGCCCTTGTACACGCCGTTGTTGTTCATGATCACGATGCACACCGGCAGGTTGTAGCGGCAGATGGTCTCGACCTCCATGCCGGAGAACCCGAAGGCGCTGTCGCCCTCGATGGCGATGACCTGCTGGCCGGTGGTCACCGCAGCGGCGACGCAATAGCCCATGCCGATGCCCATGATGCCCCAGGTGCCGACGTCGATGCGCTTGCGCGGCTGGTACATGTCGACGATCGAGCGCGTGAAGTCGAGCGCATTGGCGCCCTCGTTGACCAGCATGGCCTCCGGGTTGGCCTTGACGATGTCGCGCACCACATTGAGCGCGCTGTGGAAATTCATCGGCGACGGGTCCTTCGCCAGCGTCTCGGCCATCTTGGCGATGTTCCTGGCCTTCTTGTCCTGCACCGCACCGAGCCATTCCGCGGGCGGTGGGGCCCAGTTGCCGCGCAGAGCGTCGAGCAGCGCGCTCACGCACGACTCGATGTCGCCCACCAGGGGCGCGTCGATGCGCACGTTGCTGTCCGCCTCCTGCGGCGAGATGTCGACCTGGATGAACTTCTGCCCACCCCAATCCTTCGACGACTTGCCGCCCCAGGTCTTGCCCTTGCCGTGCGACAGCAGCCAATTGAGGCGCGCGCCGACCAGCAACACCACGTCGGCTTCCGGCAGCACGAACGAGCGCGCCGCCGAAGCACACAGCGCATGCGTGTCCGGCAGCAGCCCCTTGGCCATGGACATCGGCAGGTACGGAATGCCGGTGGTCTCCACCAACGCGCGGATCTGGGCGTCGCACTGCGCGTACGCCGCCCCCTTGCCGAGCAGGATCAGCGGCTTCTTTGCCGCCTTGAGCAGGTCCACCGCGCGGCGCACCGCGTCGGGTGCCGGCGCCTGGCGCGGCGCCGGATCGACCACTTCAATCAACGTGCTGCGGCCCGCAGCTGCATCGACGGACTGCGCGAACAGTTTTGCCGGCAGGT
The DNA here is from genome assembly GCA_016790765.1 of Betaproteobacteria bacterium. Lineage (GTDB taxonomy): Bacteria > Pseudomonadota > Gammaproteobacteria > Burkholderiales > Usitatibacteraceae > UKL13-2. The sequence goes on from JAEUMZ010000126.1 coordinate 1,238, forward strand.
CCAGGTACACACCCCCGGGCCTGCCCGATACCGCGGCGCGGATGGCGCGCGCCACACCGACGCCGATGTCCTCCGCATGCAGCACCCGGTACGCGGCCTTGGCCACCGGCCGGGCAATGGCCAGCTGGTCCATCTCCTCGTAGTCGCCCTGCTGCAGGTCGACGATCTCGCGCTCCGAGGAGCCGCTGATCAAAATCATCGGGAAGCAGTTGACCGTCGCATGGGCCAATGCGTTGAGCCCGTTGAGGAATCCGGGCGCCGACACGGTGAGGCAGACGCCGGGTTTCCGGGTGATGAAGCCGGCAATCGATGCAGCATAGCCGGCGTTCTGTTCGTGGCGGAAGGCGATGACCCGCATCCCGGCGGCCTGGGCACGGCGGGTCAGGTCGGTGATCGGAATGCCCGGCAGGCAATAGAGCGTGTCCAGGCCATTGCGCTGCAGGGCCTCGATCACCAGCGTGAATCCGTCGATCATGGCGGCATCCGGTGCATGGCCCCCTGCGGTGGGCGAGATTGCGGCTCGGTCGTCAACTCCCATGGGCGCCTCCTCGGCAGATCGTGCTGCGGGTAGTCACCCGGCCCCCCTTCCAGCGGCGGCCAAGTGCGGTATGCTTGATGCCGGTCAAGATTGGCAAAACAACCCCTCTCCAGACGACAATTCACCCAAACGGCAGCATGATATGAAACGCCATTTCATACCCGCCTTGATTCCAGTCAACGTGCCTGGCGGGGGCCGCGCATGACCCTGCTCGTCAGCCATCCGCAACGCGAGGCGATCCGCAAGCAACTGGCGCGCAACATCGTGCTGCGCACGCTCAAACCGCGCGCGTTCGCCGACCTGGAGCGCTTCCTGCATATCAGCGACTACAAGAAGGGCGACCTGCTGCTGCGCCAGGGCGATCATGAAATGGCGCAGTACTTCATCCTCGAAGGGGTCCTCAAGCGCGTCGTCGCCAATCCGGAGGGCAAGGAGATGATCCTGCGCTTTTCCAAGGAAGACGACATGGACACCAGCTACGCCGCGTGGCGCCTGCGCACACCGGCGCCGTACTCGATCCGCGCGGTGGTGAAGACGCGCGTGGCGCACCTGCCGATGGAGGCGTGGGTGGAGTTCCTCGACCGCCACCCGATCGCGCGCGACGATTTCGAGTACGAGGTCATGCACCTGATGTCGGAGGTGATGGCGCACACCATCACGCTGCACCTGCTCGATGCGGCCGGCCGCGTGCAGCGCTTCCTGCGCAAGTACCCGGACCTCTACGGCAGGGTGCCGATGAAGGAACTCGCCGCGCACCTCAACCTGTCCGCGGAGACACTGTCACGCCTGAAGCAACGGGGCAAGTTCAAGCACGCGGCGGACGACTGATCACCTGCCGGTCAGGCGCGAGAACACCAGCTTGATCGGGCCCCAGAACAGCATGGCCAGCGCCAGCGCGGTGATGCTGCCGACCAGCGCGTTGTCGAAGAACGTCGCCAGGTTGCCGCCGGACCCCAGCAGCGCCTGGCGGAACGACTCCTCGGCGCGGTCCCCCAGCACGATGGCCAGCACCAGAGGCGCCAACGGATAGTCGAGCTTCTTGAACACGTAGCCGACCACGCCGAACACCAGCATCATCCAGACATCGAACATCGAGTTGTGCACGGTATAGGCACCGATGGCGCAGATCACCAGGATGACCGGGGCCACGATCGAGAACGGAATGCGCAGGACGGCTGCGAACAGCGGCACCGTGGTCAGCACCACGATCAGGCCGGCGATGTTGCCCAGGTACATCGAGGCGATCAGGCCCCAGACGAAGTCCGGCTTTTCCTGGAACAGCAACGGCCCCGGTTGCAGGCCCCAGATCAGCAATCCACCGAGCAGCACGGCAGCCGTCGGCGACCCCGGGATGCCGAGCGTAAGCATCGGCAGCAGCGCTGAGGTGCCCGCGGCATGCGCCGCCGTCTCGGGCGCCACGACGCCTTCCATCTCGCCCTTGCCGAAATTTGCGCCATTCGGGGACATGCGCTTGGCGACCCCGTAGCCCATGAACGAGGCCGGTGTCGCGCCACCCGGCGTGATCCCCATCCAGCAGCCGATGACGGAGGACCGGATCGAGGTTTTCCAGTATTTCGGCAGCTGCTTCCAGGTCTGCATCACCACCTTCATGTTGATCTTGCCCTGCATGCCCTTGAAGGCGAGCCCTTCCTCAAGCGTGATTAGGATCTCGCCGATGCCGAACAGGCCGATGACCGCGATCAGGAAGTCGAAGCCCTTGAACAGCACGACCTGGTCGAAGGTCATGCGCAACGCGCCGGTCATGCTGTCCTGACCGACGGCGGCCAGCGCAAAGCCGAGCATCATCGCCGCCAGGGTCTTCGAAGGCGGCGACTTGGTCATGCCGATGAAACTGCAGAAGGTCAGCAGGTACACCGCAAAGTACTCGCGCGGCCCGAAGCGCAACGCGAACTTGGCCACCAGGGGCGCAAGGAAGGTGATCATCAGCACCGCGATGAAGGCGCCCACGAACGAGGACGTGAAGGCCGCCGTCAGCGCCTCGCCGGCCCTGCCCTGCTGCGCCATCGGGTAACCGTCGAAGGTGGTGGCCACCGACCAGGGCTCCCCGGGAATGTTGAACAGGATCGACGTGATGGCACCGCCGAACAGCGCCCCCCAATAGATGCAGGACAACAGGATGATGGCCGACGTCGCGCCACCCGGCTGGTTGGCCATGGCAAAGGTCAGCGGCAGCAGGATGGCCACGCCGTTGGCGCCGCCCAGGCCGGGCAGCACGCCGATCAGCACGCCCATCAGGATGCCGGCCATCATCAACGCCAGGTTGAACGGCGTGAAGGCGACCGAAAAGCCGTGGAAAAGCGCCTGGATTTCCGCCATGACGCCCCCTACGCCAAGCCGAGCAGGGCTTCAAGCGGCCCTTTGGGGAGGGGCACCCTGAACCACTTCTCGAAAAGCAAGAAGAACGCCAGTGGAACGCCCAACGCCACGCCGGCGGTGGTGCCCCAGCCATACTTGCCCAGCAGTCTCATGAAGCAGGCGATGAACACCGCCGAGGCCACGTAGATGCCGAGGCCCGGCACCGGGCCCACGCCACCGATCAATCCCACGTAAACGACCGTCGGGACAAACACCGAGACCACGCCCTTGAAACTCTCCTTGGACACGAAGGTCTCGTGCCGGCGCTTGAACCAGGCCAGGAGGAAGTTCGCCACGCTGGAGGCACACAGCAACATGCCGATGTAGAACGGGAAGTAGCCCGACTCGGGTCCGCTGTCGCCCCACTTGGCGCCCAATCGCAGGCTGTCCTTGATCACGATGCAGCCGATGACAAACAAAATGACCGCAGTCCACAGGTCGGCGGCGCGCACCGACGCGGCCGGCTTATCGCTTGCTTCGTCCAAGGCCCCTCCTCTACATTGACAGGTGCACAAAGGGAACGGCCCCGGTTCGCTGCCGGGGCCGTTCGCGGTACGGCTATTTCTTGGCGAGGAAACCCGCCTCGGCCATCAGCCCCTCGTGGCGCTTCTCCTCCTTGGCCACCCAGGCGGTGTACTCATCGCCCTGCATGGTGGTCTGCGAGAACGCGCCCTTCTCCATGAAGTCCTTCCACTCCTGCGTGTCCATCACCTTCTTGAGGACGCCGACGTAATACCCGGTCTGCTCCTTGCTCACGCCAGGCGCCATGAAGATGCCGCGCAACATCTGGTAGTCGACGTCCATGCCCTGGCTCTTGCAGGTCGGGATGTCGGACCAGGCCATGGTCGCGGTGACTTTGGTCTTGTAGATCATCGGCTTGTCATCGAACACGCACAGCGGACGCAGGTTGCCCGCGCGCCACTGCTCCACCGCCTCGATCGGATTGTTGACCGTCGAATCGACGTGCTTGCCGACCAACTGCGTGGCGACCTCGCCACCCCCCTTGTACGGGATATAGGTGAACTTGGCGCCGGTGATCTTCTCCACCGCAACCGTGATGATCTGGTCTTCCTGCTTGGCGCCGGTGCCGCCCATCTTGAACTTGCCCGGGCCGGCCGCCTTGGCCGCGTCGGTGTACTCCTTGGCCGTCTTGTACGGCGCCGCGGAATTGACCCAGAACACGAACTGGTCGAGCGCCATCATCTTCACCGGCGTGAGGTCCTTCCAGCTGAACGGCGTGCCCTGCGCCAGCGGCGTGGTGAACAGGTTGGAGAGCGTGATGATGATCTTGTGCGGATCGCCCTTCGAGCCCTTCATGTCCATGAAGCCCTCGGCCCCCGCACCGCCCCCCTTGTTGACCACCACCATCGGTTGTTTCATCAGGTTGTGCTTGGTGACGATGCCCTGGATCAGGCGCGCCATCTGGTCCGCACCGCCGCCGGTGCCGGCCGGAACGACGAACTCCACGCTCTTGGTCGGCTCCCAGCCCTGCGCGGCCGCCGTGAGCGTGCCGGTCGCGAACAGTGCAGCCAGCACGCCCGGCAGTTTGCGAATCGCATTTCGTTTCATTTGCGTCCTCCGTCTCTGGTTGTACTTCCGTCCAAAAAATCTGCCGCGCTAGACCGGACCGGCCGCTTGTTTGGCCGCAGCCGCCGTGCGCCGCCGCGCGTTGACCCAGCGGCCCCACATCACCACCACGATGGACCCGATCGCGCCGGCCAGGTACTGCAACCATGCGGGATAGGCCCCGGTCCAGGGTTTGACCGCAGGATCGTTCCACATCATTTCACCGGCCACGAAGCCGAGCAGTGCGGCGCCGAGAACGATGATGATCGGGAAGCGCTCCATGAACTTGAGCAACAGCTGGCTGGTGAACACGATGATCGGGATCGACAGCGCGATGCCGAACATGGCCAGCGCGAAGCTGTCCTTGGCCGCCGCGGCCACCGCAATCACGTTGTCGACACTCATGACCGCGTCGGCGATCACGATGGTGCGAATCGCGGCCATCAGTCCCGCGCCGGCCGAGATCGCGTGCTCGCTGCCGTCCTCGTCGAGCATCAGCTTCATGCCGATCCACAGCAGCAGCAGGCCGCCGGCCAGCTTGAGGAAGGGAATGCGCAACAGTTCCAGCGCAATGAAGATCAGCACCAGGCGCAGCACGATGGCGGCGCCGGTGCCCCAGAAGATCGCCAGCTTTTTTTGGTGCGGCGGCAAAGAGCGGGCGGCGAGCGCAATCACCACGGCATTGTCACCGCCTAGGACGATGTCAATGCCGACGATTTTGAGCACGGCGACCCAGAATTCGGGATCGGAGGGGTTCACTTGGCTTCGGTGTCGGGTGGTTGGAGGGCGTGCGGCCGATGCGCGTGCAACAACAACGTCTCCCAGGGACTCCGGGGTACCGCTGCGGGTTCCTGTCGTTGCGACCGGATCATGTGGCCTGCATCGTCTGTATAGAATACGCTATCACCCGCCGCTCCCGAAAATCATGCTGACCGCCGCATCGCCCACCGGACTTCTTGGTGCGTCGTCCCGAAACCGTCAGGGGCACCACGGCAGCTTCACCGTGGCCGCTTTTTACGCTGCGGCGTTGGTCTTTTCCTTGATGCCGGACAATTCGGCGCGCGCCATGAACACACCGGCCATGGACAGGGAGTGGACGGCGGTCGAGCGTGACCTGCGCGCCGCACGCGACGCCTACGAACGGCGGGATACGCGGTCGCTTGCGCGGCATCGCGAAGCGTTCCGCGGCCGCGATCACCTGCTGTCGCACTATGTCGATTACTGGGCGTTGTCTGCATCGCTCGCCGGCACCCCACCGGCGCCGGTCGAGGATGCTGCAGCGTACCGGGCTTTCCTCGAACGCCACGCCGATTCGCCGCTCGCCGACGCCCTGCGCCGCGACTGGCTCAAGGCGCTCGGCCGCCAGGATCGATGGGACACCTTCCTCGCCGAGCTGCCGCGCGTGGCGGTCGATGACGACGAGATCGCCTGCCACCACTTGCGCCAGCGCGTGGCAGCCCGTGACCCCGGCGCGGCGAGCGAGGTCCGCGCGCTGTGGAATGGGGCCCGGCCATTGCCGGAGGCGTGTTATGCGTTGTTCGCCGCGGCCAGGACCCCCGTGCCGATCGGGCTGGCGGAGCGCTGGGCCCGCGTGCGCCGCCTGCTAGACGACAACCAATTGGCCGATGCGCGTTACAGCGCCCAGCACATCGACAAGCTGCCGGCCTGGTTCGAGCGCCAGACCGCCGCCATCGCCCTCAACCCCGGCGCGTGGCTTGAAAAAGAGCGCCTCGACCCGCGCGCGGCCGCCTCGGTCGAGCTGTTCCTGTTTGCAGTCCAGCGGGTCGCACGCAGCGACGCCGCGCGCGCCGCCGTGCTTCTGGACAAGCGCGGCAAGGCGCTGACACCGGCCGACCGCGAGCGGGCGTGGGCCCACATCGCGCATTTCGGGGCGCAGCAGCACGACCCGACGGCGCTCGAGTGGTATGCGGCCGCCGGCGCGGCGCCGCTCAATGCGGCCCAGACGGCGTGGAAGGCGCGCGCGGCGCTGCGCGCCGGCGACTGGAAGCTGCTCCGGCAGGCGATCGCGTCGATGGATGCCGCGCAACAGCGCGAGTCCGCGTGGCGCTACTGGCGCGCGCGCGCCGAAACAGCCATGGGGAATGCCGCGGCCGCTGCGGAACTGCGCACTGCCCTGGCGCGCGAGTCCGGCTTCTATGCGCTGCTCGCCGCCGAGGAGTCCGGCATTGCCGTCCAGCCGGCATGGAAAGGCTGGAAGCCGAACGCGCAGGACATCGCCGCGCTGGCCGCGCGCCCCGGAATCGCGCGCGCCCTGGCGCTTTACCGGCTCGACCTGCGCCATGAGGGCTTTCGCGAGTGGCAGGCCGCCACGCGCGCGCTCGACGATGCCGCCTTGCTGGCGGTGGCGGAGCTGGCCCGCCAGCAGGGGATTCCCGACCGCGCCATCAGCGCGGCGGACCGCACCCTGGTCACCCACGATTTCACGCAGCGCTACCCGATGCCATACCGCGACCTGCTGGCACCGCAGGCGAAGAACTGGAGCCTTGACGAGTCCTGGGTCTATGGCCTGATCCGCCAGGAGAGCCGGTTCATGGCCGAGGCGCGGTCGAGCGCCGGCGCCCAGGGCCTGATGCAGCTGATGCCGGCCACCGCGCGCTGGGCCGCCACGCGCGTCGGCCTGCCGCCGAAAGCGGCGCGCAACCTGTCCGACGTGCCGGTCAATCTTGCGCTCGGGACCTTTTACCTCAAGCATGTGCTCGACGACCTCGGACACCCGGTGCTGGCCACGGCCGCCTACAATGCGGGTCCCGGTCGTGCCCGGCGCTGGCGCGCCGAGGGCGCCCTGGAAGGCGCCATCTATGCCGAGACCATCCCGTTCAACGAAACCCGCGATTACGTGAAGAAAGTGATGGCCAACACCTGGTACTACGCGCAGCAGAATGGCCAGACGACGCTCAAGCTGTCCGGCATGCTCGGCCGCGTGCCCGGCCGGCGCGAGGGCGATGCCGGGGTCTCGAGCCTGGTTGCAATGGCAGTGAGCCGATGAGCGCCGCATCGCGCGTCCTGCTGCTCGGCGGCAGCGGCTTCATCGGGTCCTCGGTGGCCGCCGCGCTCTCCGCGCGCGGCATGGCCCTCACCGTCCAGACGCGCCGACTTGCGCGCGCGTCCGAATTGTCGGTGCTGCCGACGGTCAACGTGGTCGAGGCGGATCCCCACGACGAGGCCGCGCTGGCGCGCCTGGTGCCGGGACACGATGCGGTGGTCAACCTGGTCGGCGTGCTGCATGCGCCGTTCGAAGCGGCGCATGTCGAGCTGCCCGCGCGGGCCGCCCGATTGGCCGCACGGGCCGGCGCGCGGCACTTCGTGCAGTTCAGCGCACTGGGCGCGGCGATGACTGCACCCTCGGCCTACCTGCAATCGCGCGAGCGCGGCGAGGCCGGCGCCCATCGTGCCGCCGAAGGCAGTGCCATGCAAGTCACGGTGCTGCGCCCCTCGGTGGTGTTCGGCGAGAGCGACCGCTTCCTCAACCTGTTTGCCACCCTGCTGCGCTGGTCGCCCCTGCTGCCGCTGGGGTCACCCTCCGCGCTGTTCCAGCCGGTGTGGGTCGAGGACGTGGCGCGCGCGGTCGTACACTGTCTCACGGAACCGGCTGCGGCAGGCCACACCTGGCCACTGGCCGGACCGCGCATCTACACCTTGCGGGAACTGGTGGAACTGGTCATGCGCCTGTCCGGCCACCACCGCCCCATCCTGCCGCTCGGCCCGGGGCTGTCGATGATGCAGGCTGCCGTGTTCGAGCATTTGCCGGGGCGGTTGATCACGCGCGACAACGTGCTGTCCATGCGCGTCCCCAACACGTCGGAGACCGCGTTTCCCTTCGGCCCGGCGCATGACATCGAAACCACTGCCGCGCGCTGGCTGGGGGCGGTCCGCATGGCGGACCCGTATGGCCCGGCCCGCACCCGCGCCGGCCGGTGAATGCCGGCTGGCCCCCTTTTCCCCATCCGAGGATTTTCCATGCCGCTCACGCTGGTCATCGGCAACAAGAACTATTCGTCCTGGTCCATGCGGCCATGGGTACTGTTGAAACAGAAGGGCATTCCGTTCACCGAGCGGTTGCTCAAGTTCCACAGCGCCGAGTGGAGCGAGCACATTGCGCGGCTTTCGCCGACCCGGCTGGTCCCGGTGTTGTGGGACGGGGAGCCGGGAGCGCCTGACGCCCTGGCCGTGTGGGATACCCTCGCCATTGCCGAGTACCTGGCGGACCGTTTTCCCGGCCACGGCATCTGGCCCGCCGACACCCGCGCCCGCGCCCGTGCACGCTCGGTGGCGTGCGAGATGCACGCAGGATTCCGCAACCTGCGCAGCACCATGCCGATGAACATCCGCAACCAGCACCCCGGCAAGGGCCTGACCGCGGAGACGGCGCGCGACATCGCGCGCGTCGAACAAGTTTGGGCCGAGTGCCGCAGCGCATGCGGCACGGGCGGACCGTTCCTGTTCGGGGAGTTTTGCGCCGCCGATGCCATGTTCGCGCCGGTGGTGATGCGCTTCGCCACCTACCATCCGCCGCTGGGTGCGGTCACGCAGGCCTATTGCCGGGCCGTGGCGCAGGCGTCCGGCGTGGCCGCCTGGATTGCCGACGCGAAACAGGAAACCGAGTTCGTCGCCGAGGACGAGCCGTACGCCAGCGCACCGGGTCACTGACGCGTCGATGAAGATTTACCGCGTCGGCGGCAGCGTGCGCGACGAACTGCTCGGGCTGCCCGTGCAGGACTGCGACTACGTGGTCGTCGGCGCGACGCCGGACCAGATGGTCGCGCAGGGATTCAAGCCCGTGGGTGCAGACTTCCCGGTGTTCCTGCACCCGGACACCCACGCCGAATACGCGCTGGCGCGCACCGAGCGCAAGGCCGGCCGCGGCTACAAGGGCTTCACGGTCCACGCCGCGCCGGACGTGACGCTGGAAGAAGACCTCGCGCGCCGTGACCTCACCATCAACGCGATGGCCATCGACGCGTCCGGCACGCTCATCGATCCGTACGGCGGGCGGCGCGACTTGCAGGCCCGCGTGCTGCGCCATGTCGGCCCGGCATTTGCCGAAGACCCGGTGCGCATCCTGCGCGTGGCGCGCTTCGCGGCACGGCTTGCGCAGCGCGGGTTTGCCGTGGCCGCGGAGACCATGGCGCTCATGCGCACCATGGTCGCTTCCGGAGAGGTGGATCACCTGGTGGCGGAACGCGTCTGGCAGGAGATCTCGCGCGGGTTGATGGAGCCCAGCCCGGCCGCCTTGTTCGGGGTTCTGCGCGATTGCGGCGCGCTGCCGCGCATCGCCCCGGCGTGGCCGGACACGCCGGCGGCCCTCGACGCGCTCACGCGCGCCGCGCAGGCGCAGGCGTCCCTGGCGGTGCGTTTCGCGACCGCGATGACCTTCGCCCCTCCGGACAGCGTCGAATCGCTCTGCACGCGATTGCGCGTTCCCGCCGATTGCCGCGACCTCGCGCTGCTTGCCGCACGGTACGCGCATCCGCTCATCGACCTGCCCGCCGGCGCGATGGCGGCCGCAGAATTGCTCGAACGCACGGATGCCCTGCGCCGCCCGGAGCGGTTCGAGGACTTGCTGCACACCGCGTCGCTTGCACTCGACAGCGCGCCTGCATTCGATTGGACGCGCGCGTTGGCGGCCTTGCAGTCGCTGGACTTTGGTGCGCTTGCCAGGCAATCCAACGGGCATCCTGCCGAGGCCATCCGCGCCGCAAAAATCAGCGCGATTGAACAATTCATGAAAGGGAACACACCATGACCCATGCCATCCGCATCCACGAACACGGCGGCCCCGAGGTGATGAAGTGGGAGTCCGTCGAGGTCGGCGCTCCCGGCCCGGGCGAACTGCGCATCCGCCACACCGCGGTGGGGCTGAACTACATCGACACCTACCATCGCTCCGGCCTGTACAAGATCCCGCTGCCCTCGGTCATCGGGCGCGAGGGCGCGGGCGTGGTCGAGGCGGTGGGCGCGGGCGTGAGCGAGTTCGCTGTGGGCGACCGCATCGCGTATGCCTCGGCCCCCATCGGCGCCTATGCCGAGGCGCGCCTCCTGCCCGCCGAGCGCGTGGTGAAGATCCCGCCGGGCGTCAGCGACGCGCAAGCCGCCTCGATGATGTTGAAGGGCATGACCGCGCAGTACTTGCTGCGCCGCACCTACCCGGTCAGGGCGGGCGACACGATCCTGTTCCACGCGGCGGCCGGCGGCGTCGGCCTGATCCTTTGCCAGTGGGCCCGGCACCTGGGCGCCACCGTGATCGGCACCGCCGGGGGCGCGGAAAAAATGGCCCTGGCAACAGCGCACGGCTGCAACCATGTCATCGACTATCGCCGGGAAGATTTCGTCGCACGCGTGGCCGAGATCACCGGCGGCAAGAAGTGTGCGGTGGTGTACGACGGCGTCGGAAAGGACACTTTCCTGAAATCGCTCGACTGCGCGCGGCCGCGCGGCATGGTGGCCCTGTTCGGCAACGCCTCCGGAAAGGTCGAGCCGCTCGACCTGGCCCTGCTGGCCGCCAAGGGATCGCTGTTCGTCACCCGGCCGACGCTCGATACCCACGTCGCCTCGCGCGCCGACCTGGTCGAGACCGCCAACGACCTGTTCGGGGTGGTGGCCAGCGGCGCGGTGAAGATCGAGGTCAACCAGACCTACGCGCTCAAGGACGCCGCGCAGGCCCACCGCGACCTCGAGGCGCGCAAGACCACGGGTTCTACCGTATTGCTTCCCTGAAACTTTCGGCAGATTCTTCTATCCTAGCGCGGTCGCGCAGCACCGCGCTTCACACGCAGGAAACCACAACGAGGAGAGGGTCATGCAACGCATTTCCGTTTTGGCTGGCTTGGTCGCCGGCTTCATCATCGCCCTGCTGGCGCCGTCGGCAGCCGATGCGCAGGCGTATCCGAACAAGCCGGTCAAGCTGATCGTGCCCTTCGCCCCCGGCGGCACCACCGACATCGTGGCGCGCATCTTCGCCGAGCGCCTCGGCAAGGAGCTGGGGCAGCCAGTGCTGGTGGAAAACCGCGCCGGCGCGGGCGGGGCCATCGGTGCCGCGGAAGCGGCCAAGGCCGCGCCGGACGGCTACACGCTGGGCATGGCCACGGTCTCGACCATGGCCGTCGGGCCGGCCACCACCGCCAAGCCGACCTACAACAACCTGACCGACTTCATCCCCATCACCAACATCGCCGCCACGCCCAACGTGCTGGTGGTGCATCCGTCGCTGCCGGTGAAGGACGCCAAGGAACTGGTCGAGTTGCTGAAGAAGAATCCGGGCAAGTACAGCTTTGCGTCCTCCGGCGCCAAGGGCATCGGCCACATGATGGGCGAACTGTTCCAGCTCGCCACCGGTACCGACCTGATCCACATTCCGTACAAGGGCGCGGGCCCGGCGGTGATCGACGTGCTGGCCGGCACGGTACCGATCTTCTTCGACAACCTGCCGTCCTCGAAGGCCAACATCGATGCCGGCAAGTTCAAGCTGTTGGCGGTGATGGCGCCCAAGCGCCTGCCCGGCTACCCGAACGTGCCGACCATGGGCGAACTCGGCTGGGGCGAGGTCAACGACCGCGCGTGGTACGGCCTGCTCGCACCGGCCAAGACGCCGAAGGAGATCGTGGACAAGCTGCACGCGACCTCGGTGAAGGTCATCAACATGCCGGACATCCGCGAAAAGCTGATCAACAACGGTGCCGACCCGGTGGGCAACACGCCGGCCGAATTCGCCGAGCAGATCAAGGCCGAATTCGAGCGCGCCAAGAACGCGGTGATCAAGCGCAAGATCTCGCTCGATTAGCCGTCGACTTCCGCAAAATGAACAACGCCCCGCTGGACGGGGCGTTTTTCATGGCATCAGGAAGGCAAACCCAAGCGCTGGCGCGCCTTTCAAGGCGAAAATCCGTCAATCGCCTCGCCAGGTCTAGAGTTTGGCCAAGTCCGGACTGCGGTAGAAGTGCAGCACCTTGGGCACGTAGGCCTGCGTTTCCGCATACGGCGGGATGCGGTTGCCGGCGCGGATCACGGCATTCTCACCGGCGTTGTAACCGGCCAGCGCCAGTTCCATGTTGCCGTTGAACATCCGGAGCAGGTCGCGCAGGTAGCGCGTGCCGCCCTCGATGTTCTGGCGCGGATCGTAGCTGTCGTTGACGCCGTAGCGCTGCGCGGTGGCCGGAATCAACTGCATCAACCCCATCGCGCCCTTGTTGGACGTGGCGTTGGCGTTGTAGCCGGACTCGGCACGGATCACCGCGTGGATCAGCTTCGGGTCCACGCCGTTGCTGCGCGCCGCATCGTTGATGATCGGGATCAGGCGCGAGAACTCGACCATCGAGGGCGCGCGCACCGACCAGGCGTTGGGACGGAACGATCCGGAGGTGGGAATGCGATACACCAACTTGTAGCGCCGGTCCAGGTGCGGCAGGTTGGAAAAGTGCGTGACGCCGCGTTCATCGCGGAACGAGTAGATGTTGTTGGTGTTGGCGCGCGCGGTCATGGCGTCCAGGCCCAGGAGGCCGGACAGGCCGATCAGCAACCCGATGCGCGCGCTGCAAAAGGAAACGGACGTCATACTCATTCGCAAGTTCAAGACAAACGTGAAACTCTTTGAATTGTAAAGTCATTTTTGGTTCCCTGTCGATGCCGCCCGGCGGTTTGGCGCGAACCGGTTGATCGGTTAATCTACCGGCATGGAAATCGCCCCGAGCCCGGCGCCTGCCGAACCTGCCGCATCCGGCCGGCCGGCCGGCAAGTTCGAGCTGCCCTGGCTGGTGCTGGCCGCGCTGTTGCTGTCCACCGTCATCGGGGGGTGGCAGGCGGCGCGCCAGCAGTCCGCGGAAGCCGTGCAGCGCTTCGCCGAATTGGCCGCCGCCGAACGCGATGCCCTCGCGCGGCGCATCGAGGCGATCCGCGTCGTGGCCTCCGGCGCCGCGGGGTTTGCGGTACTCGAGCCCACGCATGCGCCCTCGGCCTGGCGTGAATTCCTCGCCGGGCAGAACTTGCGCGCGGCCACCCTGCCTGGCCTGGTGGCCTTGCGCCGCGCCCATCCCGTCGCGCTGCCAACCGCCAAGGCGCCGCCGGCCGGACCCTTGCCGGAATACCGGTTCGCATCCCCTGCCGATGAGCCCGCGGACTGGCATGCGTTCGCCGAAGGCGACGCCGCATCGACGGCGCAGGCGACACTGTCGCCGCCGCTGGCGGGGCAGGCGGGGCGCGCGTACTACGTGATGCGCATCCAGCACGCCGGGCAGGCAGATGGCACGGACGTGTTCGCGCTGGTCGATGTGGCCGCGCTGCTGAAAGGGCGCGCGGATGTCGAACGGGTGCTCGCCGTGACCTGGGCCGACGCCGGCACCACGGTCACGCCCGCCGCCGCTCCGGCGGGCGCGGTGTCGCGGCGCACCGTGCAGGCGCTGCGCGTGCTCGACCGCGACGTCACGCTCGGCATCGAGTCCACCCCGGCGCTGGAACAGCGGCTGTCGAGCCAGACGCCGCGCTTGGTCCTCCTCGTCGGGCTGGTCAGTTGCGTGCTGCTGGCCGGCCTGATCTGGCTGCTCACGCGCCTGCGCTCGCAGGCCGAGTCGCTGGCGCAGTCGATGACCCGCCAATTGAGCGAGCAAAAGCGCTTCACCGAGGGCCTGATCGAGCACAACCCCAACCCGATCTTCCGCAAGGATGCCTCCGGCCGCTTCGTGTCGGTCAACCGCGCCTGGGAGGAACTGACCGGGCACCAGCGCGGCGAAGTGCTGGGCAAGCGCTATGCGGACCTGATGCCGGGACCGCTGGCCGAGGCCAACGAGGCCCACGACAACGCGCTGTTCAACTCCCCCGAGGGCCGCAGCGTGATCGAGACGCAGTTGCAGGGCGCGCAGGGCCAGGTGTTCCAGACCATCGTGGCCAAGCAGCTGCTGACCGGCGCGGACGGCCGCCCCGAGGGCCTGATCGGCACCATCACCGACGTCACGCAGCTCAAGGCGCTGGAGCGCGAAGTCGAGGCCCAGCGCGAGCAGCAGTCACTGGTGATCCGCGCCTCGCAACAGGGCGTCTGGGATTCCGGCAGCGGCCCCGAGGCGACGCCGTTCTTTTCCGAGCGGTTCCAGGAGATTCTCGGCTTCCAGCCCGGCGAGTTTCCCGTCCCGTTCGACTGGCGCGACATCCTGCACCCGGAGGATGCGGCGCACTTCAAGGCCGAGATGGTGCGGCTGTTCAAGCGCTTGTCCCCCCTGTTCGACGTCGAAGTGCGCGTGCGGCGCCAGCAGGGCGACTACGTGTGGGTGCGCGCGCGCGGCATCGCCCAGTACGGCGCCGACGGCCGCGCAGTCCGCTTCACCGGGTCGATCACCGATGTCAGCGACCGCAAGAAGGCGGAGCTCGAATTGACCGAGGCCAACGTGCGCGTGCTCGATGCCGCGCGCGCCAAGGAGGCGTTCCTCGCCACCATGAGCCACGAAATGCGCACGCCGCTCAACGGCGTGCTGGGCATGACCAGCCTGCTGGCCGACACCTCGCTCGACGACGAGCAACGCGACCACATCCGGCTGATCCGCGCCTCCGGCGACACGCTGCTCAGGATCATCGACGACATCCTCGACTTCTCCAAGATCGAGTCCGGCCGCATGATGCTCGAATCGGTGCCGGTGGAACTGGTGCCGCTGGTCGAGGAGGCCTTCGAACTGGTGGCCGAGCGCGCGCGCGACAAGCGCCTCGCGCTGATCTTCGACCTGGCCGACAACGTGCCGTTCTACGTGCTGGGCGACACCACGCGCCTCAGGCAAATCCTGCTCAACCTGCTGGCCAACGCCATCAAGTTCACCGAGCGCGGGCACATCGCCCTCTCGATCACCTGCCGTTCCACCATGGATTCGCGCCTGCGGCTCGAGTTCGCCATCGCCGACACCGGCATCGGCATCCCGGCCAACCGCATTGATACCCTGTTCCAGCCGTTCACGCAGGTCGATGCCTCGACCACGCGCAAGTACGGCGGCACCGGGCTGGGCCTGGCGATCTGCAAGCGGCTGGTCAACCTGATGGGCGGCGACATCCGTGTCGACAGCGTCGAGGGCAAGGGCTCGCTGTTCCTGTTCCACATCATCACCGAGCCGGCCAAGGGCCCGGCGCGCGGCTACATGCAGCGCAACGTCCCCGAGCTGGCCGGCAAGCGCCTGCTGGTCGTCGATGCCAACCCGCTGCGGCGCGACACCCAGGTGCGGCGCTACAAGCTGTGGGGCCTGGATGCGGCGGGCGCCGATCCCGCGGGCGCCGCAGCGCTGCTGCACGAGGATGGCGGCATCGACATCGTCATTGCCGAGGCCGCCCTCGCCCCGGCGGAAGCGCGCGGACTGGCGCAGGCCGTCGAAGACAACGATGCACTGCGCAGCGCCACCGCACGGGAACCGGCCATCGTGATCCTGGCCTCGACCCTGGCGCGCGCCGACTTTGCCGCCGAACCCCCCGCCATGCTGCCGCGCCACGACATGTTCGTGGTGCGCCCGGCCGGGCGCATGCGCATGTTCGACTTGCTCTCGCGCGCCGCGCTCGGCCAGCGCCAGGGCGACTTTGCCGCGCGCCCGTTCACGCCCGATCCGGTGCGCGATGCGGTGCAGGCCCCGGAGCAGGGCCTGCGCCTGCCGGCCGCCGGGAAGCCGGCCGATGCCGCGGCACTGCGCCTGCTGGTGGCCGAGGACAACGAGGTCAACCAGCGCGTGATCATCGGCATGCTCAACAACCTGGGCCATCGCCCGCACCTGGTGGCCGACGGGCAGGCCGCGGTCGAAGCCGCGGCCCAGGGCACGTTCGATGCGATCCTGCTCGACGTGCAGATGCCGGTGATGGACGGCATCGAGGCGATGCGGCGCATCCGTGCGGCCAGCACAGCGACGGGCCGCACCTGCCCGCCGATGATCGCCATGACCGCGCACGCCCTGCCGGGCGACCGCGAGCAGTGCATCGCGGCGGGCATGGATGACTACCTGTCCAAGCCGATCCGCGTCAGCGCGCTGTCGGCTGCGTTGGCCAAAGTGGGCATGCCAGCCTCCGGCGCAGCAGCCGAGACGTCCGCGGCAAACGTGAAGCCCCCGCTTCCGCCGGTGCTCGACATCGAACAGTTGAACGACCTGCGCGGGCTGCCGGCCCTGCCCGGCGAAGCGGCGGCCGACGACGGCGCAGGCGGGTTGATCGACCTGTTCCGCGCGCAGACCATCGAGCGGCTCGACATCATGAGCGCCAAGCGCCAGGTGGAGGACTGGGCCGGCCTTGCGGAGACCGCGCACAGCCTGCGCGGCGCCGCGGCGAGCATCGGCTTTCCGCGCGTGGCCGCCGTGTGCAAGGACGTGGAAGCGAACGCGCGCACGCTGGCCGGCAACCCGGGCAAGATGCAGCGTGTGCCCGACGCCAACCCGACGCGCGTGAGCGAGTTGCTGGTGGACCTGCAAAGCCGCGTCATCGAGGCCAACGTGGCGCTGGATGAATGGCTTTCTACTGCGCCACCATTGGGGCAACAAACTCCTTGACTGGTGTGGTGTTCAGGACATTTTCGCCCTGAAACCCGCGCTGCGCCTGGAGCTTGCCGCCGATTGCAGGGCGCGCGGTGCTTCGCTACGCCACCGTCCGCGCGAGATAAAACCACTCGTTCCCCGGCTGCGCCTTCGCGTCCGGGAACAGGATGCAGCCGGCTTCCGGCGCGATGACCGGCGTGCCGTCGTGGCGCGTGCCGATCACTTCGCCGGCCTGCAGCGGATGGAAGCTGGCCCAGGCCTTGGTGAATGCATCGCCCTGGTGGGCCTTGTCGATCACTTCGTAAAGATGCAGCTTTTCCGTGTCCGTCACCGGCATCGGCGGCGCCTCGTTGCTGAGGCCGAAGTACGCCAGCGTGTTGCGGATCGCGCGGTACGCCACCTCGGGCGATTCCGGCGCGTCGTGCTGGCCGGCCTCGAGCGTGATCGCGCAGCCGCCGACCGAGCGCATGTACTCGGTGGTGCCGACGCCGTACTTGGAATCGGTGTTGAGCGGGTTGCCGTGACCGGCCGCGCGCCGCCGCGCCACGCCGGTCGCATAAGTGGAGAGCCAGCCGTCGACGAAGCGGTGCACCCCGAGACGCAAGGCCCAGGCGCGTTCCTTGTCGAACTGCGTGAACGGCTCCACCGGGCCGTCGTTGTCCGGCGGGCCGAGCATGGCGAAGGCCGGGTTGCTGGCGGTGGTCGAGTGCACGTCGAGCAGGATGTCGTGGCGCGCGAGCAGCGGGCACAGCCAGTTGGCAACGTGATCCTCGAAATCCTTCGGCTCGGCCGTGGGCGAGAGATTGCGATTCAAGTTGCGGTCGCCGTTGCGGCGCCGGTGCGCATGCGCCAGCGGGTTGGTCACCGGCACGAAGGTCACCTGCCCGGCGACGATCGTCAGGTCGCCGTGCTCGATGTCGGCCAACACGCGGCGGATCGCGATCGGCCCGCAGACCTCGTTGCCATGCACCGCGCCGGTGACGATCAGCCTGGGGCCGCGCTTCAATCCTGCGTACTCGACCGCGTGGAACTGGTAATGCTCGCTCATGGTGTCCTTTCGCGGACCAATCCGCACAGGTGCGTCCAGACGATCGTGGACGCCGCATTGCTGGTGAGTTCGGCGTGGTCGAACGGCGGCGACACCTCCACGCAATCCATGCCCACCCAGTTCAGGCCGGCCAGCTCCTCGATCAGTGTCAGCGCCTGGCCGGAAGTGAGCCCGCCGGGTTCGGGGGTGCCGGTCCCGGGCGCAAATGCGGGGTCGAGGCCGTCGATGTCGAAGGTGAGGTAGGCGGGCGGATGTCCTGCGGCCGCCATGCGGGCGCGGATTTCCGCCACCACCGGCGCGAGGGATGCACCGGCGAGGCCGCGCAAGTCGCGCGCCGTGAAAATCCGTCCGCCGCGCGCCGACACGAATTCGCGCGTGGCGCGTTCCGCGGCCGAACGGATGCCGAGCTGGATCGTCGCTTCCGGCACCAGCAACCCTTCGTTCAGCGCCTCGGCCAGCCAGGTGCCGTGGCCGGTCGGCTCGCCGAAATGGTTGGGCCAGGTGTCGCAGTGCGCGTCGAAGTGCACCAGCGCGAGCGGCCGGCCCAGTTCCTGCCGGTAGGCGCGCAACAACGGCAACGTGATCGAGTGGTCCCCGCCCAGCCACAGCATGTGGTGGCGCCCGATGGCCTGCGCGGCCAGCGGCGCCAGCGCCGCGCGCATGGCTTCGATCCCGGTGTTGGGCAACGGCAGGTCGCCCAGGTCGGTGGTGGCGTCCACCGGCGAGACGTCGAAGTGCGGGTGGACGCCGTCGCACAACATGCGGCTGGCGCGGCGGATGGCCTCGGGCCCGAAGCGCGCGCCCGGACGGTTGGTGGTGGCGCCGTCCCACGCGATGCCGGCCACGGCGAAGCGGCGCGCAGCATCGTTGGCCGGCACGTTCAGGAACGTGCCCTGGCTGTGGAACGGAAAGGTCTTGGTCCAGTTCATGGTCGGTAGTCGGCGTGGGCTCGACGGCGAGCGATGCAAAATGCCCGTTTCGAGCCAGTTTATCAATCGATGGAAACCCCAAGCTCGCAGGGTCCGCGCCGCATTCGCATCGAGGACGTGGCCGCCCACGGCGCCTTTCGCCCGCTCGGGGCGCTTCCCGGCATCCGCCACGACCTGCAATACGCGGGCGAGGACAACTTTGCCGGCCGCAACCTGTACGGCGCGCACGACTGCGCCTGGCTGCACCATGAGGCCGCGGCGGCACTCGAGCGCTGCGCGCAGTTCCTCGCGGCACGCGAGCCCGCGCTCCACCTCCTGGTGCTCGATGCCCTGCGCCCGCATCGCATGCAGGAGGCGATGTGGGCGCTGTTGAAAGACACGCCGCTCAGGATCTACCTGGCCGACCCGGCGCGCGGCTCGATCCATTCGTACGGCATGGCCGTGGACATCACGCTGGCCCGCGCGGACGGCCGCTGGCTGGACATGGGCAGCGGGTTCGACGAACTGACCGAGCGCTCGCACCCCGAGTTCGAGTCGCGCTTCCGGGCCGACGGCACGCTCACTGCGGCACAGGTGGCGAACCGCGCACTGCTGCGCGAGGCGATGGCGGCGGGGGGCTTCCAGGGCATCCGCACCGAGTGGTGGCATTTCGATTGCGGCGACCGGCAGCGCGTGCGGGAAACGTACTTGCGGGTGGACTAGGCAAACTTCACTCCGCCGATAAACGCCGATGTTGCGCCGATGGACGCCGATAACGGCAAAGGCCTCTTCAACTTTGACCTTGTCGGCGTCCATCGGCGTGCCCTCATCGGCGTTCATCGGCGTGGCTTCATCGGCGTTCATCGGCGGAGAAGCACTTGCACTTGATTGGTCCGTTGCCTAGGGAACCTCTGATCAAGTATTCGGGGATCGCGTTTTGACGAGATTGGCCCCTCTGCTAGGCGCGAAGGGCGCGTCGATATCGGGCATCTCGACCGTCCTTCGCAACAACGCAGAGGGGCCAATATCGTCGAAACCCTCCGGGCGCTGGCTTGGCGGGCGGTCTGCGGCGTTGCGCTCCTCGCAAAGGGATCACCATTTGCTTCGTCGCGCGCCTTGCAGCCCACTCCGCCAAGCCAGCGCGCGACCCCGAATACTTGATCAGAGGTTCCCTAGTGGTTTGCGAGGACATGCTCGACCATCGCATCCACGATCGGCCGTGCAACCGCGCTCTTCGCATTGTCGTGGTTGAGGATCACCGTGATCACCAAGCTCTCGCCGCTCTTGGCCGGTGCGATGCCGGTCAATGCAGTGGTGTTGCGCAGGGTGCCGGTCTTGAAGCGGCCCCATTCGCGTGCCGGCGAATCCTTCAGGCGGTTGCGCATGCCGCCATCGACCGCCACGATCGGCAGCGCGGCGGTGAATTCCGGCGCCCACTTGCTCTTGCCGGCCTCCCACACCACGCGCGACAGCGTCTGCGCACTGATGCGCTCGGTGCGCGACAGGCCCGAACCGTTCTCCAGCACCAGGCCCGCGTCGTCAATGCCGCGCGCCTTGAGCCAGTCGCGCACCACGCGCTCGGAGAGTTCGGAGGTGGACTTGGCGTTGGCCTCGGCGACCGACTTGCCCAGATGCAGGTAGGTCACGCGCGTGACCGGGTTGTCGCTGCGTTTGTTGATGTCGCGCACGATCTCGGCCAGGCTGCGGCCGCTGTGGGCCGCAAGCACCGGCGCCTCGACCGCCGCTTCGCCGGCCACGCGCTCGCGCACCGTGCCCTGCAGTTCGCCGCCCAGCTCGCGCCAGAGGGCGCGGAACAGCCGCGCGGCGAAGTCGGCGCGGTCGATGAGGTTGAGCTGCGTGCTGGCCGAGCAGTTCCTCGGGAAGGTGCCGTGGATGCGGATCGAGAGCGTGGTGGCCGCATCGCTGTCGGTGGCGTCGCCGCGGCGCGTGACTTGCGGCAGGATCCAGCCGTCCTCCCAGTCCGCGCACTTGCCGTCGATGAGGGTCATCGCATTGTCAATCGACACACCCTCCAGCGCGGGGACCATGCGCGTCCGCAGCGTCTTGCCATCCGCCACCAGGTCCAGGCGGAACAGGTTGCCGTTGAGCGACAGCGCGTCCGGAATCACGTTGTACTGGAATTCCGGCGTCTCATCGAATGGCGGCACACCCAGGTCGCCGCGCGCCGGCTGGAACCATTCGCGGTCGATCACCACGTCGCCGCGGATCACCTGTGCCCCCCGCAAGCGCAACTCGCCCAGCATGCGCGCCAGTGCCTCGGCGGTGAAATCGACACTGCCCTGCCCCACCAGCGCGACGTTGCCAGCCACCACAC
Organism: Betaproteobacteria bacterium; assembly: GCA_016790765.1. Taxonomy (GTDB): domain Bacteria; phylum Pseudomonadota; class Gammaproteobacteria; order Burkholderiales; family Usitatibacteraceae; genus UKL13-2. The sequence continues at coordinate 22,500 of JAEUMZ010000126.1, forward strand.
CGTGCTCGTCCGGCTTCGGGCCGCGCAGTTCGGTGCGTGCGCGAAAGGCCGGGCCCAGCGTATCGAGCGCGACGATGGCCGTCAGGGTCTTGATCGTGGACGCGGGTTGCAGCGCAGCCTTTTCATTGAATGCATACAGCACGGCGCCGTCGCGCGCGCGCAGCACGCTGGCGCCGACCGCCGATTCCGGGATTGCGTGACGCGCCAGCAGGTCCTGCACGCGCCCGGGCAACGCCTGCGGCGCGCCTTGCGCATGGGCGCTTGCACACGCGATGCCGGCGGCCAACACGGCGGTGCGAAACACGATTTGGACGCAGTGCAAACCCACCCCCTGAACGAGGCTGTTGTTTTTTGGCAACAAGCCCGGCACATCATTTGATTGGTAGTATAGTGGTATGGTCTTAGCCCGGGCAAGCTGTCGCATCATGCGCGCATACACTGCGTGGACAGCAGGCCAGCCGTCGGACTGAAACCGCTCTCACACCCACGAGAACTGCAACCTCAGGAGACCCACGTGAAAGTCAAACAGCTCGCCAAGCTTGTTTCCCTGCTGTGCATTGCCGGCCCCACTGCGGCGCAAACCACGCCGCCCACACCCGCCACCCCGCAGAAGGTGGAAAAGATCGAAATCACCGGCTCCTCGATCAAGCGCGTGCAGTCGGAAACCGCGTTGCCGCTGCAGGTCATCACCAAGGAAGAAATCGACAAGGCCGGCATCGTCAGCGCCGAGCAATTGGTGACCCTGATCAGCGCCAACGGCAACGGCGCGGACAACCTGTCCTCGAACATGGGCGTCATCAACTCGGGTCCGACGTTCCGCAACAACTTCGGCAACGCCTCGGCCAACATCCGCGGCATCGGCTCCTCGAGCACGCTGGTGCTGTTGAACAGCCGCCGCGTCTCGTTGCATGGCGCCAAGGGTTTCTCGGTGGACCTGTCCTCGATTCCGCTGGCGGCCATCGAACGCGTGGAAGTGTTGAAGGACGGCGCCTCGGCCGTGTACGGCACCGACGCGGTGGGCGGGGTGATCAACTTCATCACCAAGAAGGAATACAAAGGTGCGCAGATCACCGGCTTCGCCGATGTCACGCATGATGGCGGCGGCAACATCTACCGCGGCTCCCTGCTGGCCGGCACCGGCGACCTGGCCAAGAACCGTTTCAATGCCTTCCTGTCGCTGACCGTTGACCGCCAGGAAAAGCTCGATCCGGAAAAGCGCGACTTCGTCAACGGATACCAGCCGGCGCGCGGCTTGACCCCCGACACCGTGGGCGGCCCGTGGGCCACCCTGCGCGGCGCGGCCGGTTCGGCCCTGACGGCGTCGTTCACCACACCACAATCCGGGGCGACACTGCTCAATCGCGCCAATCTGCTGTCGTTCCAGAACCGCTGCAGCGATGGTTTCCAGATGCAGCAGTACGACTTCACGCTGTGGAACGCGCCGTCGTTCCGCTTCGCCTGTTCCTACGACTACGGCGGCCAGCAGTTGCTGATGCAGGAGGTTGATCGCGCCAACGCGGTGGGCCGCGCCAACTGGGCGATTTCCGACAACCACACGGTGATCGCCGAAGTCACCGGCTACAAGACCACGGCGCGGCGCGCGTTTGAGTACAGCCAGATCACCACCGCCGTGGGCACCAACGCCTATCCGGTGAACGGCCCGTTCTACCAGAACCTGCAGCAGTTCATTCCCTCGTTCAATCCGAACCTGCCGCTGGTGTACAGCTGGCGTTGCGTGTCCTGCGGCAAGCGCACCATCGACACCGACACCAAGTCCTACCGGGCGCTGTTGGCCCTGGAGGGCGTGCTGGGCCGCTTCGACTACAAACTCGGCTACTCGCAAGGCAACAGCCGCGCCGATTCCGTCCTCAAGGACGGATACATGAAGAACACCGAGTTCAACAACCTGTTGGCCTCGGGCATCATCAACATCTTCCTGCTGCCCGGCCAGGGCCAGACGCCGCAAACGCAGGCGCTGATCGACGCGGCCAAGGCCACGGGCCGCAAGCTGTTCGGCGGCGAAGCCACCCTGCGGCAGTTCGACGGCGGCATTTCCGGCGAGTTCTGGCAACTGCCGGGCGGTCCGATCGGCGTGGCGGCGGGTTTCGACGTGCGCAAGGAGTCCTACAAGTTCTCCGACGGCTCCACCACGGAAGCGGTGCGCGATGCGCCCTTCGACGCCACCTTCCCGAAAGTCTCGCGCGACATCAAGGCGATCTACGCCGAGGCGGCGCTGCCGTTGCACAAGACGTTTGAAGTGTCGGTGGCGGTGCGGCGCGACGATTATTCGGACTTTGGCGACACGGTCAACCCGAAGTTCTCGTTCAAGTGGAACCCGACCCAATCGCTGCTGTTCCGCGGCTCGTACAACCGCGGTTTCCGCGCGCCGAGCTTTTTCCAGCTCTACGGTGCGGTGACCGAGGCGATCGTGCCCGGCAACCTGGCCGACCCGGAACTGTGCCCGCTGACGCCCAATGACCCGGCCGTGTGCGCCATCCGTCCGCTGGCACGCCAAGGCGGCAACCCGGCGCTGGGCCCGGAGCGGTCGAAGCAATTCTCCGGCGGCATCGTGTTTGCACCCACCGATTGGTTTACCGCCAACCTCGACCTGTGGGAACTGCGCCGCAAGGACGTGATCTTCCAGTTGACGCCGCAGCAGGTGGTGGCCAACTACACGACGTTCCCGGAAAACCTGGTGCGCGGCACCGACGGGCGCTTGAACGGGCCCGGCGGCTACATCCGCGCCGGCTTCGTCAATGCCGACGGCGACATCCTGAAGGGCATGGAAGTGGGTGTGCAGGTCAACACCCGGGTCGGCGACGGCAAGCTCAAGGCCGAGGTCAACGGCACCTACATGAAGAGCGCCAAGACGCGCATCTTCTCCAATCAGGTGTACACGGAACAGGTGGGCAAACACACGTTCCCGAACCTGTACATCCGCTGGAAGCACGTGGCCAGCGGCACGTATACCGAGGGCCCATGGGCCGTGACGCTGACCCAGCAGTACACCGGCGGGTACCAGGACGAGCGTCCGCCAAACCCGCCGCCGACGTTCAACCCGGATGTGGACAGCTACATCCTCTACAACGTCTCGGTCGGCTACACCGGGTTCAAGAACGTCACGATCCGCGGCGGCATCAAGAACATCTTCAACACCGATCCGCCATTCACCGCGCACAACGTGGACTTCTCGCCCGGCACCGGCTGGGAAGCCCGCGTGGGCGACCCGCGTGGCCGCGCCTACACGCTGTCGGCGACGTACACGTTCAAGTAATTGGACCGCTGAATCAAAGGGGGCGCTCTGCGGGGCGCCCTTTTTGTTTGGGAACCGGATGAACCGACGCCAATTTGCCGTCGCGATCGCAACCGCAGCCACCGGTCCGTGGACCGCACGCGCGTCGTCGGCGCAGCCGGCACGGCGGCTGCTGCGGCCGCCGCGCCTCGCGCGCGGCAACGTCGTGGGCTTGGTCGCCCCCTCGGGCGTGACCAACGACAGCGAAATCGAACGCGCCACCAGGACC
>JAEUMZ010000138.1 GCA_016790765.1 Betaproteobacteria bacterium
AGCACGTAGTGCGCCTTGAACACCTTCTGGATCGGGTAAGCCATCTGGCGACGGCCCCAGTCCTCGATGCGGTGAATCTTTCCCGCACCCTGGGCAATGACCGCCTTGTAGCGGTCGATCATCGCGGGTACCTGCTCGCTCTGATCTGGATGAACGATAAAAACGATTTCGTAATGGCGCATGAAAACTCCTTGTGGATTAAGGACTTAGGTGACGCCTCAGCGTACTTGCGGTCCATGGAAAGCCCCCGGCGATGCGCACCGCCGTGGAGCAAGGGGGGTCAATGATCCCTGGCCAAATTGCGCCAAGCCCGCGATTATGCGGGAAATGTGCTGATAAATCAAACACTTTGGGGCTGGGGGCTGGGGGCTGGGGGCTGGGGGCTGGGGACTGGGATTCGGATGAGAACGTCGAATCGTCCGTCCCCCTCACCCCTCACCCCTCACCCTACTTCTTCCCTTCCGCCGCCAGCTTGGCCGCTTTCACAAAGTCTCCCGCCTTCACAATCGTGATCTTCTTCGGGTCGATGTGTTTGCGGAAGGCGGCGGTCACGTCCTCGGGCTTCAAGGCCTGGATCTTCGCCTCCAAGGCGGCACTCCATGCAAACGTGCGGTTGAGGTACAGGTTGTTGCGCAGGCCATTGGACAGCGGCCCATCCTGCGCGCGCTGTTGCAGGCGTTGCTGGAGTGCGCCCGACTTGGCCTTGGCCAGTTCCTCGGCGGTGAAGCCATCCTTCAACGCGCGGGCCACCTCCTCGTTGAACGCGACCTCGATCATTGCCACGTTTTGCGGGGCGCCGATGGCGAATGCGGTCCAGTTGCCGCCGCGGTCCGTGGACCCGACGCCCAGCTGCGACCCGGCACCGTAGCTCAGGCCGTCCTTTTCGCGAATGCGCGCGGCCAGGCGCGAATCGAGGCCGGCGCCACCGCCCATGATGTAGTTGGCGATCCACAGTGCGGCATAGTCGGCATCGGTGTCCTGGGCATCGAGGTTCATGCGCGCGATGAAGATGGCGTTTTCCTTGTCCGGCGTTTCCAGCGATTTGTTGGCCGGCGCGATGTCCTTGTACGGTGTGGAAATGCGCTGGTACGGCACCCCGCCCTTCCAGTCGCCAAACGCCTCGCGCACCGCCTTCTCGACCTCCGCCTCGTCGAAATCGCCCACGACCGCGATCTGCCCCTTGGCCGCGGCATAGAACTGCTTGTGGTAATCCTTCACCTGCTGCAACGTGACGGCCTTGACGTCCTCCTCGGCTTCGGCCAGCGTCGGCGAATAGCGCAGGTCGCCGCGCGGGAACTGGTTGAAGTGCTGGCCGAGCGTGATCGAGGCCACGGCCTGCGGATCGGATTTCTGCGCCTCGATCTGCGTCAGCAACTGCTTGCGCAATTGCTCGAATTCGGATTCCGGGAACGCCGGTTCGCGCATCACGTGCGCCGCGAACTTGAGCGTCGCGGCGAGGTTCGGCCGCGTGGTCTGGTAGTTGGCCGACAGCCCGCTCACGCCGCCCTGCATCTTGAGCTTGTCGGACTCGTCCGCAATTTGCGTGCGGGTGAACTTGGTCGAACCGCGCGTCAGCATCGCACCGGTCATGGCGCCGATGCGCCCCTTGCCGAACAGCGATTTCTCGTCGCCGCTGTTGAAGCGCAGACTGACGTTGACGGTTTCGCCGCGGTTCTTCTTCGACAACAGGGCCAACTGGATGCCGCCGATGTTGACCACCCGGGTGCGCTTGTCGATGTTGGCGTTCGACGGATCGAACGCCTCGGCCTGTTGCACCGCCACCTTGGGCTTGAAGTCCTTGAGCACGTCGGCCAACGCAGGCGGGGCCGGCAGTTCGGCGCGCTGCGGCGCATCCTCCGGTTGGAAGATACCCACCACGCGATTGTCGCGCCGGTAGTACTTGGCGGTCGCGGCCTTGACTTGTTCGGCGGTCACGGCTTGCGCATCGTCGCGATCCTTGAAGAACAAACGCCAATCGCCCAGGGCGATGTACTCGGACAGTTCGATGCCGATGTTTTCGTGGTTGTTCAAGGTGCGTTCGGCTTCGTTGGCGAAGTTCTTTTTCGCGCGGTCGAGTTCCTCCGCGGTGGGCGGATGCTTGTGGAAGTCTTCGACGATGCGCGTCATCTCGGCCAGCACCGGTTCGAACGGATCGCCTTTCTTCACCGCCGCACCGATCATGTGCAGTGAACCATCGACGCCGGCGAGCGGAAACGTGAAAATCTGCGCGGCCTTGCCGGTTTCCACCAGCGCCTTGTGCAGCCGCCCGGTCGGCACGTCGCCCAACACGAAATTGGTGAACGCCATGGTGTCCGCGTCGGGATGCAATCCGGAAGGCATCTTGTAGCCCAGGACCACCAGTTGGATGTCGCCCTTGCGGCGAACAAAGAACTGCCGCTCGCCGTCCTGCGTGGGTTCCACGGTCCACAGCTTCGGCAACGTGCGCGCGGGCTTCGGGATCGGGCCGAAATACTTTTGGATCAGACCCAGGGTCTTGGCTTCGTCGAACTTGCCCGCCACCAGCAGCACAGCGTTGTCCGGCTGGTAGTACATCCGGTAAAACGCCTGAAGGTTCTCGATCTTCACGTTTTCGATGTCGGAGCGATTGCCGATGGTCGAATTCGCGTAGTTGTGCCAGTCGTAGGCCACGCTGGCCATGCGCTTGATCAGCACGTTCCCGGGCTGGTTCTCGCCCATCTCGTACTCATTGCGCACCACGGTCATTTCCGAATCGAGGTCCTTCTTGGCGATGAAGGAATTGACCATGCGGTCGGCTTCCATCTGGATCGCCCATTCGAGGTTTTCCTCGCTGGCCTGGAACAGCTCGTAATAGTTGGTGCGGTCGAACCAGGTGGTGCCGTTGGTGCGCATGCCGCGCTTGTTGAACTGCTTGTCGATGTCCGGGTTCTTCGGCGTGCCCTTGAACACCAGGTGCTCCAGCAGGTGCGCCATGCCGGTCTCGCCATAGTTCTCGTGGCGCGACCCGACCAGGTAGGTGATGTTGACCGTGATGGTGGGCTTGGAGGCATCCGGAAACAGCAGGACGCGCAGGCCATTCGCGAGGCGGTATTCGTTGATCCCTTCCACCGAGGCCACCTTTTCAGGCAGGGCCGGCAGCGGCCCCTTCCTGGCCGCGGCCGGCGGCGCCTTGGCGCCTGGCGCGGCTTTCGGCGCATCCGCCTTTTGCGCCAGCGCGGTCATGGACATCATCAACACCAGCAACGTGGCGGGCAGTCGTTTCATGGAATTCTCCGGGGATTGCCGCATTCGGGCACGTGGACGAGAGGCCGCGATTCTATCAATGGCGAGCGCGCAATGGGGTGCCAGGCTGTGACAACCCAATGCCAAACCCCAGTACTGGCGGGCGTCCTCAGCCGTTTTGCCGCCAGGTGCCGCGCCAGTGCTTGGGTTTGCCTGGAGAAAATTCACACCCGGCCGGGGGCGTCCTGTCGCGTTGCGGTGGGTTCCATCGCAGAATGTCCACCTGCGCGGCGGAGCCGGTAATGTCACGGCCATCCACCGCCACGGCAACACGACCATGTCCGAAACCACCCCACCCCTCGCCTCGACGACGATTCCGCCGGCCGCCGCATTCGTCGGCCGCCTGGCGCTGGCCTGGGGGCTGGCCGTCCTCATGATCGGCACCCTCACCTCGATCGTGGCGCAGGGCCGCATCCCGAAATTGGGCAGTGTCGTGCTGCTGTTCCTAGCCATATCGATCGCCGTCGCCATCGGCGTCGGCCTCACGCATGTGCGGCGCGTGCGCTTGATCGCCGGCCGCGTGGATGAGTCGACACTGGCCAATCGCCATCGGCGCCAGATCGAAGTGCCGTTCGAAGCCGGCTCGGCCTTCGACATCGTCGAGGCCGCCATCCGCGAGCTGCCGCGCATCGAGCGCGTCGATGCCGACCGGGTGAAGCGCAGCATCCACGCCGAAATCCCTTCCTGGACCTCTTACGGCGGTGGCGGCAGTGGCTGGGATGGACAAACCTACAACCTGATCCGCGCCACCATCACGCCGGGCGACTGCTGTGGCAGCGCCGTCATCGTCTGCGAGCCGCGCGCGGGCGCCTGGATGGACTGGTTCATCGCCGACGAAGGCGTCAACCTCGAGACCATCGAGACCGTTTCGCGCGCCATTGCGCGCATCGTGGCCGACCGGCGCCGCGCCGAACTGGCCGAATCGAAGCAGACCGCGGCCGAAAAGGAACTCGCCAACGCCAAGCTGGCGCTGCTGCAGGCGCAAGTCGAACCGCATTTCCTCTACAACACGCTGGCCAACGCGCAATTGCTGACGCGCAGCGACCCGGCGCGCGCCGACAAGATGCTCGGCGAACTGATCGCCTACCTGCGCTCCTCGCTGCCGCGCGTGGAGGAATCCTCCTCGACGCTGGCCGAGGAACTGGCGCGCTCAAAGGCGTATCTGGAGCTGATGAAGATCCGCATGGGCGAGCGGCTCACCGTGCACATCGATGTGCCGCCGAGCCTGGACGCCGTGCGCCTGCCGCCGATGGTGCTGCAGACGCTGGTCGAGAACGCCATCAAGCATGGCCTCGAACCACGCCCAGGCCCGGGCACGCTTTGGATTCGCGCCGCGCAGGCGGGCGCACATGCGGAGATCCGCATCGCGGACGACGGCCGCGGGTTTGGAAGCGATACGACGGGCAGCGGTATCGGCCTCCAGAACGCCCGCGAGCGCCTCAAACTGGCACACGGCGACGAGGCCACGCTGTCGATCGCTCCCAATTACCCCAATGGCGTGACGGCGACCGTGCGCATTCCCATGGAGGCGAAATGATCAAGTGCGTCATCGCCGAAGATGAAGACCTCCTCCGCGCCGAACTCGCCTCGGTGCTGAAATCCGTCTGGCCGGGCATCGACATCGTGGCCGAGGCCGCCGACGGCGGCGCGGCACTGGAAGATATCGCCGCCCACCAGCCGGCGGTGGCGTTCCTCGACATCCGCATGCCGGGCCTGACCGGGATCGACGTCGCCAAGGCGGCGCGCGAAACGAGCCCGGACACCGAGATCGTGTTCGTCACCGCCTATGACAAGCATGCCATCGACGCCTTCGAGCACGGCGCCGTCGACTACCTGATGAAGCCGGTCACGCGCGAGCGGCTGGCCGCCACGGTCGAGCGGATCCGCAAGCGGCTGGAAGCGGGCACGCCGCCCAGGGCGCCCGACGAGGCCGCCTTGCAGGACGCTGTCGCCGGCCACGCGCGCGCGCCGCTCACCTGGATCACGGCCAGCGCGGGCCGCGAGACGCGTCTGATCCTGATCGAGGACGTGGTCTATTTCCAGTCCGACAACAAGTACACGGTGGTCATGACCGCCGAGGGCGAGGCGTTGATCCGCAAGCCGATCCGCGAACTGCTGGCCGAACTCGACCCGGCGCAGTTCAAGCAGGTCCACCGCAGCACCATCGTCAACTTCCGCGCCATCCAGTCGGTCACGCGAGACGAATTCGGCAAGGGCCTCCTGAAACTCAAGCGCCGCCCGGAAACGCTGACCGTCAGCCAGCCGTACATGGTGTTGTTCCGGAATATGTGAGATTCGGGGCTGGGGGCTGGGGGCTGGGGCCTCTTGGAAACTCTTCCACTTTGATTTGCGATTTCGATTTCCTTCGGAAAACCGTGGCTCGACGGGATTTTCCCCCAGCCCCCAGACCCGAGCCCCCAGCCCCTGCCCTCCGCCCCAGCCCCCAGTCCCCGACCCCCAGCCCCGGCCTCAAAAAAACTCCTTCATCATGAAGTCTTCCAGTCCCAGGTTGTCTTCCTGGCGTGCGGAGAGGACCACGACGCGGCCGAGGCGGTGGGATTCCCAGTTGAAGTTGCCCTGGTAGTGCTTGCGGATCAGGCCGATCATGCTGCGGATGATCGCGCGCCGGACATCGCCGTCAGGCCCGGCCTCGACTTCGATGACTTCCTTCCAGCCGCCGGCGCGATTGGGCATCCAGCCATTGAAGGCGTATTGCGCCCTGCGGTGCTGGATGTCGAGGATGGAAAACACGCCGCCGGTACCGGGCTGGGAGCGCCCGAGCGCCGCGAGGTTGCGGCGCGCACTGGCGGCCCCACGGTCCGCGCCGGGCGCGTTGGGGTCGGCGCCACGATACTCCGCGTTGACGGCCGCCGCGGCAGCTTCCTGCTGCAGGCGCTGGTTGCGACGCGCCTCCAGGACGGAGGAAAAGTCGTCCGGTTCGGCGGGCCGTGGTTCGCGCGGTGGCGGATCCGGGGGCTCGGCCGGGACCGGAAAACTCTGTGCCACCTGGGGAGGTGCGGTCAGGGTTCGCCGCGGGATGGGGGTTGCCGCGCGTGGCGCAGGCGCCGGCGTCTCGGCGGGCGCCACCGCTTGCGCACGGGCGGGTGAGTCCACCGGCGGCAACAGGCTCACGTCCAGCGCCAGTGGGGCCGCGCCGCGCGGCTCGGGTCTGACGGCGGGCGCGAGCCAAAGCAACGCAGCGTGCGCCAGCAATGACAAGAACAGCCCGGCCGCGAGCCGGCGCAAGCGGCGGTCCGCCTGCGGGACGATGGCCAGCGGAAAGCCGGCCGCATCGAAAATCAGGCGGCCTCCGTTCATGGGGGCGGGGTTGGGCACGTGGATTCAGGGGGTGGGCCACGGTTGGCCCCGGCCCATTTTCTCAGCTTTGCGCGGGCGCTCACGATTCACATCCGCGCCCCTTGGACCCGCACACTTCTTTATAATTTCAACGCCACCGCAAATTTCCGGCCACTTCATGTCCCACGACGCCTACACGATCCTTGGCATCACCAAGGGTGCCAATGCCACCGAGGTCCAGAGGGCCTATCGCAAGGCGCTGTCCCGCCTCGACGCCGATACCTCGCTCACCGACAGCCAGCGCAAGACGGCCGCGCGCCAACTGGACGAGGCCTACCAGGACCTGGCCGTGCCGAAGTCATCGGGCGGGGTGCTGGGCGGCCTGATGGCCAACAGCACGCTGGCCGCCATCGTGGGCATCGTCATTGCCCTGGCCGCGCTGGGCGGCTACTGGAAGTGGGACCAGGCGCGCCAGGCCGAGGAGCGCGAGCGCGTCCTGGCCGAGCAGGCCGAGCAGCAGCGCCAGCGCGAGGTCGCCGAGCGCGCCGAGCGTGAGCGCCTGCGCCTCCAGGAAGAACTGCGCGCGCAAAAGGAAGCCGAGGAAAAGGCGCGCCTGGCGCAGATCGAGGCGCAGCAGGAAGAGATGAAGAACAAGCAGTTCATCGAGGACACGCGCCCGGAACTGCGCCCACCGACCCGCTCAACGCAGTTCAGCGACGCCTATTCCCAGTATTCAGCCTACCAGCAGGAGCGCAACCGCCGCGTGCAGGAACAACGCGAACGCTACGAGGACGACATCGCCACCGCGCGCGCGCGCGCCGAGACCGAGCGCCAGCGGCGCTTTGTGGAGCAGCGCCAGCGGGAAGAGGAAATGGCGCGCTGGCGCCGCGAGGCGAACGCGCGCAGCAGCCGCTGAACCGCGCCGCGCCGGTATCCGACGATGTGCGGCATTGCCGGTCTGTTCGACGCGACTGGCCGCCGCCCCCCACAGCGTCATGAACTGGAGGCCATGGCTGCGGCCATCGCGCACCGCGGCCCAGACGGGCGCGGCTTCCATCTGGCGGGTCCGGTCGGGCTGGGCCATGCCCGGCTGTCGATCATCGACCTCGCCACCGGCGACCAGCCGATCTTCAACGAGGACCGCAGCGTTGTGGTGGTGTGCAACGGCGAGATCTTCAACTACCGGGAACTGACCGCCGATCTGCGCGCGCGCGGTCACCGGTTCCGCACCCAGTCCGATTGCGAGGTGCTGGTGCACCTGTATGAGGAACGGGGCGAGGACCTGGTCGGCTCCCTCAACGGCCAGTTTGCCTTTGCACTCTGGGATCGGCGTCGCGCCCGCTTGCTGTTGGCGCGCGACCGGGTTGGCATCCGCCCCTTGGTGTACACCGAGTCCGGCGGGCGCTTTGCGTTCGCCTCCGAAGTCCGCGCCCTGTTCGCCCTCCCCGAGGTGCAGCGCGCGATCGACCCGGCCGCCTTGGCCGATGTCGCCACTTGTTGGTCGCCGCTGCCGCCGCGGACCGCATTCACGGACATCCATGCGCTGGGGCCGGGTGAATGGCTGAGCGTGGATGCCGGCGGATCTCGGCGCCGGACCTATTGGGACTGGGATTTTGCGCCGGCCGCTACCGCGTCCATGGTCGTGGAGTCCCGGCAGGTCGACGACCTCCGCGAGCGCCTGGTCGCCTCGGTGGGCCTGCAACTGCGCGCCGACGTGCCGGTCGGCGCCTACCTGTCCGGGGGGCTTGATTCGGCCATCGTCGCCTCGATCGTGCGCCATCGCTTTGAGGTGCCGCTACGGACCTTTTCGCTGACTTTCGAAGACCCGGAGTTCGACGAGTCCGCGCATCAGGCACGGATGCACGCTGCGCTCGGCGGCGAGCACACCGCGATCCGCTGCACGCGCGCCGACATCCGCGCGCATTTTCCGCGGGCGGTCCGCCACGCCGAGGTTCCGATCGTACGAACCGCGCCGGTACCGCTCATGCTGCTTGCGGCGCATGTGCGCGACTGCGGCTACAAGGTGGTCCTCACCGGCGAGGGCGCCGACGAGGTATTCGCCGGATACGACCTGTTCAAGGAAGCCAAGGTGCGTCGCTTCATGGCGGCCCAGCCCGGCTCGGTGCAGCGGCCGCGCCTGCTGGAACGGCTGTACGGCTACATCGAGAATGCGCCGACGCGGGGCCCGCTGGCGGCCGCGTTCTTCCGCCAGGGCCTAGAACACGCGGACGCCCCGGACTTTGCCCATGCGACGCGCTGGACGACCACGCAACGCGTACAGCGCTTTTTCAGCCGGGAATTGCGGGACCGGCTCGGCGGCTACGACCCGCGGCGCACGATTGCCGCATCGCTGCCTGAGGCGATCGATCGATGGCCCGCGCTGGGTCGCTACCAGTACCTCGAGGCCCACACGCTGCTGTCCGGCTACCTATTGTGTTCGCAGGGCGACCGCATGGCCATGGCCCACTCGGTCGAGGGACGCATGCCCTTTCTCGACCACACGCTCATCGAGTTCGCCAATGGCCTTGCGCCGCAGCGCAAGCTGTTTGGCCTGCGCGAAAAGCACCTGCTGAAAAAGGCCGCCGCGCCGTTCCTGCCCGCCGACGTGGTGGCGCGCGTAAAGCAGCCGTACCGCGCGCCGGACAGCGCCAGCTTTTTCGAGTCCGGTCTCGCGGCACCGTGGGTGCGCGACGTGCTGTCGCCCGCCTCGCTGGCCGATGCCGGCCTGTTCGACCAAAGCATGGTGGAGCGGCTGGTGGCGAAATGCGCTGGCGGCCGCGCCATCGGCTTTGCCGATAACATGGCCTTCGTCACCGTCCTCTCCACGATGCTGCTGCACCGTCAGTTGGTGCGCGGCGAACACTTCGACGGCGCCTGAGGCGTCACCCGCACCCCATGCTGCTCCACGACTCTTTCTTCAACCACGCGCGCAAGGAGCCGGAACGCCCGATGCTGGCCATCGCGGGACGGCGCCACGCCTATGGCGAGGTCGCGGCACGCGCGCACGCGGTCGCCGCGCAGCTCGCGGATTCCGGTGTGGGCCGCGGCGACCGTGTAGTCCTGTTCCTCGACAATGACGTTGATCTGGTCGCCGCCCTGTACGGTGCGCTGGCCCTGGGAGCCGTGTTCGTCCCGGTCAATCCACTCACCAAGCGCGAAAAGCTGGGCTTCATCCTGCGCAATTGTGGCGCGACGGCGCTCATCACGCATGCGGACCTGGCCGCGGCCTGGCAACCGGCGATCGCCGAGATCCAAGCTCCGCTGGCCGTGCTGGCCGCAGGCGACTTGGCGACGGGCCTGCCCGCAGGGATCCGCCCGCTGCCGGCGGCAGGATCTGCAGCAGCGCCCATGACCCACCCCGGTACCATCGACCAGGATCTTGCGGCGCTCATCTATACCTCCGGTTCCACGGGCGATCCCAAAGGCGTGATGCTCTCGCACCTCAACATGGTCTCTGCTCGGGAGTCGGTGGCCGGATACCTCGGCCTGCACCGCGACGATCGCATTTTCTGCGCCTTGCCGCTCACGTTCGACTACGGGCTTTACCAGGTGCTCATGGCCGCACACCTTGGCGCTTCGGTGGTGCTGGGACGTTCGTTCGCTTTCCCGATGCAAAGCCTCGACACCATGGCGCGCGAGCGGGTCACCGTATTCCCGGGCGTGCCGACCATGTTCTCGCTGCTGATGGGACTGAAGGGCCTCGAGCGCTTCGACTTGTCCGCACTGCGGTTGATCACCAACACCGCCGCCGCATTGACCGAATCGCACATCCGGGCCATCGCCGCCCTTTTCCCCCAGGCCACGCTGTTCTCGATGTACGGTCTCACCGAGTGCAAACGCGTGACCTACCTGCCGCCCGACCAGCTCGCCATCCGGCCGGGCAGCGTCGGCCGTGGCATGCCCAACCAGGAAGTCTGGCTGGCCGACGAGGCTGGCCGCCGACTGCCCAATGGCAGCACCGGCGAACTGGTGATCCGCGGCTCGAACGTGATGCGCGGCTACTGGGAGAATCCGCAGGAGACCGCGCGCCGGCTGAAGCCGGGCGCAATCCCGGGCGAGATGCTGCTCTTTTCCGGCGACCTGTTCCGCACCGATGCCGAGGGCTGGCTCTATTTCGTCGCCCGCAAGGACGACATCATCAAGAGCCGCGGCGAGAAGGTCAGCCCGCGCGAAGTGGAGAACGCCATCCACGCCCTGGCGGCCGTTCGCGACGTCGCCGTGGTCGGCGTGCCCGACGACGTGCTGGGCGAGGCGATCAAGGCCTACGTCGTGCTGCACGAAGGCGCCACGCTGAGCGAGCGCGAGGTCATCCGCCACTGCCTTGCGCATCTCGAGCCCTTCATGGCGCCGAAACACGTCGCGTTCGTCGATTCGTTGCCGACCACGGATACCGGTAAAATCCGCAAGGCTTCGCTGGCCAACCAATGACAAAAAATTGCATGGATGACATCAAGACCATCGTGCGCGAATTCCTGGTCCGCGATTTCCTCGTCGGCGCCGATGTGCAACTGGCGGACGACACCAGCTTCATGCAGCGCCACGTGCTCGACTCCACCGGGTTCATCGAGCTGATCTCGTTCGTCGAGGAGCGCTTCGGGTTCTCGGTCAGCGACGCCGAAATGCTCCCGGAAAACTTCGACAGCCTGGCCAATATCGAGGCGTACGTCCGGCGCAAGCGCGGCTGACGCTCTGTGATGAGCGTCCCGCTGACTCCTGAGGTGCTGGCGATCGATGCGGCTGCCGAGGCAGCGCGAATCGCATCAGGCTTGCGCGACGCCGTGGTCAACCTTCGGCGGCGCGGCGTGGTGCTGGGGATTTCCGGCGGCGTCGACAGTTCGGTGTGCCTGGCCCTCGCGGTGCGCGCCTTCGGCGCTGAGCGGGTCTGCGCGTTGATGATGCCGGAGACCGATTCCTCGGAGCAGTCGGCCGTGCGCGCCGCAGAGGTGGCAGCGCAGTTCGGCGTCACCCCGATCCTGGAGAACATCGCACCGGCGCTCGACGCACTCGGCTGCTACGCGCGCCGCGACCGCGCCATCCGCGATGTGGTGCCGGACTACACGGAGGGCTGGCGTTCGAAGATCGCCATCGCCGGCGGCCGCGATGGCACCTTCAACTACTTCAAGCTGGTGGTGCAGTCGCCGGACGGCACGCAGACCGAGCACCGCCTGCCGCACCGCACCTACCTCGAAATCGTCGCCGCCACCAACTTCAAGCAGCGGGTGCGCAAGATTGTCGAGTACCACCACGCCGACCGCCTGAACTACGCGGTGTTGGGCACGCCGAACCGGCTCGAGTACGACCAGGGATTTTTCGTCAAAGTCGGTGACGGTGCGGCCGACGTGAAGCCCATCGCGCATCTCTACAAACGCCAGGTGTATGCCCTCGCGGCCTGCCTCGATCTTCCGGAGGCGGTGCGCAACGCGGCGCCGACCACGGACACCTATAGCCTCGCGCAGGGCCAGGACGAGTTCTACTTCGCCCTGCCTTGGCAAGCGATGGACCTTGCCCTGTGGGCCGCCAACCACCAACGCCCGGCCGCCGAGCTGGCGGCCTGCCTGGGCCTGTCACACGACCGGGCGGAGTTCGTCTTTCGCGACATCGAGTCCAAGCGCCGTGCCACCGCCTACCTGCACGCGGCGGCGCGGCTGATGGAGCCAGTGCCGCTGGCATTCGGCTGAACCACGATGACCAAACTCGGGTTTGACCAGCTGTTGGACACGCTGTCCGAGCGGTGGCAAGCCGCACCGGACAAACCCGAGGAGACGCCGGAATCCACCCTGCGCGCGCTGTGGCTGTGCGCGGCGGGGACCCCAACCAGCGCCGCCGCGGCGATCGGCGCAGCCCTGCCGGCGCTGGACTCCGCGGCGCTCGACAGGCTCGAGGCCTTGCTGCAACAGCGCCTTGCCGGCGTACCCCTGGGTCACCTGACGGGCCGCCAACGCTTCATGGGACTCGAGCTGGCGGTCTCACCGGCGGCCCTGGTTCCACGGATCGAGACCGAGCTGCTCGGCCGTCACGCGACGGCTTTGCTGGCCACGATGCTGGACCAATCGCCCGCGCGCGAGGCCTTGCGGGCCATCGACCTGTGTACCGGATGCGGAAACCTCGCACTGGCCCTCGCCACGGCCAATTCGCGTGTGCAGGTGGACGCGGCCGACCTCTCCGGCGAAGCGATCGACCTGGCCCGGCACAACGCGCTGGCCCTCGGCCTCGCGCCGCGCATCCGGTTCTTCGTCGGCGACCTGTTCGCAGCGCTGCCGTCCCCCCCGGATCGGGCCGACTTGATCGTGTGCAATCCGCCTTACATCCCCAGCGCCCGGGTCGGCGCCATGCGCGCCGATATCGCGGACCACGAGCCGCACGCCGCCTTCGACGGCGGGCCGCTCGGCATCTCGATCATCGAGCGGTTGATGCGTGAGGCCCCGGCCCACCTCGTCCCCGGAGGCTGGCTCGGTTTCGAGGTCGGCGCCGGCCAGGCGCGCGGCGTGCGCAAACGTCTCGAACGCCTGCCGTCGTACGACGCCATCGAGGAAGTTGCGGATGCGAACGGTACCGGTCGCGCGTTGTTTGCGCGCACCCGGCCGGCGGCCGGCGCATGAGTACCGGCTTCGACATCCGCGAGACCTCGGCTACCGCGGAAGCCGACCTGATTCTCGCGCTTTGGCGCCAGGGACTGACCCATCAGGGCGTTCCGCAGGCCAAGCTTGACTGGTTTTACCTGGGCTCACCAACCGGCGCGCCGCGCGTGTTCCTGCTGCAGGCGCAGGGCGCCACCGGCCCCTGCGGTACGGCCACGCTGGCAATGCGGACCATGAGCGCGGAAGGCGCTGATTGCGTTTGCGGGGTGTTGATCGATTTCGTGCTGCATGCCGACCAACGCACGCTTTTTCCGGCGCTTGCGCTGCAACGCGCGGTGCGCGACGCCGCCCTCGCCTCGCACGATGTGGTGTTCGGCTTCCCGAATCCAAAATCGCTGGCCGTGGTCAAGCGCGCCGGCTACCGGCACGTCGTCGATCTGGAACGCAGGGTTCGCGTCGTGCGCTCCTTCAGCTATCTCTCGCGCATCCTCCCGGCATTGATCGCGCGACCGGTCGCGGCGCTTGCCGATCTCGGCCGCCTGGTGCTGCTGCGGCTCGCCCACCGCCGCCGCGCGGCATGGCAACTCGCATGGTCCGAGGCGCCTGACGATCGCTTCAACGCGCTGTGGACGCGTTGCCGCAACAACGCTGCGCTGATCGGCGTGCGCGACCGCGCCTTCCTCGAGTGGCGCTTCTGCCGCAGCCCGATGGGGCGCTACCGCTTTGTCACGCTTGCGCTGGACGGCGCGCTTGTCGCTTATGCGGTCTGCAAGGACGAAGGCGATGGCCTGGCCATTGTTGACCTGCTGGCCGATCCGCGGCAGGCCGGCGCGCTGGCCGCGCTGATGGCCGAGGTGGTCTTCGAGGCCGACCGCCTGGGGCGCGCCAGCGTCATGGCGATCTACGGCGGCGATCCGCGCTGGTCCCGCGTCCTCGCACAAGTGGGCTTCGTGCGCCGCGACGCGCAGCCGGTGTACGCCACCGGCACGCACGCCGAGGGTGCATGGACGCGGGCCGACACCTGGTACCTCACCGCCGCCGACGAAGACGTGTAGCCGGCCCGCGCGCCTATTTGAGCGGGTTCGCCTCGACGATCACCGGGCGCTCCTCCATCTTCTTGCAGCGCGGGTTGCCCAGGCATTCGTCGGCCAGGACGGTCATCATCTTGTAGATGAAATGCAGGGTCTGGCCCTTCAGGGGCGGCTTGCGCACGCAGAACTCCGGCAGCGCCAGCTCGATGGCGTCCTGCTTCTTGTCGTTCACGAAGTTGATCAGGCAGCCGTTGTCCTGGCGTTCGATGTCGAGCACCTTGCCCATCGCGAGCTTGATTTCCTTGCCGATCTTCTGTGTCGGCTCCTGCGCAGGCGGCGGGGGCGGCGGCGGGGGCGCGGGTTCCGCGGCAGGCGCAGCCGGGGCTGCAGGCGGGGCTGACGGGGCCGGCGCAGGGTTCTGGGCCATGGCCCCACCCCACAGGGTCGCGGCCAATCCCACCGCGACGCAACGCAGTTTGCGATTCATGCGAACTCCCAAGTCGATTTGATGTACGGCTTTTTTGTGCCGCAAATCTTACGCCAGACTGGGCCGCATGGCGCCAGGATGCAGTCCGTGGGGTCCTAACTGCGCCAGTCGAGCACCACCTTGCCCGATTGCCCCGAGAGCATGGCCTCGAAGCCGGTGCGGAATTCCGCCACCGGGTAACGGTGCGTGAGAATGGGCGAGAGATCGAGCCCGCTTTGCAGCATGGCGACCATCTTGTACCAGGTCTCGAACATTTCGCGGCCGTACACGCCCTTGATTTCCAGCCCCTTGAAGATGACCTGGTTCCAGTCGATGGCGGTGTCGGCCGGCGGAATGCCGAGCAGCGCCACCTTGCCGCCGTGATTCATGTTCTCCAACAGGTCGCGGAACGCCGAGGGCACGCCGGACATTTCCAACCCCACGTCGAAACCCTCCACCATGCCCAGTTCGGCCATGGTGTCCTTCAAGGACTGTTTGGAGACGTTGACGGCCCGCGTTGCGCCCATCTTCATGGCCAGCCCCAGGCGATAGTCGTTCACGTCGGTGACCACGATGTGGCGCGCGCCGACGTGCCGCGCGATGGCCACCGCCATGATGCCAATCGGGCCGGCGCCGGTGATCAACACGTCCTCGCCCACCAGGTTGAACGACAGCGCCGTGTGCGTCGCGTTGCCGTAGGGGTCGAAGATCGAGGCCAGGTCGTCACTGATCGACTCCGGAATCTTGAACGCGTTGAACGCCGGGATCACCAGGTACTCGGCGAAACAGCCGGGCCGG